>JBPYFB010000435.1:0-30992 GCA_051986465.1 Rugosimonospora sp.
CGCCGCGTTGGTCGAGTGGGCGACGAACGCCTCGAACTGCGCCCGCACGTTCTCGTAGTTGGCGACCTGCGCCTCCTGCACGTACTGCGGCAGGCTGGACCAGGCGCCGTACCGGTTGGTGATGGACGTGTCCAGGTTGAACAGCGTGCCGAAGGCGTACCCGGTGTGCTTCGTACCCTCGTAGTTGTTGTGGTACTGGTTCGCGCCCGGGGTCTGCCACAGTGCCGCCTGGTCGGCCGGGGACAGGAACCGGTTGATGGAGTCGAGCGTGGGTACCGTGTTTCCGGCGCTCTGCTCGCTGTCGTAGCCCCACGCGCCGCCCGAGTTGGTCAGGTCGCCACCGGTCGAGTGGCTGGTGTCGTACCAGTAGAGCGGCGGCACCCAGTCGTAGGGCCCCTCCTTCTCGCCGGCCGCGCCGAGCTGCGGGCTGCTCTTGTACTCCGCCGAGGAGATGAACGGCCCGGTGTAGTCGGCGGCCGCGAAGCCTTGCAGCGCAAGCGACTCCTGCGACGAGCTCGGCGCGTTGTCGCTCCACTGGAAGCTGAAGACCGACGGGTGGTTGCGCAGGGTCTGCCCGATGCTCTGGGCGGAGAGCTGGTAGGTGGCGCTGTCCGCACTGGAGTAGCTGGTGGTCTCCCAGAAGTCGCAGCACTGGTATCCGGCGTTGACGAGGATGCCGGCCGCGTCCATCTGCTGGTAGAAGTCGTCCGGCATCAGGTGGCCTTCGAGCCGGATCGTGTTGATGCCCAGGGCCTTCATCAGCGCGATCTGGTGCGCGATGTCCGATGTGGAGTATCGCAGGAACAGGTCCGGGTCGAAGCCGCCGCCGCGGATGACGATCGGGGTGTTGTTGACGCGGAAGGCGCGTACCCCGTTGGGCGCCAGCGTCGACGCGCCGACGAGCGAGGAGGTGACGGTACGGATGCCGAAGGTGGAGCTGGTCGAGTTCAGTACCGTCCCGTTCTGCGACACCGACGTGGCCAGACCGTACAGCGGCTGCGCGCCGAGCTGGTACGGCCACCAGATCTGCGGGCTGGCGACGGTGACGGCCGGCAGGGTCACGGTCTGGGTGGCGTTCGCCGGTACGGTCACGCTCTGCGTGACGGTCAGCGCCGTTGCGCCCGGCGGTGTCACGGTCGCCGTCACGGTACCGGTCTGCGCGGTGGCCGTGGTGTTGGTGATGTCCGCCTTGACGGTCAGTACCGAACTGCTCAGGTCGGCCGCCGTGTTCTGCAGCACGTGTGCGTTGCCGTCGACGAGCGGGCCGCCGGTGCGCAGTTGCACCGGGAACTGGAGGCCGGTGTTGTTGTCCGGCGGGATCTGGCTCCAGTCCACATTGTCCACTGTGAGCATCGCGGTCGGGTCGTTCGGGTACACCTCGATGGCGACCGAGTTGGTACCGGCGACGAGCAGGCCGGTGACGTCGAAGCTGCGCTTGGCGTACCCGCCCGCCACCGTCGCGGCGGTCGCCACCTCGGTACCGTTGACCCAGACGTCGGCCTTGCCCACGACGCCGTTCACGATCAGCGTGGCGTCCTGCCCGGCCGGCGGCGCGGCGAAGTCGGTCCGGTACCACCACGGCACGGAGAACTGCGGTACGGTCTCCGCCCCGATCCGGGTCATCTGCCCGAAGCAGGTCTTCATGTTGGTGGAGAAGAACACGTTCGGGCAGGAGCCGTTCTGCAGCAGCGCGTTGATCTCGGTACCCGGTGCCCCCGCGTCGTCGTTGACCACGCTGAGCCAGCCGCTGGTCGAGAAGCCCGGCGTCGATATCTGCGCGCCGGTCTGGGTCGCCGTGGCGCTGGTCAGCACCTTCCAGCCGGCGGTGGCGCCGAGGTCGGCGACCGCGGTGGAGTCGGTCGGCGCGGCCGCGGCGACGAGGGTCGCCGGGGTGCGGGCCGCACCCGCGGCGGCGTGGTGCTGCAGGGACACTGTGGCGGCGCAGACCACGACCGCGGTGCCGAGCGCGGTGCCCGCCAACAACCTTCGTCTACTCATTGCCGGTGCGCTCCTTGCTGGTCGGGGGAGGGAGCGGGACAGAGGACGGTCAATGGATTGTTAGGAAGGCAGACTAACCGCTAACCGGGGATTCGGCTACCGGCGGGTTTCAGAATCCGGTCACCGCGGCGGCGTCTGGCGCCCGCGCTGCCATCTCCCACACCCGGTCCATCCCCGCGGTCAGGCAGCCGTCGACGACCGCGTCCGCGCCCAGCGCACTGACCCGCAGGTCCGGGACGACCGGTGCGATGGCCCGAAGCTCGCGGGCCACCGCGTCGAGGAAGCCCGCCGCCCGGCCGACGCCGCCGCCCAGGACGACCAGGTCGGGATCGACGACCGTGACCACCGCGCAGATCGCCCTGGCGACCAGCAGGGCCTCCTCGGCCACCACCCGGGCGGCCCGCTCGTCGCCCCGCTCGGCGGCGTCGAAGACGTGCCGCGCGGTCAGCGGCCCGGTCAGGCCGGCGGCGTGCGCCGCCCGCACGATGCCCGCGGCCGAGGCGGCCGCATCGAAGCTGCCGCGCCTGCGCGCGTCCCGGGCGTCGGTGCCCGGCCCCCGGTCCAGCGGCAGGTAGCCGATCTCGCCGGCCACCCGGTGCGCGCCGCGGTGCAACCGTCCATTGAGGACAAGACCCATGCCGATACCGGTACCGACGGAGACGAACGCGAAGCTGTCGACGTCGCGACCGTGGCCGTGGGCGCGTTCGGCGAGCGCGGCGGCGTCCACGTCGTTCTCGATCACCAGCTCGGCGCCGAACGCCCGGCGCAGCTCGGTGAGGACCGCCGGCTTGTCCCAGCCGGGCAACGCGCCGGCGAGCACGAGCGCGTCGCGCCGGGGGTCGTAGACGCCGGGGCTGCCCAGGACGGTCGTGGTGATGTCCTTGCGGGCGACCCCGACCTCGGCGCACAGGGCCTCGGCCAGCTCGACGAGCTGCGCGACCCGTCCCGCGCCGCTGGCCGCCCGCGCCTTGACCGACGTTTTGGCCCGGACCGTACCCGAGAAGTCGCTGATCGCGCCGTGCAAGAAGTTGCGGCCGACGTCGAGGGCGAGCACGAAGGCGGCGTCGGGGTGCACCTCGTACAGGAGGGCGGCCGGGCCGGGTACGCCGGTACGCACGCCGGTGGGGCGTACCAGTCCGGCCCGTTCCAGCGCCGCGAGCGCGAGGGACACGGTGTTCTTGGACAGGCCGGAGACCCGGGCGAGGTCGGCCCGTGAGATGCCGGCGGCCCCGCGGACGTGCCGCAGCATCAGCCGCTCGTTCATCGCCCGGATGAGTTGCGGTCGGCCCGGGGCATCGCCTCCGGCCAGCGTCGTCACCCCTGGTCCTCCGATGCATGAATGAGATCGATCATCTCGCCGAAGGTCTTGCTCCCCGGGTTTCGGTAGTCTACTTTCCTAACAAACCCCGGGTCGAGGGGTGGCGCGAGGAGTTTGTGTGTGGACTCAGCGGTCGTGCTCGAACTCGACACCCGTGGCGCACCGCGCGGGCACGGACCCGCGTGGTGCGCCACCCTGGGCGCCGTACGACCGCACCCGCCGTCGTGCGGCGTCGCCACATCCTCCGGTGGCGCAGTACGCCCCGCCCCGGACAGCCTCACGAAGCCAGCATCCACATCCGCCCGGCGAGCCCCCGCCGCCTCGCGGCACCACCCGACATGCATAGAGAAGGGACCGTCAGGATGAGGCGCTCCAAAGCCATCGCCGTCCTCATTGCCGTGGGCATGGTCGTGACGGCGTGCGGCTCCAAGGCCAAGACCTCCGCCAATCCCACCTCCAATGGCGGTGCGGCCACCACGCACAAGCAGGGCGGTACGGTCACCATCGCCAACGAGCAGGGCCAGACCTGGACCTGCCAGTTCAACCCCTTCAACCCCGCGGTCAACCTCGAGGCCACCGGCTTCGTGTACGAGCCGCTCATCTTCGTCAACCTGCTCAACAACCAGGCCGAGACGCCGATGCTCGCGAGCTCGTACAAGTGGAGCGACGACAAGAAGTCCATCGTCTTCACCATCCGCGACGGCGTGAAGTGGAACGACGGCCAGCCCTTCAGCGCCGACGACGTCGCCTTCACGTTCAACCTGATGAAGCAGGTACCCGCGACCGACCTGTACGCGCTGTGGACCGGTGCCGGCCTGCAGAGCGTGACGGCGAGTGGCAACCAGGTCACGATGACCTTCGCGGCCGCGGCTCAGCCGTACTTCTTCAACTTCGCCAACCAGGTCGGCATCGTGCCGAAGCACATCTTCTCCACCGGCGACGCGGCCGCCCACCCAGACACCTGGGCCGACCCGAACCCGGTGGGCACCGGACCGTTCAAGGTCGACCCGTGCACGCCGAACAACATCCAGTACACCGCGAACCCGACCTACTGGCAGCCGGGCAAGCCGTACATCCAGAAGGTGGAGTACCCGGCGTACCTGGACAACGGCCCGGCCAACCTCGACCTCGCCAGCGGCAAGGCGCAGTGGGGCAGCCAGTTCATCCCGAACATCAAGCAGTTCTACATAAGCCGGTCCAAGGAGAACAACACGTGGTCGCCGCCGGTGACCAACGTGGCGCTGTTCCCCAACCTCGACCCGTCGCACGCCGCCACCAGCAAGCTCCCGGTGCGCCAGGCGATGGCGCTCGCGATCGACCGCAACCAGGTCGCGCAGATCGGTGAGGGCGGCCAGCAGCCCGCGGCGAACCAGACCGGCGTGGTGACGCCGACGTTCAACAAGTACTTCGATTCCGCGGCGCTCGCCTCGGCAGGGTACGACAAGCCGAACGTCGACAAGGCCAAGCAGCTCATGTCGAGCGCCGGGTACTCGACCAGCAACCCGCTCAAGCTCTCGGTCATCACGGTCACCGGGTACACCGACTGGGACGCCTCGCTCGCCCTCATCAAGCAGGAGTTGCAGCCGATCGGCATCGACCTGACCGTCAACGACCTGGCCCAGCAGACCTACGACGACCGGCTCTACAACGGCAACTTCGACCTGGCGTACTACGGCGAGCCGGGCGGCCCGACGCCGTACTACGAACTGCGCCAGATCCTGTACTCGAAGAACTCGGCGCCGATCGGCAAGCCGGCCAGCTTCAACTACGAGCGGTACAACAACCCCGAGGTGGACAAGCTGTTCGAGCAGTACCCGACCGCGGACGACGCCGGCCAGGTGAGCATCATCAAGCAGGTCGGCGCGGCGATGCTGCGGGACATCCCGATCATCCCGACCACCGAGTCGGTGGACTGGTTCCAGTACAACACCTCGGACATCCAGGGCTGGCCGACCCAGCAGGACCCGTACGCCCAGCCGGCCGCGTTCAACGTGCCGGACGTGGGACAGGTGCTGCTGCACCTGTGGTCCAAGAAGGCACAGTAGACAGTCTCAACTGAACAGTCCTAAGTAGACGCACGTGAACGTGAGGAGCCGCCCATGAGGTACCTGTTGCGACGGCTGGGGTTCTTCGTCATCACCCTCTGGGCGGCCCTCACGCTGAACTTCTTCATTCCGCGGTTCATGCCGGGCAGCCCGCTGCAGGCGCTGCGCGACCGTACCCACAACAAGCTGTCCCCGGCGGCGCTGCAGCAGATGCTCACCTCGTTCGGGTTCAAGCCGCACGAGAACCTGGCCGTGCAGTACCTGGACTACCTGAAGAACATGTTCACCGGGCAATGGGGCGTCTCCATCGGCGCCACCCTCGGCGAACCGGTGAGCAAGATAGTCCTGCAGGCGCTGCCGTGGACGCTCGGCCTCGTCGGCCTCGCGACGATCCTGGGCTTCGCCCTCGGCACGCTCGCCGGCATCGTCGCCGGCTGGCGGCGCGGCGGCAAGCTCGACGCGATCCTGCCCTCGATGTTCGTGGTGACCTCGGCGCTGCCGTACTTCTGGGTGGGGCTGCTGCTCATCCTGGTCTTCTCGATCTGGACGAACGGGTTGCTGCCCAGCGACTTCAACTACGACACCAGCCAGCAGCCGGCGTTCACGCCCGCGTTCATCGGTGACGTGATCCGGCACGCGATCCTGCCGGCCGCCACCATCGTGATCACCTCGGTCGGTGGCTGGGTGCTCACCATGCGGAACAACATGATCACGACGTTGGCGGAGGACTATGTGCGGATGGGGCGCGCCAAGGGCCTGTCCAACCGGCGCATCATGTACAACTACGCGGCCCGCAACGCGTTCCTGCCGAACCTCTCCGGGTTCGCCATGTCCCTGGGCTTCGTCATCTCGGGCGCGATACTCGTCGAGTACGTCTTCAACTACCCGGGCCTGGGATACCTGCTCTACAACGCCGCGCAGAACACCGACTACCCGCTCATGCAGGTGTTGTTCATGCTGTTCACCGTCGCCGTGCTGGTATCCGTGCTGCTGTGCGACTTCGCGACCGCGTGGCTCGATCCGCGCGCCCGGGCGAAGGGGTAGCCGATGAGTGTGCTCGTCGCCCAGACCGCGACACCCGCCGGGACCCCGCCCGCGCTGGCCCGCCGGCGCCGCGCGAGATTCCTCAGTGGACTGCTGCGCAACCGCAAGGCCGTCGTCGGTCTGGTCATCTTCCTCGTGTTCGCCGTCGTCGCCATCGTGCCGCAGCTGTTCACGTCCGTACAGGACCCGCGCAAGTACGCCTTCACGCCGTTCCTCGGGCCGTCCGGTGCCCACCCGCTCGGTACCACCTCGCACGGCGAGGACATCTTCGCGCAACTCATCTACGGAACCCGCCAGTCGCTGGTCATCGCGCTGGTGGCCGGCTTCTTCGCGACCGTGCTGTCAGTGCTCGTGGGGGTCTCCGCGGCGTATCTGGGCGGTATCGCCGACGAGGCGCTCTCGCTCCTCACGAACGTGTTCCTGGTCATCCCGACGTTCCCGCTGATCATCATCCTCGCCAAGTACGCGGGCAAGGGGAACCTGTTCGTCATCCTCGTCGTGCTCGTCGTCACCGGCTGGTCCTACGGGGCCAACCAGATGCGGGCACAGGCGATGTCGCTGCGCAACCGCGACTTCCTGGAGGCCGCCCGGGTACGCGGCGAGCGCAGCTCGTACATCATCCTGTTCGAGGTCCTGCCCACGATGACGTCGCTGATCGTGGCGAACTTCCTCGGCGCGGCGCTGTACTCGGTGCTGACCGCCGCGGGCCTGCAGTTCCTGGGGCTGGGCGATCCGAACTCCATCAGCTGGGGGTGGATGCTCTACTGGTCGCAGAGCCAGCAGGCGCTGCAGGCCGGCATTCCACTGTGGTCGATCGCGCCGGGCCTGTGCGTGGCGCTGCTCGGCGTCTCGTTCGCGTTGCTGAACTACGCCTTCGACGAAATCAGCAACCCCGCGCTACGACCGGTCAGGAGGCGGCGTGCAAAGCGTACCGAGTCCTAACGGCCTGGAGGTGACGGTGGGCGACCCGAAGGCGCCGCTGCTTTCCGTGCGCGACCTGCGCGTCGAGTACGCGACGGCGCGCGGCGCGGTGGCCGCCGTCGACGGGGTCGACTTCACCGTCGAGAAGCGCGAGTTCGTCGGCGTGGTCGGCGAGTCCGGCTGCGGAAAGTCGACACTCCTGTTCGCGATCGCCCAACTGCTGAGCCCGCCCGCCGAGATCGCGCGCGGCAGCGTACGGTTCCGCGGCCAGAACCTGGTGACGATGACCGACCGGCAACTCAACGCCCTGCGCTGGCGCGACTACTCGGTCGTCATGCAGAGCGCGATGAACGCGCTCAACCCGGTGACCACGATCGGCGCCCAGTTCAAGGACGCCATCGACGCGCACGCGAAGTACACCAGCCAAGAGGTGGCGCGGCGCTCGGTCGAGGTGATGGAGCTGGTCGGCATCGACCCGATCCACCTCAGGAGCTACCCGCACCAACTCAGCGGCGGCATGCGGCAGCGCGCGATGATCGCGATGGCGCTGCTGTTCACCCCGGACCTCGTCATCATGGACGAGCCGACCTCCGCGCTGGACGTGGTCGCGCAGCGCGCGCTCATGGTGCAGATCAAGGAACTCCAGCGCCAGCTCGGCTTCGCGGTCATCTTCGTGACCCACGACATCTCGCTGGTGAGCCACTTCTCCGACCAGTTGCTGGTGATGTACGCCGGGCAGGTGGTCGAGATCGGGCCCACCCGTACGGTCTTCGACACACCGTCCAATCCGTACAGTCGCGGCCTGCTCGACGCGTTCCCGTCCATCCACGGGCCGCGTACCCACCTGACCGGTATCCCGGGCAGCCCGCCCGACCTCGCCGCGCCGCCGGCCGGCTGCCGGTTCCAGCCGAGGTGCCCGGATGCGTTCGCGGACTGCGCCACCAGCCAGCCGGACCTGTATCCGGTCGGCCCGGTGCGGTCCCGGTGCCTGCTGCACGCGCCGGACCGCCCGGCGCCGTCCTCGCCGACCGAGGCGACCGAGGCGACCGAGGCGACCGATGCGCCCGAAGAGGTGAGCTCGTGACAACCGCGACCGCGACCGCGCCACTGCTGCAGACCCGCGACCTCAGCCGGCACTTCAAGGTCGGCGGCACCCTCTCCCGCAGGCGGCTGCACGCGGTCGACGACGTCAACATCACCATCAACCGCAAGGAGATCGTCGCGCTGGTGGGGGAGAGCGGCAGCGGCAAGAGCACCGTCGCCCGGTTGCTGGCGCGGGTGTACCGGCCCAGCGGCGGCGAAATCCTGTACCAGGACAAGCCGCTCGGATCGCTGCGCGGCCGGCGGCAACTGCTGGCGTACCGCAGCGACGTGCCGATGGTGTTCCAGGACCCGTTCAGCTCGCTGAACCCCGCCTACCGGGTCTCGCACGGCATCCTGCGTGGCCTGAAGCTGCACCGCACCGAGTTGGACCGGGAGGGGCGCCTCGCGGAGGCGCGCCGCGTCGTGGAGGCGGTCGGGCTGCACCCGGCGACCGACATCCTCGACCGGTACCCGTACGAGCTGAGCGGCGGGCAGCGCCAGCGGATCGGCTTCGCGCAGGCGCTCGCGTACAAGCCGAAGCTGATCCTCGCCGACGAGCCAGTGTCCATGTTGGACGTTTCGATCCGCATCGGGCTGCTGAACGTGATGGCGAAGCTGCGCGAGGAGGAGGACGTGTCGATCCTCTACATCACGCACGACATCGCCAGCGCGCGGTACGTATCGGACCGGCTGATCGTCATGTACGCGGGCCACGTCGTCGAGTCCGGGCCGACCGAGGCGGTGCTCGCCGGGCCGAAGCACCCGTACACGCAACTGCTGCTGTCCGCGGTACCGGACCCCCGGGCGCCGCTCGGGGTCGACGCCGAGGCGGTGAAGGGCGAGCCGCCGCGGGTCATCGACCCGGCACCCGGCTGCCGGTTCCGCTGGCGCTGCCCGCTCGCCATCGACGAGTGTGCGCGGGTGACACCCCTGCCCCGGCAGCTCGGCCCTGATCACGAGGCCGCCTGCCACGTGGCAAGCGCCGACCTGCCCACCGCTGCAATGCATCAGTGAAGCGGTGCATCAGTGAAGCGGCACACCCAGTGACGGGAGACTCATGAAGATCGCGGTAATCGGCGGCGGCAGCACGTACACCCCCGAGCTGATCGAAGGATTCGCCCGCCGCCAGGACGTGCTCGCCGTCGACGAGCTCGTCCTGCACGACATCTCGTCGCAACGGCTGGACGTCGTGGGCGGCCTGGCCCGCCGGATCCTTGCCCGGCAAGGGTTCGCCGGCCGACTGTCGACGACCACCTCGCTGCCGGAGGCGGTCGACGGGGCCGCGGCGGTGCTCATTCAGTTGCGCGTCGGCGGGCAGGCGGCGCGCCTCGTCGACGAAACCCTGCCGGGCAAGTTCGGCCTGCTGGGCCAGGAGACAACCGGACCGGGCGGCTTCGCCAAGGGGCTGCGCACGGTACCCGTCGTGCTGGAGATCGCCGAGACGGTGGCCCGGCGCGCGCTGCCCGGCGCCTGGATCGTCGACTTCACCAATCCGGTGGGCATGGTGACCCGCGCCCTGCTCGACGCCGGGCACCGCGCCCTGGGCCTGTGCAACGTCGCGATCGGCTTCCAGCGCCGGCTGGCGGCCCGGTTCGGGGTCGACCCGCAGCGGGTACGCCTGGACCACGCCGGGCTCAACCACCTGTCCTGGATCCGGGGCGTGTACGTGGACGGCGTGGACCGCCTGCCCGAGATGCTCGCCTCCGGGGCCGCCGAGGAGATCGCCGAACACATCGCCATGCCGGTCGAACTGCTCCGTACGCTCGGCGCGATCCCCTCGTACTATCTGCACTTCTTCTACTGCACCGACCGCGCCGTACAGGCGCAGACCACCGGCCCGCACCGGGCCGAGGAGGTACTGGAGATCGAGAACACCCTGCTGTCGATGTACGAGGACCCCGCGCTCGACCACAAGCCGGAACTGCTTGAGAAGCGTGGCGGCGCGTACTACAGCGAAGCCGCCGCCGCACTCGTCACCTCGCTGCTCACCGGTGACGGGGCGCACCACTACGTGGACGTGCGCAACAACGGCACCATCCGCGGCCTGCCCGACGAGGCGGTGGTCGAGGTACCGGCCATTGTGGACAGTGACGGGGCCCATCCGGTACCGGTGGCACCGCTCGCGCCGGAGCTGCTCGGCCTGGTACAGGCGGTCACCGCGTACGAGGTCCTGACGATCGAGGCGGCCCGCTCGGGCGACCGGCAGGTGGCACTGCGCGCCCTGCTCGCGAACCCGCTCGTCCGGCAGTGGGACATCGCGGTACCGCTGCTGGACGCGCTGCTCTCGGCGAACCGTGCGCTGCTGCCGCGGTTCTTCGGCACCGACGAACCTTCGCGGGCGCACACCAGTGACGCGTGAGTATGTCATCGGTGTCGACGGCGGCAACTCGAAGACCGACGTCGTCATCGCCACAACCACGGGCCGGCTGCTGGCCCGCCACCGCGGCGTGGGCATCAACTCACCGCTGCGCGACCCGGCCGCCTGGCGGCACCGGCTCGCGTCCCTTGTGGACGAGGCCCGGCGCAAGGCCGGCGTACCGTTGTCGAGCCGGGCGCTGTGCGCCGTCTACTTTCTGGCCAATGTGGACCTGCCGGTAGAGCGGCGGATCGCGCGGCGCGAGCTGGTACGCGCCGATCAGGCCGAGCTGGTTGTCGTGCAGAACGACACGGTGGCGGTGCTGCGCGCCGGCGCCAACCGGCCGTGGGGGATCGCGGTCGCCGCCGGCGCCGGCATCAACGCGGTCGGCGTGCACCCCTCGGCGCGGGTGGCGCGTTTCCTGGCGCTCGGCGACTACACGGGCGACCTGGGTGGCGGGCAGGACATCGGCGTGCTGGGCCTGGCCGCCGCGATCCGGGCGCGGGACGGTCGCGGCGCGGCGACGGCGCTGTCCGCGTCCGTACCGCGCCATTACGGCCTGCGCCGCCCCGAGGACGTGGCGATCGCGGTGCACCAGGGCGCCATCCGCTACACCGAACTGCACGTGCTCGCCCCGGTCGTGTTCGAGGCGGCGGCCGCGGGCGACGGGGTGGCCCAGGACATCGTCGCGGCCTTCGCCGACGAGGTCGTCCTCATGGTGGGCGCGCTGATCCGGCGGCTGCACCTGACGCGTACCGACGTCGAGGTCGTCCTCGGCGGCGGGACGCTGCAGAACGGCTACCGCGTGATGCTGGACCGGGTGACCGCCGGGATCGTGGCGCGCGCCCCCCGGGCCCAGGTCCGGGTGCTGGCGGTCGCGCCCGTGTTCGGCGCCGTTGTCGAGGCCTTCGACCGGCTCGGCGCGAACGCGTCAGCGCTCGCCGGCATCCGGCGAGCGCTGATCCGCGCTGACTCTACTGTGGACAACCCGGCTGTCGCGAATGGACGGTCGGGCGGCTGAGTTCAGGAGCAGTGACTGTTGATCGGCTGCAGCCACTGCTTGAGCGTCGGCCCCATCAGCGTCTGCAGGTCCTGTGAAGTCTTGACCTTGTCGAACGTGGTCTTGTCCGCGGCCGCGTCCGTGAGCTGCTTGGCGGTCTGCTCGCCATCGGCGCGCATCTGCGGGTCGGTGCTGGTGCTCGTCGTGGTGCGGACGTCCGCCGCGAACGTGCGTAGCTCCTGCTGGGCCTGGGCCTGAGGGGTCTTCGTGTCGCCACTGCCCGTGCGGCTGCTGATCAGCTTGCCGACGGTTGTCGCGAACGGGCCGATGTTCTTTCCGTAGACCTGACCCAGCGCCTCACACACCTTGCGGGTATCGGCGAGCGCGGCCGCCTGCTCGCTGCTCACGGTCGAGACCGCCGAAGGAGCGTTGGCGGCGGTACCGCATGCCGCGGTGGCAACGAAGAGGACACCGCCGACGGCGAGGGCCAGTACGGCGCGGGACATCGCAAACCTCCCATTTCCAATCACGTGAAGATCTCCCGGACGATACGACGGGGCGGCGACGACCGTCCAGGCGAGCAGGCCGGCCGGCGCGGCGCAGGGCGGGCCGGCAGCCGCTCAGGACGGGTCCGACCAGTCAACACGCGCTGGTCGGCCCGGCCGGCGGTACCCGTCGCGATGCAGAAACTTCCGGCCCCGAGCCGCCCGCAACCGCGAATACCGGGGCCGTGCTCAAACACCACCGCCGCCGCCGGACACTGGATTAGGTAGAGCACGACCGTGGCCAGCAGCGAGCGGAAGGTTCTACCCGTGAAGGACGGTCAGTTCCCACCAGCGGCACGCTTCGAAGAGCTGTTCGACGCGTACTGCCCGGACATCGTCGCCTACTGCCGTTGGCGGGCGGAGTCGCGAAGCGATGCCGAGGATGCGGTATCCGAGGTCTTCCTCACGGCCTGGCGGCGGCTGGGCGACGTCCCGCAAGGTCCCGAGGCGCGGGTGTGGCTCTACGCCACGGCCCGGCGGGTTCTCGCCAACCAGCGCCGCTCGCACCGGCGACGTACCGAACTCGCGAAGCGGTTGTCGGCCGAGGCGCTCGCCGGTACCGGCGATCCGGGTAGCGACCGCGAACAGCTGCTTGTTCGCGCGACGCTCGACCGCCTCTCGGAACGCGACCGCGAGGTGTTGCTGCTCGCCGAATGGGAGGGCCTGACCGCCGAGCAGATCGCCTCGGTCCTCGGCTGTCTCGCGGTGACCGCGCGCGACCGGCTGCACCGTTCGCGGAAGCGATTCCGCGCCGCATATGAGGAGTTGTCCGGCAACGGCCGGGCCGGGCCGCAAGCCGGCGGTGACGTCCGGCAATCCCTTCAGCTCGCCGGTGACCAAGGGGGGCCGGCGACCAGAATGTCTGGGAGGACACGATGAACAGCAATGATGGCCTCGACGCACTGCGCCGAGCCAACCCGCGGGCCCAGGCCGGGTTCGCGGAGGCGGTCGGGGCGGCGCGCGGGGTCCGCGCCGGCCTGATCGAACATGCGGTACGCGAATATGGCGCCACCCGGCGGCCAGCATTGCCACGCCGGCGGTTGATCGCTGTATCGGCGGCGGGCGTGGGTGTCGCCGCGGCCGGTGGCATGGCGGCTGTGCTGCTCGGCGCGGTCGGTACCGTGCCTGGCACGGGCGCGAAGACCGGCGGGGGTGGGGCGGCCGTCGTGCATGACCCGGCGGCCGCACTTCGCCTGGCCGCGGCGGTGACGAGCGGTGCGGCGCAGGACTCGGGCGTGGCCGTGGTACGGGTGACCCAGAACGGCCAGCCGTGGGCCGGCAAGACGGTGACGTGGCACGGCGACGACATCGCCATCGTCGAGGACACCCGGTCGCGCAACTCGAACAACCAGACCCGCATCGTGGACAGTGTCCTGTACGCCCTTGGCGCGTGGCCCGGTCAGGACGACGGGTGGGTCAATCTCGGCTCGCCCGCGAACATCGACCCGGACAGCGGCACCACGCCGCTGGAGATCCTCGCGGCGGTGCGTGCGGACAGCGCCGGCCAGACGCTCGCCCGCATCACCGGCAGCATGACCGGCCTGACCACCACGACCGGCCCGGACGGGTCCGTCACCTACGCAGGCCAGGCCCCGGCGGGCGTCGTCGCGCAGGAGCAGGGATTCAAGGAGGGGCAGACGATCCGGGTACTGCCCTACGGATACGTGGCGCACGACGCCGCGGCGAATCCGGCGTCCCCGGTAGCGGTGACCATCGTCGCCGGCTCCGACCACGTGGTACGCAGCATCACGGCGCAGTGGGGTGGCGGTTCCGCGTGGACGTACACGGTCACCTTCAGTGAACTCGGGACCGCGCCGGCGATCGTGGCCCCCGCGAACGCCAAGCCCCTGACGGCTTTCCGGACGTCCAAACCCGCCACCCGTTGACCGCTCTGGTGGCCTCGTGCCGTCCCGGGTCGCGACCCTCGTCGCGACCCGGGATGGCATGTGCATCGGGCCAGCCGACGAACTGTCTACTGAGGACGGTCCTGGGCTACTACGACGAGGCGTTGCCGCCCGCCGCGGGCGACGGGGATACCGACGGAGGCGGGGGCGACGACGGTGGGGGCGGGGCCGACGACGGCGCCCTGGCGGGCGAGGTCCGGGCGGCCGCCGAGGTCGGGTGGGTCACCAAAGGCGATGGGCTGCTGCCCGGCCTCCTGCTGGTGGTGGCTCGCGTGGGAGACGCGGCACCGGACGGCGCGAGTGGCGGGGCCGGCGACACGCCGGCGGCCTGGCCGGGGATCAGGCCCGAGGGGGAGGCGCCGATTCCCGGCGGATGCGACGGACCCGTGGAGTTGGTCGGGCCGGCCGATCGGGCCGGGCTGTTCGACAGGACAACACCGGTGATCGTGCCCGACGCGGTGAGGAGCACGGCCGCCGCGGCGATGGCATATGTCCGGTACGACCGGCGCGGCAACGGGAGCCGGCGGCGTCCTCCCGGTGGCCGGTGTGCCGGCGCGGTCGCGGTTGGCGGCGCCTCCACCGCAACGGGAGGGCGTGATGGCGCCTGCGCCGCGGCGGGCAGGCGTGCCAGCGGTGCGGTGACGTATGGCGGTCCGTCGTCCACATACGACGGTGCATCGTCCACATACGACGGTGCTTCGTCCACATACGACGGTGCTTCGTCCGCATATGGCGGCTCGTCGGCGTATGGCGGTGCCTCGTCGGCGTACGGTGACTGCGCGTCCACCTGGGGTTGCAGCGCGGCGGCGATATCCGGTGGCGGTACGTCCTCGGCCGCGTGCCGGCCACGGGCCTGGGCGGGTGCCGGTGCGTCAACGGCGGTGAACGCCTCCGTGCTTTCCTCGCCCGGCGCTTGCTCGGCGGCGAGCGGGTGGTGCGCGAGCGTATGGTGCGCGGGCGCGTGGTGGGCGGGCTCCCAGTCGTCGTACTGCGCGGGCTCGTCGTCCCACTCCGGCCTCAGATCGGGCTCCGGCTCCGGCTCGGGCTCCGGGTCGGGCGCGGTCTCCGTATCGCCGTCAGCGTCGGTCTCGGGCCAGTCCTGCGCGAACTCGGCGGCCTGCTCGACCACGGGTGGCGGGATGCTCGCCCACTGCTCCTTGGCCTCATCCTCAACGCCGAGGCCCGCGATCCAGTCCACGTACTCGTGTTCGCCGGCGAGGGCCGCCTCGTCGGGCTGCGATTTCAGGTCCGCGGCCCGGTGCGCCCCGCTCCGGGGTGGGGCACCCGCCGACGGCCAGTCCGTGCGGAGCTCCGCCTGCTCGTCCTGCGGTTGATTGAATACCTGGTCCTGCGGCTGGTTCGGCGGCGGCGCGGAAGGCCAGTACTCGTGGTGTTGCGCGTCCGGTGCCCGCAGTGATTCCCACTGCGCCTCGGTCATCCAGTCCGGATCGGAACCGTGATCAACCTGCGGAGCGTATTCGCTTGGCGACGGATTGTATTGGTTCTCTGGTGCGTTTGGATTCGCTTCGCCTTCCGCATCCAGATACGACATACAATCGCCACCGTCGCGTGTCGACACCACACCCCGCTGCAGTCTTACATCCCTCGCCCGGTTCTGGGGGGCGAATGGCAGATTTGCAGCGAAGATCTCAGGCGTTGCGGTGGCCGTTGCATGACGGCGGTCTGCCGTCGGGGTACCAGATACCAGGCCCCGCCTCCCGAAACTCGCCAATGGCGAATACACCTCGGATTCCCCATAGCACGCGCCGAGGGCGGTATTGACCGCGTCGAAATTAGTCTGGTGTTGCAACAAATTGCATGCTAGAAAGACGGCCGTCTATCTACTGAGGCATCCGGCGAGGATGGGAGTACGGCATGGCGGCATCGGGTACCGCACACGTCGCGCAGGCACACCATACCGGCAGGTTATCGCGGCGGGCCAGGCTGTTCGGCGGCATCGCCGTCGCGGTGGTCGTGGCCGGGGCGGGCGCGTTGGCGATGGCGCCATTCGCCGCGGCCGCGTCGACATACACCTTCGACACCGGTTCCGGGTTAACTTTCACGATCAACGGCACTAATGGCAACATGACGTCCCTGAAGCACAATGGCGTCGAGTTGGCCGCCTCCGGTCAGGCCGCGGGCCAGTTCGAGTCCGGCTGGTCCGCGGCGACGGTCAGCGCGCAGACCTTCGACAGTGGCAACTCCGAACTCATCACCGTGGCGAACTCGAGCATCGGGGTGACCCAGTACTACTTCGCGCGCAAGGGCGACAACACCGTCTACATGGCAACCAGGATCACCCAGGCACTCAACCCGGGGGAGGCCCGGTTCATCAGCCGCCTCTCCAGTTCCCTGCTGCCCAACTCGCCGGTCGCGGCGAAGACCGCCGGCGCCACCGTCACGGTGGAGGGTACGGACGTGTACGGGTTCTCCAACGGCACCACCGCGTCGAAGTTCTACAGTTCGCAGCGGCTGATCGTGCAGAAGCCGTTCGGTGCCAGCGGCAGCGGGCACGGCGTGTTCATCATTCCCGGTACCCAGGAGATGACGTCCGGCGGCCCGTTCTTCCGAGACATCGAGGTCAACAACACCGGCAGCGTCACGAACATCACGCACTACATGTACAGCGGCCACGAGCAGACCGAGTCGCTGCGCCTCGGGTTGCACGGCCCGTACGCCATGGCTGTGACGAGCGGTTCGGCACCGTCCACAGTGAACATGGACTTCCTGTCCTCGTACATTCCCGGGCTGCTGAGCGTGGCGGCGCGCGGTACCGTCACCGGCAGCGCGTCGGGTTCGTGGGGCGGGCTGTCCGGTACCGCGGCCCTCGCCGGCCCGAACGGCCAGTACTGGGCAACTGTCTCCAGTGGACGGTTCACCATCGCGAAGGTGCGCCCCGGTACCTACACCGCCACCCTGTACGCGGGCGAGCTCGCCGTCGGCTCCCCCACCACGGTCTCCGTATCCGCCGGGCAGACCGCGACCATCTCCCTGTCCGGCAACGTACCGGCGAACGGCTCACTGTTCCAGCTCGGTGCCTGGGACGGTACCCCGAAGGGTTTCCGCAACGCCGACAAGATCGAGACGATGCACCCGTCCGACACCCGGATGGCGAGCTGGAACGTGGGCACCGTGGCCAGCTCCTCCGGTGCCGGCGCGATCCCGATGGCCATGTTCAAGACGGTCAACTCGCCGCTGGGCATCAGCTTCCCGCTCAGCTCCGTACCGTCGAACGGCGCCCGGCTGCGCATCGGCATCACGGCCGGGTACGCGGGCGGGCGGCCGCAGATCAGCATCGGCGGGTACACGTCGCCGACGAGCGCCTCACCGGCACCGGTGGACCTGAACTCGCGCAACATGACCCGCGGTACCTGGCGGGGCGTGAACCAGACGTACACGTTCACCATCCCGGCCAGCGCGCTGCACACCGGTACCAACACGGTGAGCCTCACGGTGATCAGCGGCAGCAGCGGCACCGGATACCTCAGCCCGTCGTTCGTCTTCGACGCGCTCTCGCTCGACCCGGCCTGACGCCACCGAGCCCGACGCGGGCGCCCGGCCGGACGCCGGGCGCCCGCTGGCGCAGCCGGGAGGCGAGCGCGGAGAGCGTGCCGCAGATACCGACGTAGACCGCGCCGACGATGAGGTACGCGGCGACGTACGGAAAGTCGAAGGCGCCGCGCCCGCCGATCTGCTTCGCGGCGTAGAGCAGTTCGGGGTAGGTGATGATGAAGCCGAGCGCGGTGTCCTTCAGCAGCACGACGAGCTGGCTCACGATGGCCGGCAGCATCGCGCGTACCGCCTGCGGGAGCAGCACGAGCCGGAGCACCTGGGACCGGCGCAGCCCGATCGCGTACGCCGCCTCGGCCTGCCCGCGCGGTACGGCCAGCACGCCGGCTCGGAAGATCTCCGCCAGTACGGATCCGTTGTAGAGGGTCAGCCCGAATACCAGCGCCCACAGGGTCGCGAGGTGCAGCCCGTACTGCAGCGGCACGTAGTAGAAGAAGAAGATCAGGATCAGCAGGGGTACCGCCCGGAACAGCTCGACGATCCAGGTCGCGGGTACCCGGATCACCGCGTGCTCGGCGAGGCGTGCGGCGGCGAGCAGCGCGCCCAAGGCCAGCGCCAGCCCGGCGGCGAGCGCGGCCGCCTCAAGCGTGGCGAGCAGGCCGCGGGCGAGCTCCCGCCGCACCGCCGTGTACTGGAACTGCGCCACCCGCGCCGCGCTGAACTGTTCGGTCGCGACGAAGCGGGACGCCACCCAGACCGCGACGCCGAGTACCGCCAGTACCGTGACGGCGCTGACGATCCGGTTGCGGTACCGGGCCCGCGGCCCCGGCGCGTCGTAGAGCACATTCGTCACCGCGGCGCCCACCTGCGTTCGAGCCTGCGCTGCAGTGCCGCCAGCGGGGCGATCAGCGCGAGGAAGCCGATGGTGATCCAGGCGAGCGTGGCGAACTGGTTCTCGCCCCGCTCGGACAGGTACGCCGGGATCGCCCCGGCCTCCAGCACCGAGAACCCGGCCGCGATGGTGGTGTTCTTGAGCATCGCGATCAGCACGCTCATCAGCGGCGGCACCGTCGAGCGGATCGCCTGCGGCAGCACGATCTGGGTCAGAACTTGGGAGAAGGTCATGCCCAGCGCGCGCGCCGCCTCGGCCTGCCCGGGCGCGACGGTGTTGATGCCCGAGCGGAGCACCTCGCAGACGAACGCGGACGTGTAGGCGATCAGCGCGACGCAGGCGCTCGGGAAGTAGTCGATGGTGACATCCAGCTTGGGCACGGCGAAGACGAGAAACGCGAAGATCAGCGTCAGCGGCGTGTTCCGGACGACCTGGACGTACCCGGTGCCGATCGCGCGCAGCACGGGTACCGGAGCCACCCGCGCCGCGGCGAGCAGCGTGCCGAGAAGCAGGCTGCCCGCCGCGGCGACAAGGAACAACTCGACGGTGGTACGGAAGCCACGCCAGAAGATGTCCCCGTTACCGGTCAACGTGTGTAGGAACGTGTTCATCAGTACCGTTCGAGCGGCGGCGGGTTGGCCGACGAGCCGGACCTGCCCAGCGTGCCACCGTAGATCTGCTGCCAGGTGCCGTCCTGCTCGGCGGCGGCCAGCGTGTCGTTGACGAAGTTGCGGATCGCCTTGTCGTCGTGGGGCAGGCCGATGCCGTACTTCTCGACGCTGAACGGCTGGCCGATGACGCGCAGCTTCTCCGGCTGCTGCGCGGCGTACCCCTTGAGGATCGCGTCGTCGGTGGTGACCGCGTCCACGCGCTTGTCCAGCAGTTGCGATACGCACTCCGAGTACGTCTTGAACTCGGAGATGTTCGGCTCCTCGGTCAGCTTCTGGTCGCGTACCCGCTGCAGCGGTGTGGAGCCGGTGGCCGAGCAGACCTTCTTGCCCTTGAGCGTGTCCTTGCCGGTGATGGAGGTGTCGTCCTTGCGCACGAGCAGGTCCTGCCCGGCGATGAAGTACGGCCCCGCGAACGCGACGTCGTTCTTGCGCTTCGCGGTGATCGAGTACGTGCCGACGTAGTAGTCGACGTCGCCACCCTTGAGCGCGGTCTCCCGGTTGGCGGACGGGATCTCCTTGTACTCAATCTTGTCCGGACCGAACCCGAGGCGTGCCGCGATCAGTTGGGCGATCTCGATGTCGAAGCCGCACCGCTTGCCGCTCGCGTCCTTGTACCCCAGGTTCGGCTGGTCGGCCTTGACTCCCACCACGACCTTGCCGGCCGCCTTGATCTTGTCGTACGTCGGGCTGCCCGTGAGCGCCACGCTCGCGGCCGGCGCGAGTGTCGTGCCCGACGACATGCACGCGTCGCCGCTCGCGGCGGCGGGCGCGCTGGTTCCCCCCGCGTTGCTCGGCGCCGTTGGCGTGCCGGACTTGCCGCACGCCACCCCGCCGAGGCTCATGGCGATCGCCCCCGCGATCAGCACGAACCGATGAACTCTCATCTTCCCCCCTCAATGCGTCAATATCTTGGACGTCAGTGCGTCAGTACCTTGGACAGGAAGTCTCTGGCCCGCTCGCTGCGCGGGTGGGCGAAGAACTGGGCGGGTGGGGCCTGCTCGACGAGCTGGCCGTCGGCCATGAAGACGACCCGGTTGGCCGCGTGCCGGGCGAACCCCATCTCGTGGGTGACCACGATCATGGTCATTCCGTCGGCGGCGAGCGACGTCATCACGTCGAGCACCTCGCCGACCATCTCCGGATCGAGCGCGCTGGTGGGCTCGTCGCAGAGCATCGCCTTGGGCCGCATCGCCAGCGCCCGCGCGATCGCGGCGCGCTGCTGCTGGCCGCCGGAGAGCTGCGCCGGCAATTTGCCCGCCTGGTCGGCGATGCCGACCCGGCGCAGCAGCGCCTGCGCGCGCTCGCGCGCCGCGGCCGGCTGTTCGCGGCGTACCGAGAGCGGACCGAGCATCACGTTGTCCAGCACGGTCTTGTGCGGGAACAGGTTGAACGACTGGAAGACCATGCCGACCTCGCTGCGCAGGCGGGCCAGCGCGCGGCCCTCGGCCGGCAACGGCTGTCCGTCGAAACAGATCTCACCGGTATCGATCGGTTCCAACCGGTTGATGGTGCGGCACAGCGTCGACTTGCCCGAGCCGGACGGGCCGACCAGCACGACCACCTCGCCGCGGTGGACGGTCAGGTCGACGTCGTGCAGTACGTGCAACGGGCCGAACCACTTGTTGACCCGGTTCATGGTGATCAGCGGTGTACTAGCCGCCATCGTGGTCATCTGTCCCGCCTTCGTCCGATCTCATGGACTAGTTCGGGACGCGGGACGGTCCGGATGGCCGGCCGGTCAGTCAGGTACGCGACAGATCTGCGGCGGCGGCTCTATCCAAAGTGGACAAACAGATGCCGGCTGAGCGTCAGCCGTCGTCGCGGCAGAGGCAGAACGGGTGGCATCTCATGCCGCCGCCGTGCCGTCGAGGCTCCTGAGGATCGCCGTCGCCAGCGCCTCGGGGCGGGTGAACTGTGGCCAGTGCCCGGTGGGCAGATCGACGAAGTCCACCTCGCGGATCTTCGTGTACTCCTGTACCGGCGGCGCTCCCGTCTCGATCCACCCCATGAGCATCTCGCTGCGGAACTCGGTACAGATCGTGGTGACGGGTACGGCGTAGCGGCGCTCGTCGGACAGCCGCTGCGGCTCGCTGGTGACGCGGGCGGGGGAGGGGATCGCCCGGGCGCGGAACGCGGCGCGCGCCGTGTCGTCGAGGTCGACGAGATCGGCGTCGTCAAAGGCGGACCAGTCCGGCAGCGGTACCTCGCCGTTGCTGGCCGGGAACCCGTCGGCGATAGGCGAGCCGTCCGCGACCGGGAAGCCGCCGACGCAGATGAGCCGGGACACCCGCTCGGGGCGCTGGTCGACCGCGGCGTACCCGATCGCGGCGCCGGCCGAGTGCCCGACGAGCGCGACCTTCCCGGCGGCTGGGGAGGTCGCGTCGATCGCATCGGCCACCGCGCGGACGTGGTCCGCGAGACCGATCGCCGACCGATCGGCGGCAGCGGCCGAAAGGCCCGGCAGAGTGAGCGCGCGGACGGAGTGCCCGGCCCGGGTGAGCGCGGGTACGACCTGGTCCCACGAGGATCCGTCGAGCCAGAGCCCGGGAATCAGGATGATCTCCATCTAGCCGCCGCCTTCCACGCCTACCGCACCATGATCCGCATGGCTTGACCGCTCCAAGCTAGCCGAACATGCGTCCTGGTCACCGTGTGATCCGGGCATATTCCTTGACAGGTATATGCCCGGCACGGCATGCTTGGGGCGTGACAATGGTGGACCCGTTCGTGGTGCTGGCCGAGCCGACCCGGCGGCGGATCCTGGACCGGCTGCGCCGCGCCCCGCACAGCGTCGGTGAGCTGGTGGAGCTGCTGTCAGTGACGCAGCCCGCGGTGTCCAAGCATCTGAAGGTGCTGCGCGAGGCCGGCTTCGTCTCCAGCACTGTGAAGGCGCAGCGGCGCATCTACCGGATCGAGACCCGCCCGCTCGAGGCGGTCGACGACTGGCTCGCCCCGTATCGGCGGCTGTGGCACACCCATCTCGACGCACTGGAACGGCATCTGGACAACCAGGAGGAGCGATGAGTACCGAGCAGTTCGAACCCAGCCCGCTGGCGGAGGTGGACCGCGAGCCGAGCGGTACCGGCTGGACGCTCGTCTTCGTCCGGGAACTGCGCCATGACCCGGAGACCGTATGGGCCGCGCTGACCGAACCGGACCAGCTCGCGGCGTGGGCGCCGTACCTCGCCGACCGTGACCTGGGCAGCGCGGGCGACGCGACGCTGACGATGGTCGCCGGCGACGCCGCCGAGAAGCTGGCCGCCACGGTGCGCCGGGCGCAGCGCCCCGTCCTGCTGGAGCACACCTTCGGCACCGACCTGCTGCGCTGGGAGCTCGTCGCGACCGGCGCCGGCACCCGGCTGACACTGCGGCACACGGTCGCCGACGAGGGCTGGCTGGCGAAGGTGGCGGCGGGCTGGCACCTGTGCCTCGACGTGGCCGAGCGGCTGCTCGACGGGCGGCCGGTACCGCCCATCCGGGGCGAGGACGCGCACAACTACGGCTGGCAGGCGCTCAGCGACGGGTACGCGAAGAAGCTGGGACTGGAGTGACGGCTGCCCGCCACCGTCCACTCAGGACGGTACGGGGTCGGCGGGCAGGGCGGAGTCGAGCCAGGGCCGCAGCACCGGCAGGACCTGCCCCGGCTGCATCGCCTGGGTGTGGTCCAGGCCGTCGAGCAGGCGCACGCGCCAGCCGGCCGCGCGCAGCTGCGCCTCGTGCCGCGCGATCGGTCCGGCGATGTCGACCACCACGCCGCCCCAGCGCGGGCCGTACTCGATGCGGTCCGCGCCGCCCGCGAAGCACAGCCGCGGGCAGCCCACCCGGGCCAGCGCGGCCCGGTCGTCGAAGCCGGAAAGCGCCCGGTAGAGGGTGACGAACTGGCCGGTCTGCGCGGGATCCAGCGTCACCTCGACGCTGTCCCAGTCGGTGCCGCCCGCCCCGGTGCCGGTCGCCGCCTTCGCCGGGGGCCGGTCCGCGGTGGTCACCGCCATCTCGTGCGTCGCCGTGGTCACCGCGAGCATTTCGCGGTACGGGCCGGAAAGCGGCGGGTAGCCGCCCATCGCGAGTCCGGTCAGCCGGTCGGTACGCAGCGCGAGCTGCAACGCGGCCAGCGCCAGCCACGAGTACCCGTAGCACGCGAAGCGGTCGGCCGCGGTCGCGTCCGCGATGGCGAGCAGATCGGCGGCGATCGCGTCCGGAGTCAGCGCGTCGGGCCTCGGGTGGGCGAGCGCGTGTGCCTCGTACGGGACGGCGATGACCCGGTACCGGTCGGCCAGGCCCTCGCACAGCGCCCGGCCCAGCCGCGGGTCGACACCCCAGGCGCGCAGCTCCTCGGCGCGTTCACCGGTGGCGGGGCGCGGGTCGACCAGGAGCATCACGGCGGGCCCGGCACCGGAGACCTCGACCTCGATCGGGGTACCGCCGGGGAGTGCCACGTCGACCATGGGACAATCCTTTACCGCGTAAACTGATGGGTACGGGAAGAATACCTTACGCGATAAGGAGTTGTCAGCGTGCCGGTCTTCGCCGGACAGGGCGACCCGCACTGGTCGCTCGCGGCCCTGTGGGACAAGGGGGAGGAGGCGCCCAGGCGCCCCGCGCCAGGC
The DNA here is from genome assembly GCA_051986465.1 of Rugosimonospora sp. GTDB lineage: Bacteria > Actinomycetota > Actinomycetes > Mycobacteriales > Micromonosporaceae > DATEJJ01. The sequence continues at coordinate 23,895 of JBPYFB010000435.1, forward strand.
CCCCGGCCGGCACTGCGCCGGGAGGCGATCGTCGCCGCCGCCATCGAGATCGCCGACCGGGACGGGCTCGACGGGTTGTCCATGAAGGCGGTCGGGCAGCGGCTGGGCCGCACCGCCATGGCGCTGTACACGTACGTGCCCGGCAAGGACGAACTGCTCGACCTCATGTACGACCGGGTGCACGCCGAGCTGCCCACCCGGTACCCGATGGGCCGTGGCTGGCGCTCCGCGGCCCGCGCCTGGGCCCGCGCCCTCGGCGACTTCTTCCTGCGCCACCCGTGGACGCTGCAGATCTCGTACGCCCGCCCGGTACTCGGGCCGAACGAGCAGATGATGCTGGAGACCCTGGTCGGCATCGTGCGCCCGACCGGCCTGTCCGCGCCGGCGCTGCGCCGCGCGGTCAGCGCCCTGCTGCACCTGGTCCGGGGCGCCGCGCAGACCCGGGCCGACGCGCGGGCGGCGGCGCGCGCCACCGGTACCTCCTCCGCGCTGTGGTGGCAGGCCCGGGCCGCGCGGCTGACCGAGGTGGCGCCCGACTTCGCCGAGCGCTTCCCGCACAGCACCTGGCTCGGGCGGCAGGGTTCCGGCGGTGCCGTCGGCGACCCGGAGGCGTACTTCACCCACCAGGCCGACGACGCCTATACCGCCGCCGTCGAACTGCTCCTCGACGGCATCGAGGCGCAGCTGCGGCGCAAGTCGTCCGGGGCGTTATGATGATCTACGCTGCCGCCGCCCCACCGCTTTGAACGACAGAAGGCATGACCGTGAGCAGACGCCTCGGGGTTGGCTTCATCGGCGCCGGACCCGTCACACAGGCAATACACCTGCCGACCATCGCCACTCTCGCCGACCGCCTCTATCCGGCACACGTCATGGACATCGACCCCGCCATCGCGGCGGAGGTGTCCGACCGGGCCGGCGCCGCGACGTCGAGCACGGTCGAGGCGCTCCTCGCCGACCGCAACGTCGACATCGTGGCGGTCTGCAGCCCGCACACGTTCCACGCCGACCAGGTGACCGCCGCCTGCGCGGCGGGGAAGAAGGCGGTGCTGTGCGAAAAGCCGCTCGCGACAACCCCGGAGCAGGCGGCGCGGATCGCCGAGGTGTCCGCCGCGACGGGCGTCCCGGTCATCGTCGGCGCGATGCACGCGTACGACCCCGCCTGGCGCGCGGCGCGGGAACACTGGGGATCGCTCGCCGAGACCGCCAGCCTGATCAGATCCACGCTGTACCTGCCGCCGAACGACGAGTTCGTCAACCTGGCCACGGACCTGGTATCCGCCCCGGCGCCGAGCACGCCCGCCGGGGAGTTGACGCCGCAGGCGCGGGCGGCGATGGTACGGGCTGGCGTGCTGGGCCTGGCCACGCACGCGATCCCGCAGATCCGGCACTTCATGCCGACCCTCGGCGACCTGGTGACCGCGAGCGCTGTCCCGCCATTCGGCTACCAGCTCGTCATCGCCGACGGCCAGCGCACCGCCGAACTGCTCGCCGTCATGCCGGGGCGCTGGAGTCCACAGTGGACCCTGCGGGTCTGGGGTGCGGCGGGCGACCTCGCCGTGCAGTACCCCCCATCGTTTGTACTCGCCGGCTCGGCGACCGCCATCCTGACCGAGTCCGGCCAGCGCCGCTCGTGGCACTCGCCGGTCAACGGATACCAGGCCGAATGGGCGCACGTGGCCGATGTCGCCGAGCGGGGCAGCCCGCCGGCCGTGCCCACGGATCAGGCCGTCGCGGACATGGTCTACGCCCTCGACCTGGCGAGCACCGCCACCGCGATGATTTCCGGGGGTGTCCGATGACGGCGTTGACGGTCCTGCTGCCCGACGACGGCGTCGCCGCATCGGCACACCGCGCGGTACTGGCGTCGCTTCCGCGCCGGTTCCGGGTCGTCGACGGTACCCGCGCCGACGTCCACGTCGTCTCCGGACGGCACGCCTCCTGGGTTGCGGCGGCACAGCGCGGCGTCGACGCTCGGGTACGGGCCATCGTCCTCACCGAGATGCCCGCCGGTACCGGCACGCGTCACGCCCTGAATACCATTGCCAGCGACGCCCGTGCCGCCGGTATCGTCGTCGGCGTCGACCAGCCGTACGCCACCGATCCGGCCTGGCGCTCGGCGCTCGGGGAGTTGGCCGAGGCGAGCCGGAACGCGGCGATCCTGGACAGCGTCATCACCGTCGCGGCGGGTACCGGTGCCCCGCTCGACGCGGCTCTGCTGGCCCAACTCGCGACCATCCGGCCACTGCTCGGTACGGGGGAGGCGGCGCTTCGGCTGCGCCGTACCGAAACCCACTACGTGGTGAGCGGCGGGTACGGCACGCTCGCCGTCGAACTGGCCGGTGTCGTATCGGCGGCAGGGGTTGCGGCGCTCCGCATCGACCTCGTCGGGATCGAACAGCGGTGCTCCGCCGACCTGCCGGCCGATACCGTGGCCGAACCGTCCCGGGTCAGCCGCTTCGACGCGACCGGGGAGCACGCGATACGCGCACGGTACGAGGGGAGCCGCCGGGCGGGCTGGGCCGGCCTGCACGCGGCGATCGAGAGCGGTGGCCGGCCCGCATACTCCATTGTGGACCTGCTCGACGACCTGGCGCTGCTCGACGACATGGCGCTGCTCGAAGCGATCACGCCAAACCCGCCCACGCCGTGACGCGCTAAGCCCTACACCTCGGGGCCCAGGTCGCCTTCGAGAATGGTCTGGGTCATCGCGGGACGGTTCCAGAGCGCGAGGAGTTCGTTCGCTATGGCCACTATCGGCAGCGGGTGCGGCTGGCCGCGTACCGTGATGGCGGCCGCGGACAGGCTTCGCGGAACGGCCCCGGCGTCCAGCAGGACGCGCCACTCGTCCGGCCCGAGCGCCAGGAACTCCAGCGTGCTGAGCTTGGCGATCTGCAGCGGGTCGGCCAGCGTGCCCGGGTACGCGGTGAGGGTGCGCAGCCGGGGCAGTCCGGTGACGGCCGCGAGGCTGAGCGGTGCACCGTCCCAGACGCCGATGCTCAGCACCTCCAGCGCGGGATGGGCAGCGGCGTCAATGCTTGTCAGGCTCTGGACGTTCACCCGCGCGACAACCGGTGGCTGGTCCGGGCCGTGACCGGAGAACCGGATCGGGTGCTGGTGGCGCACCCAGTCGGTGAGGGAGTCGGCGACCAGGCCGGCGCCGATGTTCTGCTCGTGGTCGAGGATGATGACCTGCCCCAGGTGCCCGCGCGGGCCCGGGGTCAGATCGATGGCGAACCGGTCACCGCCGCCGTTGTCGCCGAAGGCGATCCAGCCGGGCGATCCGACCAGCCCCTGCACCGCGGCGTCGGCTGCGGTGACCGCCGCCTCCATCGCCGCGAACTCCCAGGGACGCGGGCGGGACGCCGCGTCGGCGATGTACACCTCGTCGAGCGGGAGGAGGTCGACGCCGACCGCGGTGATGACGTGCTCGGCCGCGGCCGGGTCGTCGAGCCAGTCCTGCCGGTGGGCGCGGGTCACCCGGTAGACCGCCTTGAGCTCGTCGGGCAAGGCGATGCCGAGGCGCGCCTCGGCATCGGCGATCTCCGTCTCGGTCGCGCCGGTACCGCCGGGGATGCGCTCCCGGAGGGTCCGCTCCAGCAACGCGGGATCCGCTGACGGGGCAGCGACCGCCGCGGGTGCCGGAGTGGGCAGGCGGCGCCAGGGTTCCGGTACGGCGCCCTCGCGAAGGACGAGCGATCCCGGGTACGCGCCGGCCGCGGTCTCCTCCACGGCGGGACCGTACGTGAACAGGCTGAGTACCGTTCGCCCGGTCGACGAGCGCTCCGCCACGTACGAGATCCGGTCCAGACCGGCCTCCTCCAGCGCATCGCGTACCCGCTGCACCTCCGCGGCACCGCTGGGCCAGGCGAACCGGGACGGCAGCGGCACGCTCCACCCGTACCTGCCGATGAAGCCCGCCACGTGGCGGCCTGGGGTGGCGAAGACCTCCGGGTGGCCCGTCCGCAGCAGCCTCAGCAAGGGTTCCCAGGTCGCGAAGGCATAGATCGGGGGCAACGGAACCTCCGTGCGTGGACTGCGTCGTCAGGTGTCCAGGATGCGGGCGACCGCGTCGCGGGCGTGCGGGTGCAGGATGCTCGGGTCGTCCAGGTCGCCGCCCACGACGACACCGTCGCGCAGCATCATGACCATTGTGGCGGCGCTGTCCGGGTGCGGGTGGCCCGCCTCGGCCAGCAGGTCGCGGAAGAACCCGCGGTTCCACCGGCGATAGTCGGCGATCGTGCGGCGGACCGGATGGGTCGGGTCCGGATACTCGGCCGCGGCGTTGGTGAACGGGCAACCGCGGAACTGCGGGTGGGCGGCGTTGCGCACCAGCAGGTCGAAGATGCCGAGCAACGCCTCGCGTGGCCCGCGCGCCTCCTGCCGTACCGCCTCCAACGCGGTGCGCTGGCGGCGGTACTCCTCGTCCAGGTATGCCCGGACGAGTTCATCCTTCGCGGGGAAGTGATGGTAGAAGGTCGCCTTGGCCACGCCCGCCTCCGCGATGATCCGGTCGATGCCCACCGCGTGCACGCCGTCGGCGTAGAACAGCGCCGACGCCGTCTTCAGTACGCGGCTGCGGGCGGAGCTCTCGCGCGATGTCGCAACCACCCGTTGACCGTACCAGACAGGTCTGTCTAGGCTGGCGATTGATGGTAGACAGATCTGTCTGTCCACACGGGAGGAACGGAGCGGATCATGGGATCAGTCATCCGGGAGATCGTCATCGATGCCCCGACGGACCACGTCTGGGCCGTGGTGAGCGACTTCGCGGACGGCCCGGTGCGCATGTCGGGCGGCGCCGTGGTCGACAGCAAGCTGGTGGCGCCGGACGTCCGGGCACTCACCTTCGCCGACGGTACCGTCGTTCGCGAGCGCCTCGTGGCACGCGACGAACCGGGTCGCCGCATCGCGTACGCCTGGGTCGGGGACGGCGTCGCGCACGACAACACGTCGATGCAGGTATTCGCGGACAGCGCGGGGCGATGCCGGCTGGTCTGGATCCACGACACCCTGCCGGACGAGCTCACCGGCTGGTTGGCCAGCACGATGGACCGCATGGTGCCGGTACTCCAGCAGGCCCTCAAGTCGTTGTAATAGGCTCGCGGCGCGCGGTCGTGACGGCGACCGCGCGGACCGCCGCCACCGCCCGGTCGACCTCATCCAGCGTGTTGTAGAGGTAGAAGCTCAGCCGGCAACTCGCCGGCGGGTTCAGCCCCAGCGCGTGGTGCGCGAGCGTCGCGCAGTGGCACCCGGCGCGCGCCTCCACTCCGGCGCGCCCTAGCGCCTCGGCCACCGCCATCGGATCGCGGCCGGCCAGGTTGAAGGAGACCAGCGAGGTGCGCCGCGCCGGGTCCAGGGGTCCGTAGATCGTGATGCCCGGGATGGCGCTGAGGCCGTCGAGCGCCCGGCCGGTCAGCCGGCGGTGCCAGGCACAGATCCGGTCCATCGCCGCGCGCACCGCCGCCGCGTCGATGGGGCGCGCGGTGCCGAAGTAGGTCGGGCGGTCCGGGGTCAGCGCCAGGTCCAGCAGCAGGCGCAGCGCCTGGGCGGAGACGATGGTGCCGAGGATGTTGGGGGTGCCGGCGGCGTACCGCCAGGGCAGCGGGGCGTACTCGACCCGGTCGGGGAAGACCCGGCCTTCGGCGATCATGTCGCCGCCGTACAGGAACGGCAGCGCGGACGCGAGCAGGTGCTCCTTGCCGTACAGCACGCCCACGCCGAACGGCGCGAGCATCTTGTGGAAGGAGAAGGCGAGGTAGTCGACGTCCATGGCGTGAACGTCGACGTACGAACCCGGTACCAGTTGGGCGCCGTCGACGAGCAGGTACGAGCGCCGCTCGCCGCCGGGCTGCGGGTACCCGCTCGCGTCGGCGATCGCGCGGATCGCGCCGAGCGGGTTGCGGGTACCGAGGAAGTTGGCGGCACCGGTGACGCACACCAGCTTGGTACGCCCGTCGACGAGGGAGGCCAGGTGATCGAGGTCGAGCTCGCCGGTACCCGGGTCGAAGCGGGCCAGCCGGCACTCCACCCGCCGCCCGAACCGGGGGAGTATCTGGCGGCACATCGCGTGCCAGGGTACGTAGTTCGAGTTGTGCTCCATCGCCGTCGTGACCACGTTGTCGCCGTCCCGGAACTCGGTGAGCAACGAGTACATGACCGAGTTGATGGCCTCGGTCGTGTTGCGGTACAGCGCGATGCTGGCCCGGCCGGGGGCGCCGATGAACCGCGCGATCGTGTCGTACGCCGCCTCGAACTCGGCGGTCATCTCCTGGGACGCCCGCGACTGTCCACGGTGGACGTTCTCGTACCAGGGCGCGAGCGACTGGTAGCGCGCCAGCAGTTCGCGTGCCGGTTGGGTGCTCGCGGCGTTGTTGGTGACGAGCCGGCCGAGCCCCGGGAACGTGAAGTGCCGGCGGATCGCGCGGACGTCCAGCGGTTCGTGGGTACTCATGGCGGACATGCTCTGCCGGTACCGGCGGATCGTCTGTGCAGTTGTACGCGGATGGACTATCCACCAGGCGACGATGACCCTCCGCCGGCGGGTACCCGCCCCGCCCGGCGCAGCCGGGCCAGCGGTTCGGCGGCCCGGGCCAGCAACGGCCCGGCGGTCGCGAGCAGGAGCACGTACGCCGTCGCGAGCGGCCCCAGCCGGGGGTTGACCCCGGCCGCCACCGCGAGCCCGGCGATGACGATGTTGAACTCGCCGCGCGGGATCAGCGCCGCCCCCGCACGCAACCGCGCGGTGCGGCCCGCGCCGAGCCGGGCCGCGGCGATCCACCCGGTCGCCACCTTGGTGACCACGCCGGCGAGCGCCAGCAACGCCGCGACCCCGGCGACCGGCGGCAGGTCGGCGGGGTCCGTGCGCAGGCCGAAGAAGACGAAGAACACCGCGGCGAACAGGTCCCGCAGCGGGGTGAGCAGTTGCCGCGCGCTGTGCGCGAGCGGGCCGGACAGCGCGATGCCGACCAGGAACGCGCCGACCGCGTCGGAGATCTGCAGGCGCTGCGCCACCCCGGCGACGAGCACTGTGAGCCCGAGAACCTTCAGCAGTAGCACCTCCTCGCTGGGGCTGGCCACGAAGCGCTCCACGAGCCA
>JBPYFB010000436.1:0-7791 GCA_051986465.1 Rugosimonospora sp.
CTCGGACCGCTGCGCGACCTGGACGAGGTGGCATACCTGCGCTTCGCGAGCGTGTACCACTCGTTCGACTCTCTGGGCGACTTCGAGCGGGAGATTGCCGCACTGCGCTCGGCGCGCGGCCCGTCCCCTACTGAGGACGCGGTCGCCGGCGACTGAGAAGTGTCGGTGGGTGCTGATAGATGTCAGATGTTGGAAGGCGGCGCGAGGCCGCACGAGCGAGGGGGACCGGGGATGACGGAGGCCGTGGGCGCGTCGTCGGGTACGGGCAGCCGGGGGGCCGGCGAGCAGGATGGCGGGTCCGGTACCGGACTGCGGGTGGCGCGAGTGTGGACGACCGAGGGCGTGCACCCGTACGACGAAGTGACCTGGGAGCGACGCGACGTCGTGATGACGAACTGGCGCGACGGCTCGATCAACTTCGAGCAACGGGGCGTCGAGTTCCCCGAGTTCTGGAGCGTGAACGCGGCGAACATCGTCACCACGAAGTACTTCCGGGGCGCGGTCGGCACGCCTGAGCGGGAGTGGAGCCTGCGCCAGATCATCGACCGGGTGGTCGGCCGCTACCGCAAGGCCGGCGAGGAGCACGGCTACTTCGCGAGCGCCGCCGACGCCGAGATCTTCGACCACGAGCTGACCTGGATGCTGATGCACCAGGTGTTCAGCTTCAACTCCCCGGTCTGGTTCAACGTGGGTACCACCTCGCCACAACAGGTCTCAGCGTGCCTTCCTTATGACTCTCTGGTCAGCACGCCCGCCGGGCTTGTGCCCATCGGCAAGCTCGTGGCGGATGACGCGGTCGGCGCGAAGGTCTACGACGCACACGGGGTGACCCAGATCGTGGCGACCAAGGCCAACGGCGTCCGCGAGGTGCTGCGGCTGCACACCAAGGCTGGATACCGCCTCGATGTGACCCCTGACCACCTGGTGTGGAAGAGCACTGGCGACGGTACCGGGCGGTGGGTCGAGGCGGGCACCCTGCGTGAGGGCGACCAACTGGAGTGGCATCGCACGCAGGCCTACGGCGAGGAAGAGCTGAATCTGCGCGACATAGCCGAGGCGGCGCTGGCGGGCTGGCTGCAGTCCGACGGTTTCGTCGGTCAGTACGAGCAGGGCACGAACCGGTCGCTGACCATCGAGGCGATGACCGTCAACGACTACGAGCTCGACTGGGTGGTCACTGCTCTGGACACCGTCTTCGACGGCGCGCACCGCCACGAGCGCGAGGTCCACACGCAACGCGAGGATCTCGACTGCCGGCGCACCCGCCTGTACGGCAACCATCTGCGCCCGTTCGTCGAGCGGTGGGGACTTCTGACCCGAGGCACCGAGATGGCGGTACCACCGCGGCTGTTCACCGCGCCGCTGCCGGTCGTTGCCGCATACCTGAAGAGCGTCTTCCAGGCCGAGGGCTACGTGTCGTCACGCGAGCGGTCCACCTTGGTCGCCGTCGACATGATTTCCGAGCAGCTCATCCGGGGCATCCAGAGCCTGCTGTTGCGCTTCGGCATCTTCTCCCGCGTGTCGTTCAAGCGGGACGCCCGGGACAACCGGCACGGCTGCTGGAGCGTGCAGATTCAGAACGACGGCGACCGCGAGCTGTTCATGGACGAGATCGGGTTCGTCGACGAGACGAAGTCGCTCAAACTCAGGTCGAGCTTCGGGCGCCCAGGCCGCGCCGCGCGATCGACGAAGCGGCTGGAGATCGCGCGGGTCGAACCTCTCGGCGCGATGGAGGTCTTCGACATCCAAACGGAGAGCGGCGAATTCCTCGCGAGTAACTTGCGGGTACACAACTGTTTCATCCTCGCGGTCGATGACTCGATGGACTCGATTCTCGACTGGTACAAGGAAGAGGGTTTGATCTTCAAGGGCGGCTCGGGCTCGGGCGTGAACCTGTCCCGGATCCGCTCCTCGAAGGAACTGCTCTCCTCCGGTGGCACCGCTTCCGGCCCGGTCAGCTTCATGCGCGGCGCGGACGCCTCCGCCGGCACCATCAAGTCCGGCGGCGCCACGCGGCGGGCGGCCAAGATGGTCATCCTCGACGTGGACCACCCGGACATCGAGGAGTTCATCGAGACCAAGGCGCGCGAGGAAGACAAGATCCGCGCACTGCGCGACGCCGGGTTCGACATGGACCTCGGTGGCCGCGACATCGTCAGCGTGCAGTACCAGAACGCCAACAACTCGGTACGCGTCTCCGACGAGTTCATGCGTGCCGTGGAGAACGGTGAGTCGTTCGACCTGCGGGCCCGGCTCGACGGTTCGGCGCTCTCGACGCTCGACGCGGCCGGCCTGTTCCGCAAGATCGCACAGGCGGCGTGGGAGTGCGCCGACCCGGGGCTGCAGTACGACGACACCATCAACGACTGGCACACCTGCCCGGAGACCGGTCGGATCACCGCGTCCAACCCGTGTTCCGAGTACCTTCACCTCGACAACTCCTCGTGCAACCTGGCCTCGCTCAACCTGCTGAAGTTCCTGCGCGCCGACGGGGGCTTCGAGGTGCGCAAGTTCGTCAACTCCGTCGAGTTGGTCATCACCGCGATGGACATCTCGATCTGCTTCGCCGACTTCCCGACCCAGAAGATCGCGGAGACCAGCCGGGCGTACCGGCAGCTCGGCATCGGGTACGCGAACCTGGGCGCGCTGCTGATGGCCTCCGGCCTGCCGTACGACTCCGACGAGGGGCGCTCGCTCGCCGGTGCGATCACCTCGGTGATGACCGGCACCGCCTACCGCCGCTCCGCGGAGCTGGCCGGCATCGTGGGCCCCTACGACGGATACGCCCGCAACGCGGCACCGCACCAGCGGGTCATGCGCAAGCACGCGGAGGCCAACTCCGCGGTGGCGGCGCGCGGTACCAACGCGTCCGCTCTGCTCGCGGAGGCGGGGGAGCAGTGGCAGCGGTGCCTCGAGATCGGTGAGCGGGTGGGCTGGCGCAACGCCCAGGCGAGTGTGTTGGCTCCCACCGGGACCATCGGTTTGATGATGGACTGCGACACCACCGGGGTGGAGCCGGACCTGGCGCTGGTCAAGTTCAAGAAGCTGGTCGGCGGTGGCTCGATGCAGATCGTCAACCAGACCGTGCCGCGCGCGCTGCGCTCCCTGGGCTACCAGGAGGAGCAGGTCGAGGCGATCACCGAGTTCATCGCCGAGCACGGCCACGTGGTCGACGCGCCCGGGCTGCGCCCCGAGCACTACGCCGTCTTCGACTGCGCGATGGGCGAGCGGTCGATCGCGCCGATGGGGCACGTGCGGATGATGGCGGCGGTACAGCCGTTCATCTCGGGCGCGATCTCGAAGACCGTCAACATGCCCGAGTCGGCGAGCGTGTCCGACGTCGAGAAGATCTACTCCGAGGGCTGGCGGCTCGGCCTCAAGGCGCTCGCCATCTATCGCGACAACTGCAAGGTGGGGCAGCCGCTGTCCAACAGCAAGGCGGCCAAGCCCGCCGAGACGGTGAAGGCCGAGACGGCCAAGGCCGAGCCGGAGAAGGTCATCGAGTACCGGCCAGTGCGCAAGCGCCTGCCGAAGAAGCGCCCCTCCGAGACGGTCTCGTTCACGGTTGCCGGTGCCAAGGGATACCTGACCGCCTCGTCCTACCCGGACGACGGCCTGGGCGAGGTCTTCCTCAAGATGTCGAAGCAGGGCTCCACGCTCGCCGGCGTGATGGACGCGTTCTCGGTGGCCATCTCGATCGGCCTGCAGTACGGCGTGCCGCTGGAGACGTACGTCTCGAAGTTCACCAACATGCGCTTCGAGCCGGCCGGCATGACCGACGATCCGGAGATCCGGATGGCCTCTTCGGTGATGGACTACATCTTCCGGCGGCTCGCACTGGACTTCCTGCCATACGAGCGCCGCGCGGAGTTGGGCATCTTCACGGCGGAGGAGCGGGCCGCGCAGTTGCGGGCGGAGGCGGGCGCCGCCGAGGAGCCGGTGGACATGGCGGCGATGGCGGCCTCGGCTCCGGTCGAGAAGAAGGTGGAGCCGGCGGCGCAGCCGAAGACGGCGGCCGCGGAGAAGCCTGGTCGCCAAGCGGGTTCCTCGACCGAATTGCTGGAGCTGGTACAGGGCAAGGCGGCCGACGCACCGCTGTGCTTCACCTGTGGCACGAAGATGCGGCCCGCGGGCAGTTGCTACGTCTGCGAGGGCTGCGGCTCGACCAGCGGCTGCAGCTAGATGCGCGGCGGGGGAGCCGGGCCCAACGCCCGGCTCCCCCTTTCCTGCGCCCGGTGTTAAGCAAACTGGCCGGGTTGGTAGTCGCCGGCGGGCTGCCGAACGATGACGTTCAGCCGGTTCCAGGCGTTGATCTCGGCGATGAGACAGACCAGCGCGGCGAGTTGGTCCTCGTCGTAGTGCTTGGCGGCGTTGGACCAAGCCTCGTCCGTGACACCGCCGGCCGCGTCGGCGAGGCGGGTACCCTGTTCGGCCAACTCCAGAGCGGCGCGCTCGGCATCGGTGAACACCGTCGCCTCCCGCCAGGCCGCGACCAGGTTGAGGCGTACCGGAGTCTCCCCGGCGTGCGCCGCATCCTTGGTGTGCATGTCGGTGCAGAATCCGCAGCCGTTGATCTGGCTGGCCCGGATCTTCACCAGTTCCTGGGTCGCGGCCGGCAGCGTTGAGTCGGCGACCACCTTGGCTGCCGAGTTGATGTACTTCAGAAACCTGGTCGAGACCGGACTGCCGAAGAGGTTCAAGCGCGCGTCCATCGTGAACTCCTGCCCGTTGCCGTGTTTGGTTACACCTCTCCGACGAATCAGCTCGGCACGATGTCAGCTATTCGGGTCGCTGGCGGGTGTGAGCGCCGCCATAAGGGTATCCACGACATCGTCCACATAGGACTGTGCTGCCTTGGGGTCGAGTGGCTGTCCGGCGAAGGTACCCAGGAAGGCGTACTGGAGGCACGCGCCGAGCAGTACGGCGGCGACCGCGTCGGGGTGGGCGGTACCCGCGATCCGGCCCTGTTTCTGCTCGGCGCGCAGGTACCCGGCGAGTCCCTCGTTGGCCCGGTGCGGTCCGGCGCCGCGGCTGGCCAGCGCCGACCGGTGCTGCGTGAGCAACCGGAGTTCGGAGTAGACCGAGGCGCTCATCGGAAAGCTCTCGTAGTAGAAGGCGATCGCGTTGCATCCCACCTCGACCAGCGCCTCGCGAATGTCGCGCTGCCCGACACTGGCGTTCAATGTGGCGACGAGCGGGGAGAAGGTCGGCAGCCGCTCGCGCAGTACGTCCAGGAAGATCTCTGATTTGTCCCGGAAGTGCTTGTAGAGCGTGGCCTCGGAGAACCCGGCCGCCTTGGCGATCTCCTTCGTCGTCGCGTGGGCGAGGCCACGGGTCTGCATGATCTCCGCGGCGGCGTCGAGGATCGTGTCGCGCGTACCCATGTCGTCTCCCGAGCGCGTTGACAGGTTAGTAAGTACTCACCATACTAGGTGGGTAAGTGCTTACTAACCAAGATCACTGGGGGACGGCCATGAGAATCACGCTGTTCGGCGCGACCGGCGCGACCGGGCGCCAGGTCATCGCACAGGCGCGCGACGCGGGACACCGGGTGACGGCGGTGGTACGCGATCCGGCCGCGCTCCAGCCGGACGGCGGCTGGCTCACCGTGGTCCGGGCGGACGTGACGGACCCGGAGAGCATCGCGGCCCCGATCGAAGGCGCCGACGCCGTAGTTTCGGCGCTGGGGCCGAGGCCGGGGGCGCCCGCGACCATCTGCGGCGACGGTGCGCGGACGATCGTGGAGGCGATGGAGAAGACGGGGGTACGGCGGCTCGTGGCGGTCAGCGCGAGCGGTCCGTACGTGGACGCCGGGGACGGGCCGGTGACCCGGTACGTGGCGAAGCCGATCCTCCAGCGGCTGCTGCGCGCGGGCTTCGCCGACCTGAAGCGGATGGAGGAGATCATCCGGACCAGCGGGCTGGACTGGACGATCATGCGGCCGCCGCGCCTGACGAACAAGCCGCTCACCGACCGGTACCGGACGGCGGTCGACCTGAACGTCCGCGGCGGCATGATGATCAGCCGGGCCGACCTCGCTGCCGCGATCCTGCAGGCGCTCGGGGATCCGGCGACGGTCCGCCACTCAATCGGCGTCGGGTACTGATCCGCGCAGCGGCAGCCACATGTGGATCTCGTCCCGATCGTCCCCGGGCGCCAGCCGCAGGGCGCCCGGGAACCGGCCGACCTCCTGGTACCCGAGGCGCGCGTAGAACTTCTCGACGCCCTGCCCGGCCCGTACCGTCAGGTGCAGCGCCTCCCAGTCGCGGGCCCGGGCGAACCGCTCGGCCTCGCGCATCAGTTCGGCGCCGTACCCGTGCCGCTGCGCACCGGGGTGCACCATGACCCGCTTGACCGTACGCCAGTGCCGCTGCAGCGCGAACCGGTGGCTGACCAGGAACAGCATCGCGGTCAGCTTGTCGCCGACGTACCCGGCGAGCAGCAGGTCGTGCCCGTCCGCGACGGCACCCAGCGCGCCGAGCGCGACCGGCTCCACGTCCTCGCGGCTGACCGGGCCGGCGAACCCGACCGCGCCGCCGGCCACCGTGACCTCGGTCCACAGCTCGATGACCGACTCGCGCAACTCGTCGGTGAGCGGTGCGGAGACGGTGAACCGGAGGGTCATATGACCATGATTGCCGGAGTATGCCGGGGCCGCCACGCCACTTTGCCGCGGTGAGAGGTAGGCCACGCTGGCCCGGAAATGCCGGTCCGGCATGGTCGCCAGGACGGCAGGCCCGCTCGGTCGCCCCGGAAGCGGCGGATCCGGCCCGGTCGCCCCGGAAATGGCGGTCCGGCCTGGTCGCCCGGAAATGCGGGCCGGCCCGGTCGCCCGGAAATGCGGGCCGGCCCGGTCGCCTGGGGGCGGCCGGGCCGGCAGCGGGATGGTGCGGGTTCAGCGCGCGGTGCAACTGGCGGTCGGCGCCGCGGGGACGAAGTGTGGCGTCACCACGGGAGCCAACGCGAGTCCACAAAGGACTGATGCGATGGCGGTGAGGCGGCGCCAGCGAAGGAGCATATGTTGGCCCGCATATAGACCGGCGTACGCATAGGTACCTGTCAACGAATGCCGTCGATTCATGGTTACAAGGGACTACTGGAGTGCCGGCGCCGGTGGAGTGGTGAACGCGCGCCGGTACGCGTTCGGTGCCACACCCACCGCCGCGTGCATGTGCTGGCGCAGCGAGGCGGCGGTACCGAAGCCGGCCTGCTGGGCGACCGCATCGATGGGCAGGTCGGTGGTTTCCAGTAGCTGGCGCGCGTGCTCGACCCGCTGGAGCGTCACCCACCGGCCCGGGCTCATCCCGGTCTCCTCGCGGAACCGTCTGGTGAAGGTGCGCAGGCTCATCCGCGCGTGTTTGGCCATTGTGGACAGTGCGAGCGCCTCGTGCAGGCGGCCGGCGGCCCAGGCGCGGGTGGGTGCGGTGGTGGTGCCGGTGGCTGCGGGTACCGGCCGTTCGATGAACTGCGACTGGCCGCCGTCGCGCCACGGCGGCACCACGCACCGGCGGGCGGCCCGGTTGGCGACCTCGCTGCCGTGGTCGCTGCGCACCACATGCAGGCACAGGTCGATGCCGGCGGCGACCCCGGCCGAGGTCAGCACGTCGCCGTCGTCGACGAACAGCACGTCGGGGTCGAGCTTCACCTCCGGGTACAGGTCGCGGAAGCGCTGGGCGTGCGCCCAGTGCGTGGTGGCCGGCCGGTCGTCGAGCAGACCCGCCGCGGCGAGGACGAACGCGCCCGTGCAGATCGACATCACCCGGGCGCCCCGGTGGTGGGCCTGCCGGAGCA
>JBPYFB010000437.1:0-35877 GCA_051986465.1 Rugosimonospora sp.
CCCGGTTCGTTCGATGACCTCGAGGGCGCTGCCACTGATTGTGAAGACCTGAGTACCGGCCACCGCTACCGCCGCCACCTGACGCAGGGCGGTCGCCGGTCGGGCGCCTCTGGTGGCAGCGAGTACCAGTACGAGCACGAGCAGCATCAGCCACATGCGGCGATCGACGCGCCCGCGGGGCGGCGCCGCCTGCTCGGGCACCGGCGTCGCCCAGGTGTCGCCCAGGTCGATGACCACCTCGGCCATACGCCCATCATCCAGGCTCCGCCCGTACCCGCCAAGATCACCCCTGCGCCCCGCCCCCGTGATCTCCCACGACCCGCCGCAACTTCATTGAAATTGCGGTGTTGCGGGCCGCCCAACACCGCAACTTCAATGAAATTGCGACGATCTTGGGGGCGATCTTGGGGCGGGCGCGCGGGCGGGCGCGCGGGCGGCCGGCGCGACGGCGGTCAGGCTTCGTCGGGGAAGAGGCAGAAGGGGTGGCCGGCCGGGTCGAGCATGACCCGCACGTGCGCCTGCGGCTGGAACTCGGCGAGGGTCGCGCCGGCCGACGCGGCCCACTCGACCGCCGCGTCCACATCCTCAACCGCGATGTCGAGGTGCGCCATCATCTCCGGCGCACCGGGCGTGGACGGCCAGACCGGACGGGTGTAGACCTCTTCGTACTGAAAGGAAAGCCCGGCCCCACCCGACGGTGACCGCAGCATCACCCAGGTGTCATCCTCACTCGTCTTCTCCCAGCCGAGCAGGCGCTCGTAGAAGGCGGCCAGCCCGCGCGGGTCCGGGCCGCTGAGCACCGTCGCGGAAAGGCGCGTACGCGGAGTCACTGAGGTACCCCCTCGACGAACAGGTTCACCTTCTCCGTGTAGAAGCATGCCAGCCCGGCGATCTTCTGGCACTCCGGCAGCGGGGTGCGGTAGATCCAGACCAGATCCTCGTACGTCTTCCCGTTCACCTCGACCGACCAGTACCCCGCCGTCCCCTTGTACGGGCAGTGCGTCTGCGTCGCCGACGGGCGCAGCAGATCGCGCCGTACGTCGCTGAGCGGGAGGTAGTACCGGGTCGGCAGCCCGGTCTCGAAGAGCAGCCGGGGCGAGCGGGACTCGGCGAGTACCACGCCGTCCAACTCGACGCGTACGTGCCGGCTGCTGGCGAGGATGTCCACCCGCGTGTACGGATCCCGCGGGTGCGTGTAGACCGGCTCGTCCTCCTCCAGCCACTCGTCCATCGCGTCCCAGTCGAGGCGTACCGCGGTGCGCAGCTCCTCGAACGGCGAGTCCCGGTACCGGCGCGCCGCACCCGGTGCCTTGCCCGAGCCGGTATCCACATCGAGCAGTTCGGCGGTACCGCGACTCGGCGAGTGTTGGGTCTCGCCGGTCGGTACCAGCTCGGCCCGTACGTCCGCCTCCGGGATGTAGTACATCGGGAAGTACGGCACCTCCCAGACGAGCAGCGGCCGTACGGTATCGGCGACGAGCTGGCCGTGCAGGTAGGCGCGTACCCGCTTGGCGCTGTGCTCCACGCGAACCTTGCCCCGCGCTTCCATGCCGCGCCTCCTCTGAAAGGGCCCTAGGCGAGTGCCCGAAGTTCGGGCCGGGAGTCCAGGCGCCCCGAGGTCGCCTCGACGAACTCCTCCTCGCTCAGCACGGTACTCCCGATCCGGAAACCGTCCGTCGTGTCCACTGTCACCTCTGGACGCACCTCGTGCAGCGCGTCCAGGCCGAAGGCCGATCGCCAGGCCAGGCGCGCCGAGCGAGCGGCCTCGGGCACCGGTACGCCCGCGTCGTCGGCGTGGATCGCCAGCTCGCAGGCGAGGTACCAGGCCTGCCTGCCGAGCGGGTACGGGCCGGCCGAGGTGGCGAGGGTCGCGTCGGTACCGCGTTCCCGCAGCCGCCGGTGGTTCTCCGCCACCTTGGCGCGCCACTCGGCGAGCAGCTGCGCACCGGGCGTACCGCGGCGCCGCTCCACCAGTACCTCGTTGAGGCGTTCGTACCCGACGTCTCCGGCCTGCTTGGCGTACTCGTCGACCCGGTCGTCGAGGCACGCGCGGGTGTAGTCCTCGATACCCACGAGGTACGCGAGCAGATCAGCGCGGTCCCAGCCCGCGCAGCGCGTCGGCGCGCGCCACTCGTCGGGGCCCAGGCGCGCGTAGAAGTCGTCCACCCGGCGCGCCTCGGCGTCAAGCTCGTCGAAAGGGTTGCCCTGCATACCATAGAACCTAATGCATTCGGGTCCGCGGCGGTCTGGCATGATATAGAGGTATACATGAAATTCCGTCGAATTGCCCTTGCCGGCCTGTTGGGTGCGGCGGCTGTGGTCAGCACGACCGTGCCCGCCTACGCCATCGCCAACGGAACTCCGGTCGCCGAAGGTCAGTACGGCTTCGCCGTGAAGCTGACCATGACCGACATCCCCCGGCCCGACGGCACCCACTATGACAGCGGCTGCAGCGCCGCGCTCATCGCCGCACAGTGGATCATAACGGCCGGGCACTGCTTCCACGATGTCAACCGAAACCCGGTCAGTGGCCCCGTGCCGTACAGCACCACCGCAGCGATCGGGCGGGTGGACGACGCCGATACCAATGGCTACGTCATCGACGTCGTGGCGGACTACCAGTCGCCGACGAACGACATCGCCGTGGCGAAGCTGGCCAGCCCGGTCCCCGACATCCAGCCGCTGGCCCTGGCGACGACCAAGCCCGCGAAGGGCGAGATCCTGCGCATCACCGGCTGGGGCGCACTCAGCGACGTCAACCCCGCGCCAGCCACCCACCTGCAGACCGGCCAGGTGAAAGTCAGCAGCGTCGCCCGCACGACGGTGGGGGTCGTCGGGTACGCGCCGCAGCCGACCACGAGCGCGTGCCTGTACGACTCGGGCGCGCCGTACTTCGTGGAACCCGCGAACGGTGCCCCCGTGCTGGTATCGGTGGAGAGCAGCGGCCCGGACTGCCCGCACGACCTCGTGGAGACAACGTCCAGAGTGGACGCTGTCGTGAGCTGGATCCAGTCGACGATCGCCTGATTGCCAAGAAAGACGCTGCCCGTTACTTAAGAACGACGCTGCCCGCCTGGCAAAAGCCGGGCGGGCAGCGTCGTGGATGAGGCGGTGTGGAATCAGGCGACGGCGTCGTGCAGGCGCGGTACGTCAGCGAGCAGGCGCTGCGTGTACTCGTCCTTCGGCGAGAAGATGACCTCCTCCACCGGACCCTGCTCCACCAGTTTTCCGTTCTTCATCACCAGCACCCGGTCGCTGATGTAGCACGCCTGCCCGATGTCGTGCGTGATGAACAGCACCGTGAGGTTGCTGTCGGCGCGCAGGTCGGACAGGACGTTGAGGATGTTCGCGCGCAGCGACGCGTCGAGCATCGAGGTTGCCTCGTCGGCGATGAGCAGGGATGGGCGCATCATCAGTGCCCGGGCGATCATCACCCGCTGCCGCTGACCGCCGGAGAGCTGGTGCGGGTACTTGTCGAGGATCTCCTTGGGGCGCAGGCCAACCTGCTCCAGCGCCGTCGTCATCCGCTGCTCCACCTCGGCGGCGCCCAGCAGGCCCTTGGAGCGGTTGAGCATCCAGCGGATCGTGAAGAACTGGTTGAACGCGCTGAACGGGTCCTGGAAGACCGCCTGCACCTGCTGCCAGTACTCCTTGAGCGCGTGGCCCCGCAGCTTGGTCACGTCCCGGCCGTCGAGGGTCACGGTGCCGGAGGTGATCGGCAGCAGCCGCAGGACGAGCCTGGCGAGCGTGGACTTGCCGCTGCCGCTCTCGCCCACCACCGTGGTGACGGCGCCGCGTGGCAGCTCGAACGAGACGTTGTCCACGGCGCGCAGGGCGTTGTCGCCCCGCCCGAATACCCGCGTGAGCCCGTCCGCCTTGAGTAGCGCGTCGGTCCTGGTCGCCTCGGTTGTGGTCGCCTCAGTTGTGGTCACAGCGCCCCTCCCACGGGCTCACCCGGGTGCTGCTGCGTCCACCAGCACCGCGCGAACTGGCGCGCCCCGCCCACCGTGGGCGGATCGGTGACGCACACGTCCATCTTCAAACTGCAGCGCGGATGGAACCGGCAGCCGGACGGCGGGTCGCCGAGGTCAGGCGGCGAGCCCTTGATGCCCATGATGCGGCGACCGCGGATCTGGGGTTCGGGTACCAGCACCGAGGAGAGCAGGGCACCCGTGTACGGGTGGTGCGCCCGGTCGACGATCTCGCTGGTGTTGCCCACCTCGACGATCTGACCCGCGTACATGATGGCGATCCGGTCGGCGATCGTACTCAGCACCGGCAGGTCGTGGGTCACGAAGATGATCCCGCCGACCAGCTTGCGGTGCAGCAGTTCCTTGAGCAGTTCGACGAGTACCCGCTGCGTCGACACGTCCAACGCGGAGGTCGGCTCGTCGGCGATCAGCAGCGCGGGATTGAGCAATGTGGACAGTACCGTCACCACGCGCTGCTTCATGCCACCGGAGAGCTGGTGTGGATAGGAACCGAGCACCCGCCGGGGCAGGTCGAGCTGGTCCAGCCGCTCGGCCGTACGGTCCAGCGCCTCGCGCGGCTTGACCTCGGGCTGGTGCGCCCGGATCACGTCGATCGCGAAGGTGCCGATCCGCTTGGTGGGCGACAGCGAGTTCATCGCGCCCTGCGGCGGCAGTGACACGACCTGCCCGCGCCAGGATCGGGGCGGCGGCTTGTTCGGGTCGAAGGAGAGGACCTTGTTGCCCACCTCCAACTCGCCGCCGAGCACGTACAGCGGCGGCCGGGCGGTCAGCGACAGCACCGCGGCCAGCGTCGACTTGCCGCAGCCGGACTCGCCGGCGATGCCGAGCACCTCGCCGTGCGCGACCGACAACGTGACGTTGTCGACGGCTGTGACGTCGCGGTCTCCGATGGCGTACGCCGCGCACAGGCCACGGGCGGAGAGCAGCTCGCCGCCGGTGTCTGTCGTGTAGGGCGTCATCTGGGTGGAATTGACCGTCATCGGGCGCGCTCCGTCGTGGTTGGTGCTGGGCTCGTCGGGGCCTGGACCGGGATCGGCGGGCCGCCCGGTACGAGTACGCCGGCGGGTGTCGCGGCCGCGACCGTCGTCGGCGCCCCGGCGAGCTTGCGGCGCACCCGGCCGGTACCTTGGCGAAGCCTCGGGTTGAACATCTCGTCCAGGCTGGACTGGAGGGTCAGCAGGGAGAAGGCGATCAGGGTCAGGATGATCGTGGGTGGCACGAACGCCCACCACGCGCCGGTGCGTACCGCCTCGTGGGCCAGCGCCCAGTGCAGCATGATGCCGAGCGACACGCCGTTGCTGGGGCCCAGACCCAGGAGGGACAGCCCCGCCTCCGTGAGGATCGCGCTGGAGACCTGGAGCACGAAGGCCATCACGATGTAGGACAGCATGTACGGGACTACATCGAAGACCATCAACCCGATGCTGCCCGCGCCGGAGAGCTTCGCGATGTCGAAGTGGTCGCGAGCCCGGACGCTGCTGACCTGTGCGCGCACCGCACGGGCCGTCCACGGCCAGACGGTCACGGCGATGACCACCGCCACCCCCGTCGCCGACCGGGTGTGCAGCGCGATCGCGATGAGGATCAGCACGACGTAGGTCGGGATGGCGACGACGATGTTCGTGAACGCCATCAGGCCCTCTTCGACCAGGCCGCCGAAGAAGCCGGAAAGGGTGCCGATGAGGATGCCGATCAGGGTGGCCGCCGCGCCGGCGAGCAGGCCCACGATGAGCGACGTGCGGGTGCCGTAGATGAGATTGGCGAGTTCGTCGTGGCCGGTGTCGTCGGTACCCAGCCACGCGTGGTGCGAGGGTGCGTCGTACAGTCCGCCCACCACCGAGCTGGGCGTGCGGCTCATGAACAGCGGGCCGAGGAATGCGACCAGCACGATGAGGATGAAGATCGCTGCGGATACGTAGAACCGCGGCGTGAGTCGGTCGAGTTTCATGGCTACCGCTCTCCTGTCCGGGCCGCTCTGATCCGCGGGTCGATCACGCCGTACACGATCTCGACCGCGAAGTTCGCCACCAGCACCACGACGGCCAACAGTAGGGCGATGCCGGCGACCACCGGATAGTCGTTCTGGGTGATGCCGTTGAACAGCAATGTCCCGATGCCCGGGTAGGAGAAGACGATCTCCGTGATCAACGCGGTGCCGACGAACGTACCGAGCGACAGCGCGAGGCCGGTCACCTGCGGGAGCATGGCGTTGCGGAAGATGTACCGGACGATCTTGCGGTCCCGCAGGCCGAGACCGCGACTGTAGTTGACGTAGTCCGAGCTGAGCTCGTAGATCGCCATCGAGCGCATGCCCACCGCCTGGGTGCCGATGAGCACGAGCACCAGCGACAGGAACGGCAACCAGTAGTGCTGGAGCACGTCGCTCATGAACGCACCGGACAGCTCGGGCGTGTTGCCGAACGAGTACCCGCCACCGGCCGGCAGTACCGGTACGGCCACGGCGAACGCGTACAGCAAGATGATCGCCAGGCAGTAGTACGGCATGCTCGACGCGAACAGGGAGGTCAGGAACGCGCCCCGGTCGAACCAGCCGGACTTGTACGCGGCGACCGCACCCAGCAGGTTGCCCACGATCCAGCCGATAAGGAGCGCGGGAATCTGCAGGGCGATGCTCCACGGCAGCGCCTGGCCGATGAGCTGCCGGACGGATGCCGGATACAACGCGAAGGAGAAGCCCAGGTCACCGTGTGCCAGGTGACCCAGGTAGATGAAGAACTGCTCCCACAGCGGCTTGTCCAGGCCGAAGGCGTGGACATAGTGCTCATGGATGCTCTTCAGCTGATCCCCCTCTGCCCCACCCCGTCCCAGTTGGGAGACGATCACGTCAACCGGGTTGCCTGGGATGAGGTGGGGCAGCAGGAAGTTGAGGAACACCGCGACCACAAGCGCGGCCAAGTACCAGGCCGTCTTGCGTAGCAGGTACCTAGTGAAGCTCATGGTCGCCTTGCCTCACTTCGTCTTCGGGGTGATCTGGTAGAGCCACTCGATGCCCGCGCCGCGCAGCATCGGTGCCGCCGTGTTCGTCGCGGAACTCGGGAACCCGGTCCACGCGCTCTCGTTGGCCTCGAAGAAGTCCAGCGGACGGTACATCAGCGGGATCATCGGGGCGTTCTGCATGAAGATGGTGTCCAACTGGGTGTACGCCGTCTTCGCGTCCGCGCCGGTGGCGGCGGCCGCCTGGTCGAGCAGCCCGGCCACCTGCGGGTGGCTGAAGCGGCCGTAGTTGTAGAACGCCGACTGGCCGACCGGCGGCACGCCGCGGCTGTCGAGCACGTCCCGGAACCGCTGCCAGGGCGCGGCCGGGGTGGCACCTGCGACGTACCAGACCTGGAAGTCGAAGTTGCCATTCTGGATGGCGGTGGTGCACTGCGGCGCCTCGGGGTAGTTGGCCGAGACGTTGAGGCCCAACGCCTTGAAGTTCTCCACCACGATGTTCACCGCGGCCTGCCAGTCCGACCAGCCGTTGGGCGTCTGGACGGTGAACGTGCCCTTCAAGCCGCCGGCCGCCTGCAGCAGTTGCTTCGCCTTGGCCAGGTCGTACGTCCAGCCGTTCTTCGCCACGTTGTCCGCGTCGAAGTACTGCTGCTCGGAGCCGCCCGGGATGATGACGCTGGACTGCGCCGGCTGCGAGTACTGCGACATCGCGGTCTGCGCGATGCGCGCGTAGTCGATGGCGTGGGCCAGCGCCCGCCGTACCGCCGGATTCTTGATCTTGGAGACGTTGATCACCAGCATCGGGATGCTGCCGGGCAGGTGGTACGGCGCCTTGTCGTACCACGTGTGCACGGCCAGCTTCTTGTCCTGCCACATCTTCCAGATCTGCGGCGTGAACTGCTGCGAGATGTCGATCTGGTTGTTCTGGAAGGCCAGGTCGCCGGCGGCGTTGTCCTTGAAGATCGGGTGCACGATGTACTTGGGTGCGGCCAGCTTGCCCCGCCAGCTCTTGCCCCAGTAGTTGTCGTCCCGCACCCACTTGACCTGCTGGGCGTTGAAGCTGTCGACCTTGTACGGTCCAGAGCCCACCGGCTGCATGTTCGTGAACTCGACGAGCTTCGCGTTCTGCGTCTCGTAGGTCGTCCACAGGTGCTTGGGCAGGATCGGGGTCTGCGACAGGCTGGCCTTGGTGATGCCGGGGTTGGCGGCCTTCGGGTCCAGCGCGATCGTCACGGTCTGGGGGTCGGTCGCGGTGATGCTGGCGACGTTGTTCCAGAACCAGTTCCACGGCGCCTCGGTGTGCTTCTTCGCCAGCTCGTACGTGTAGACCACGTCATCGGCGGTGAGCGGCTGGCCGTCCTGCCACTTGGTGCCCGAGCGGAGCTTGACCACGAGCGTCTTCGGGTCGGGCGCGTCGATCGACTCGGCCAGGTTGCCCTTGATCGAACCGTCCCGTACGTCGAACTCGAACAGGTGCTCGTACACGAGCGAGAGCTGGTCGGTCTGGAAGGTCCAGGCGGCGTTCGGGTTCAGCGGGTTGAACGTGGTCGGGGTGCTCCACTGCTCCCCGGCGATGAACAGCGTCTGGTGACGGGTGTCGGTGGCCGTCCCGCCAGTGCTCGTGCCGTTCTTCTTGGTGGAGCAGCCGGCCAGCGCGCCGCCACCTACCGTGGCAGCCGCGCCGACCGCGGCCGCGCCGACGATGACCTGCCGGCGCGATGGGTGCCCGCCGCCGGGCACTTGTTCATTCGATGTCATCTCTTCTCCTGGGGGGTGTGCAGCACCCGGACGCCGAAAGCCGGGATGTCCACTGTGGATATTTCGGCGCCGGTGTGCAGCTCCTGTAACGGTGAACCATTTGTGGTGCGCGGCTTCACGCGGAGCGGCAGCGGACTCTGGCTGATCAGCCAGACGAACCGCGTGCCGTCGTCGCGGTCCAGGCCGTCGACGAGCACACGCGGATCGTCGAGCTGGACAATAGGTTGGGCACCGGCGTGGTTGGCCAGTGCCCGGTACAGCCGCCAGGTCTGCTCGGGGTTGACCCCGGGCAGGGCGGCGGCCATTCCTTCAATTGGGTATGTGCAGAGGATGAGCGAACCATCGCCGACAGCGCGGCGAAGCAGGGCGGGTTCACCGGCGGCGTCGACCGCGAGTACTTCCGCGTCGACCGCCTCCACGGGCAGGTACGAGCGGAGGTGCTCGGTGCCGCCCACGGCGAACGAGAGGGTGGTGCCGGCCGGGATGTCACCCAGGTCGGCCACGAACTCCAGGCGTACCTCGTCGCCGGGGATCGGGTCGACGAGGCCGTACCGCAGCTTGTGGCGTACCCCGAAGATCCGGTCGACCCCGGCGTACCAGGGGCCGCGCTGGTTGTCCGTGACGCCGGCGCAGTACGAGACGTAGACGGTCGCGCCGCCGCCGGCCAGTTCGGAGAGGCGGCGCCAGCCGGGCGAGGTGAGCTGCTTGAGCGCCGGCAGCAGGTACAGCCGGCAGTCGTCGGGGATGCCCTCGCGCTCCCGGATCAGCCCGGCCGGTACCCCCGCCTCGCGGCTGGCGAGCCAGGCCTGCTCGATCGCGGACAGCGCGGCCGGGCGCTCGCGCTCGTCGGTGAACGGGTACACCGTGTCGACGTGCGACGGGATCACCAGCCCGACATCGCTCGGCGTGCGCGCGCACCGCTCCGGCGCCACCGCGTCCAGCACGGTGCGGAACGCGGCCATCTCGCGCAGCGCGGACTTGGGCGTGCCGTTCACGTCGGTGACGCCGAAGTGCAGCTCGAACGGGTGGTGGCTATAGGGCGGTTCGTCCGCGAGGTCGTCGAAGTCCGTGTTGTTCCAACCGATCCAGCCGCACGCGCCGGTCACGAGGGAGGTGTGCAGCAACTGGCGGTACCAGTGGCCCAGGTTCTCCTCGGAGACGAAGTCGCTGGAGGCGCCGAACTCTTCGAGCACCACGGGCAGCCCGGCGGTGCTGGCGAGGTCGCAGACGAACGCCGCGCGCCAGAACTGGCGCAGCTGGTCGTTGCCCATCGGGTACACGTGCGGGCCGATCCAGTCGACGCTGCCGCGCGGCTCGCCCAGCCGGTACCCGCCCTCGATCGCCCTCGTCTCCAGGGTCCACGCGCCGTCGCCCAGCGACACCGGCTGCCACGCACCGCCGGCGCGCAATCCCTGCACGACGAGCTGCGCCCAGGCGTCGACCGTCTCCGGGGTGCCCCAGCCGCCGTACAGCGGCATCTCGTTGGAGAGCAACCACCCCGCCACCGCGGGGTGCGCCCCGAACCTGCGTGCCACCTGCTCGGCGAACCACGCCTGCCGGCTGACCAGCCACACGTCGGTGTACAGATCGCGACCGCGCCGCCACGCTGGGTCCCAGTTCTCGCCGGACATGTGACCGACGATCAGGGTCGGAATCGTCTTCAGGCCGGCTTCCGTGTGCCGGTCCAAGAAGTTGGCGAATCGGTCGAGGAGCGCTTCGTCCAGACGATCCGGTTCTGGCATGAAATCGGGCCAAAAAAAGAACGACCGCGTCAATGTCAGACCGTGGTCGGCGAGTACTTGGAGTTCCTTCACGACAGTGGGCTCGTCGTAACGCACCCACATACGTGGGCCGCCCACCCGCGACCAGAAGTTCACCCCCAGCCACGGCTGCCCGGTGGACCCGGGCAGCACCGTGCGGGAACGTCGCATGTCCGCTCCTCCTGGGGTAGGTTTCCGACTCGCAAACGTGCTGTGACAGAGCTCATGCCGATGACATCACTGAACCGATTAAGAATCAACCCTCAGATCAAGGCCTGAAACCGTGGCACCGAAGGGACTCTCCGAAGGGGCGGTATGGACGTCGATCTCGATGCCCTCGTGGGCAAGCTGAGTTTAGAGCAGAAGGTTCGTCTCGTCACCGGTGCGGACTTTTGGACTCGGTACCCGGAACCCGCGATCGGGCTGCGCGCCATAGCCACCTCCGGCGGTCCGGTGGGGGTGCGCGGCACGGTCGACGACGAACGGGCCACCTCCGCGGACCTGCCCTCGCCCAGGGCCCTCGCGGCGAGTTGGGACATTGAGCTGCTTCAGCGCCTCGCCGAACTGCTCGCGGCCGAGGCCAGGCGAAAGGGTGTCGACCTCGTCCTCGGACCCACGGTCAACCTGCACCGCAGCCCGCTCGGCGGCCGGCACTTCAAGTGCTTCAGCGAGGACCCGGACTTGACCGCGAGGCTGCGCGTCGGGTACGTGCGCGCGATACAAGGGCGGGGCGTCCGGGCGACTCCGAAGCGTTACATCGCCGACGATTCCGAGACTGAACGTTTCACTGTGGACGTACGCGTGTGCGACTCCTCGGCTTTGTGTGGGTGACTTTGGCCTGAGTTGAGCGTGTCTTGCCCGGTGCGGCATGAATAGGGGCGATCGACACGTGTCATGAAGGCCGCGAACGCGCGTGGGCCACGGGCGACCCGCGGATCAACCTGTCCTGAGTGGACAGTGTCGGCCGCCTGTCGGGCCGCAACTTCATTGACGTTGCGGCCTTGGGGGCTGCCCAACACCGCAATGTCAATGAAGTTGCGACTAGCTGCGCTTACTCGACCTCGGCGCTGCCGTTGACGCGTAGCTTGCGGCGGGCGCGTTCGTAGAACGTGGTTTGGCCGAGGCGGACGATCTGCGCGGCGCCCAGCCGCGACCGGATCGGCAGCGAATCGCCGGGCGCCACCCGGCCGCGGACCACGCCGTCCACCTCGACGGCGAGTTCGCCGCTGCTGGCCAGTACGTCGAGCACCACCTGCTCGTCCAGCGACAGCAGCAGCGACCGGTTGAACGCCGAGTGCGCGGCGGCCGCGCTGACCAGCAGGCCGGGCAGGTTGGGGGAGACGATCGGGCCGCCCGCGGAGAAGCTGTACGCGGTGGAGCCCGTCGGCGTGGAGACGATGACCGCGTCCGCCGCGTACCCGACGAAACGGCTGCCTTCGACGGTGATGCCGACCGCGGCGAGACTGTCGCCGGGTATCCGTACCAGAGCTATGTCGTTGAACGCGCTCACCGGTTCGCCGCGCGGCAGGTCGGCGCAGACCGACATCCTGGGCTCGACGGTGTATCTATGTTCGTCTATCGCGGACAGCGCGGCGGGCAGGTCGTCGAGGTCCACCTCGGCGAGGAAGCCGAGCCGCCCGACGTTGACGCCGAGCACCGGCGTCTCGTGCCCCTCGACGAGCCGCATCGCGCGCAGCATCGTGCCGTCGCCGCCGAGGCTGACCACCAGGCTCGCGCGTTCGGCCAACTCCTCCCGGCTGACCGCGACCGCGTCGCAGGCGATCCGGTCGATCTCCTCGTGCAGGCCCAACACGGTGGTATCGCGCTCGCACGCCCAGTCGATGATCGTGTCGATCGCGATTTTCGGATTGCGCTCCGGGTGCAGGACCAGGCCGACCGTGTGCAGCATGCCCATGGCCCAACTCTAAGGCCGGCGGAGGTGCCGGACAGGGCGACGGCCCGCACCGACCGGAGTCGGTACGGGCCGCCTGGCACGTGTTGGGCTAGTAATACCATCGTCGTCCGCCGACCGGCCGACCGATCGAGCCGAGAAGGAACAGGATCGCGCCGACGACGAGCAGGATGATGCCGATCGTCCACAGGATTGGGACGTTCAGCAGGAGGCCCAGCACCAGCAGAATGATGCCCAGGATAATCATTCGTCGCTCCCATGTAGCGGGTGAACTTGCCCCGTCGTGGTCAGATACCCGCCATCCACTAGAGCGAAACGAATTTGTAGCCCTTCGCGAGCAAGCCCGGGATGACCGTACGCAGGGCCTGGTAGGTCTCTGAACGGTCACCACCGCCATCGTGGCAGAGCAGGATCTGGCCGGGTTTGGCGGCGAGCAACCGCGCCACGATCGAGGCGGTACCGGGGCGCGCCCAGTCCCGCGGATCGTCGCTCCAGTCGATCGGTACCAGGCCGGCCCGGGCCGTCTGGGACAGCAGCGGGGGTGACCATTCGCCGCCGGGGGAGCGGAACAGCGCGGGTATGTGGTGCGTGATGCCGCTGATGGTTTCCTGTGCCTGCGAGATCTGCTGGTGCATCTGGGTTGCCGACATGTCCTTGAGTGTCGAGGGATGCGTCCAGGTGTGATTCGCGACACCGTGTCCGGCCGCGACTACCGAGCGCGCCACCGCGGCATGCCCGCGCGCCTCGACGCCGATCATGAAGAAAGTCGCCGGGATGTCGTACGTGTCGAGCAGCCGCAGGATCGGCGGTGTCCAGGTCGGATGCGGTCCGTCATCGATCGTCAGCGCGATCGCGTGCGCCGGGTACGCCGGGCCGGGTACCAGCTTGCGGTACTCGGCGAGGGTACGGATCGCCTTGGCCTGTGCGGGAAGCGGACTCGCCGGCTGGCTGCGCGGGCGCGGTACGGGTGGCGACGGGCGTGGTGCCAGGTGCGGTACCGCCGGTGCGACGTGCTGGTCCACCGGTCCGCCCGCACCTTCGGCGGCTATCGCGCCGAGCGCCAACCCGGGCGCACCCCAGATCAGCGCCCGGCGCGACAGTTCCTTCGCTTGCGAAGCCTGCCCAGACATGCCATCTCCTCTCATTGGAGATCTGGCCTCTAGGCGATCCAACCATATGCGGCTACGAGGGCTTCGGCATGTTGCACTCCACCTTGGGGTTGACACCCATGTAGTTGAGTGGTCCCGCGATGACGGTGACCGCGGTGTTGCCCAACTTGGCGCAATTGCCGGTACCGCCGAAGTAGCCGCGCTGTGATGCCGCGATTACGCCGATGACGAGCCACAGTACGAGTACGACCGCGCCGACGCGCATGACGCACCTCCCTTCTGCGAGGAAGGGAGTACCCATTCGCGGGTTCCGGCTAACCGCGGATAATCTCCCGCGTCAATACGTAATGCGGGCCGATGGGTGGAATGCCGAAGGCATCGCCGCGGATCGTGAAGCCGTGCCGCTGGTAGAAGCCGGCGGCGCTGACCCTGCCGTTGCACCACAACAGCCGACCGCCGCGCGCGGCCACCTCGGCGATGCCGGCCGCCAGCACCCGCGAGCCGACGCCCTTGCCCTGGTGCTCCGGCGCGGTCGCCATGCCCCGCAACCGCCATACCGCGTCGGCCGGTTCACCGTCGATCTGTGCGCCGTCGAGCGGTTCGGGCATGAGCGAGCCGCAGCCGATGACGGTACCGTCGGGTGCGCGCTCCGCGAGGTGGAAGGTGCCGGGTGCCCCGTCCTCCGGGAGCTCCGCGGTGTGCCGGGGCCGCCCGGCGCGCAGTACCGACCAGCGCAGGTCGAGAATCTCCTCCCGCGATACCAGCTCGATCACCGGACCAGGGTAGCGCGCGGGTACTGCCGTCTACAGTGGACGGTCAGACCTCGTCGGAGGAGACGTCGACGTCGCCGAAGAGCACCCGGTACGGCGGGTCACCGGGCAGGCCGCCGCCGTACGCGCCGAGCACCACGTGGCCCGAGGTGATCCCGTCTGTCAGGTCGTACTCGCCGACCGACCGGCCGTCCTGGTACAGCCGGACCGTTTCGCCACTGACGACGAGGCCGACCCGGGTCACCTGCCCCAGCGACAGCCGCACGCCGCTCGTCGTGTACGGGCAGGACAGCGAGTTCTCCTGCGGCCGGCCGTGTACGCAGACGTGCATCCCGTCCTGGCATACCTGTACGAGGTAGCCCGACTTGTAGAAGCGGAACCAGATGCCCGCGCAACTGCCCGTACTGAGCAGCGTGACGTTGACGAAGACGGCGATGTCGCCGACCGCCATCGTGGAGAGCGTGTCCGGCCCCTTGCACCGCAGCGGCCCGCGCTGCTGGAGCGTGACGAGTAGCCCGCCGCTGATCTCGCAGCGGCCCTGGTGCGCGCCGTCGACGTAGCTGTGCCAGGTGCCCTCCTGGGTCAGCGGCTCGTTGGCGATGACCGACCGGAAGCTCTGCGGTATCACGGGTCCGGACGTACCCGACGGCATCGGGGTGGCCGCGAGCGCCGGGGCGCGGTGGGTTCGCGGCACCGGAATCTTGCCGGTCGCGACGCCCCCGGTCACGGCGAGCGCGAGTAGCCCCGCGACCATCGCGAAGGTGGACGCGAGGCGGGAGCGCCGGCGTACCGGCGGCGCGGCGGCGCCCACCGCGGCCGGTACCTGCCGCAGCGGAACCGTGTCGCCTTCCGGGGCCGTATCGCCATGCGTGGTAAGGCGGTCCAGCAGTTGCCGCGCGGTCGGCCGATCCCGCGGATCCTTCGACAGCGCCTGCTCGACAAGCGTGCGCAGGCTACCCGTCAGCCCGATCAGCTCGGGCGGGTCGGTCATGATGCGCACGGCGATCTGCGCGAGAGAGTCGGCGGGGAACGGCACCCGACCGGTACCGGCGAAGGCGACCACCGCGCCCCAGGCGAAGATGTCGGCGGCCGGGGTGAGGGTACGCCCCGAGTCGGCGCCGAACCGCTCGGGCGACATGTACGCGACGGTGCCGAGTACGTGGTTGCCGCTGGAGTGGGTGAGCGTACCGTCGACCGGCCGGGAGATGCCGAAGTCGATGGCCTTCGGGGAGCCCGGAGCCAGCAGCACGTTGCTGGGCTTCAGGTCGCGGTGGATCACCCCGGCGCCGTGGATCGCGGTCAGCGCGGCGGCCATGCCCACCGCCAGGCCGTGCAGGTTGGCGGGGGTCAGCGGGCCGTCCGCCTCGACCACGGCGGCGAGGCTGGGGCCGTCGACGAATTCGACGACGAGGTACGGCGGATCGTGGTCGGGATCCGCGTCCAGCACCTCCGCGGTGCAGAACGGCGGCACCTGGGCGGCTCTCGCCACCTCGCCCCGGAACCGGCGCAGGAAGTCGTCGTCCTCCGCCAGCGCGTCGCGGATCACCTTCACCGCCACCAGCCGACCGGCCGGGGAGCGGGCCAGGTAGACGCGGCCCATCCCGCCCTCGCCGAGCCGGCCGATCAGCTCGTACTCGCCGAGCCGGCGCGGGTCGCGCGGGCGCAGCGGCTGGCCGCGCGTGCTCCCGTACCGTCCCTCGTCCACCGGCCCCGCTCCTCGGCTACGTTCCTCGCCCACAGATCCCGGGTCAGCATCGCACCCGCGGGCAATGGTCCACAGCCCCCTACCGCACGTGGCGCGGCTAACGTGTGGGCATGGTCGTGCGGCGCCTGGCCCACCTGCTTGCCCGGATGGTTGCCGTGTTCCTCGTGACCGCGACCGTCTGCTGCTGGATCTACAACGCGGCCACGGCGGGGCGCCGGTACCCGCCACCGGGGCTGCACTACGTCCAGACCCTCGGGTACCTGACCCGCTACGACGAGTGGGGCACCGCCGGTACGCCGGTGGTACTCGTACACGGTGCCTTCGAGTCCGCGGATACCTGGCAGCCGACCGCACAACTGCTCGCCCGCCGGCACCGGGTGTACGCGCTCGACCTGGTCGGCTTCGGCTACACCCAGCGCCACGGTCACTACACAATGGACACCGCGCGGACCCGCAAGCTCTCCGCGGAAGACGATCAGGTACGCCAGTTGCTCGCCTTCCTGGACGCCTTCGATCTGCGCCAGCCGCTGCTGGTGGCGCACTCCAGCGGGGCGGCGATCGCGGCCGAGGCGGTACTGCGGGCACCCGGGCGCGCGGGCGGACTGATGCTCCTGGACGGCGACGCGCTGCCGACCGGGGCAGGCCAGCGCTCGCCGGTACGGTTCCTGGTGATCCCCCCGTACCGGGTGACTCTGTTGCGCCTCGGCCTGGGCTCCGACTGGCTGATCCGCACCGTGTACCAGCGGGCCTGCGGTCCCGCCTGTCCACGGCTGACCGCCGCGGGAGTGGACGCCTGGCGCCGCCCGTTCGAGGTGGCCGGGGCGGAGCAGGCCGCGTGGGCGCAGCTCGATCAGGGGGTACCCGGTGTGTCGCCGGCCCGCCTTGCCGGCCTGGCCCGGCTGCCGCTGCCCAAGGCGGTGGTCTTCGGCGCGGAGGATGAGGTGTTCAGCAAGGACAGCGCGGCGCAGACGGCGAGCCGGATCGGCGCGCCGCCGCCCGTGTTGATCCCGGGCGCCCGCCATCTCACGATGATCAGCAACCCGGACGCGGTCGCGGGCGCCGTCGAGTCCCTCGCTGCACGCGCCTCACCCTGATCACGCCCGGACCCATCAAGATCCCCTGATCACGCCCCCGCCCCTCAAGATCCCCGCAACTTCACTGTCAAGATCCCCGCAATTTCATTGAAATCGCGGTGTCCCGGGCCGCCCAACACCGCAACTTCAATGAAGTTGCGACGATCTTGGGCGGGGCGATCTTGGGCGGGGCGATCTTGGGGCGCGCGGCGGTGGCGCGGCGGCCGAGCAGATGGGTCAGGGGAGTTCGAAGAGGAGGCAGCTTGCGGTGGCGTGGGCGAGGAGGCGGCCGGCCTCGTCCGTCAGGCGCGCCTCGCCGAGCGCGGTGCGGCGGCCCCGGGACAGCACACCGCCGGTACAGCGCAGCACCCCCGAGGCGAGGGTGACCGGACGCAGGAACTTGGTCGTCAGATCCAGGGTCGTGTACCCGGTGCCGGCCGGCAGTACCGAGTGCACCGAGCAGCTCGCCGCCGTATCCAGCAGCGTGGCCAGCACGCCGCCGTGTACCGTGCCGAGCGGGTTGTAGTGGAACTCCTGGGGCGCCATCACCACGGTCACCCGCCCCTCCTCGGCCTCGAGCCCCTCAACGCCGAGCATCTGCATGACCGGCGGCGGGGGCAGCTCGCCGGCCGCGACCGCGCGCAGCATCGCCAGCCCGCTGCGGTCCGCGGCTGCCCGCGTGAAGGCACCCGGGTCCGACCAGGAGAAGGTCCGGGTGCGTACGGCATCCTGGGTCTCAACCATAGATGCACCGTTCCAGGCATTTGCTGAGTCTGTCAACAGGTCCTAGCCTCGACACATGTCACAGTCGACGACGGAGCGCCGGCCGGCGGCGCTGGACTGGTCGGCGGAGAACTGCCCGATCGGTCTCGCCATGGCGGCCCTCGGGGAGAAGTGGACCCTCGTGGTGCTGCGGGAGGTTTTCAGCGGGATACGCCGCTTCGACGAGATGCGCGAGCGTACCGACATCCCGCGCCAGGTGCTCACCAACCGCCTGGCCAGCCTGGTCGATCAGGGCATCCTGCGGCGGGTACCGTACCGCGAGCCCGGCGCCCGGCTGCGCCACGAGTACCGGCTGACGCCCAAGGGGTTCGACCTGTACCCGGTGCTGGCCGCGCTGCGGGACTGGGGCGACCGGTACCTGATCGGAGACGAGGGCTCGCCGCTCGTGCTGCGCCACCGGGACTGCGACGAGCCGGTACACACCCAACTGCACTGCGACGGTGGCCACGCGATCGACAATCCCCGCGACGTGATCCCCACGCCCGGACCCGGCGCGCGCCGCCGGCGACAGTCGGCTTGACTTCGAGAGTGCTCGAACTCCTACCGTCAAATCCATGAGAACGGTGAGCTTGGGCCGGACTGGCGAGCAGGTCACGCAGCTCGCACTGGGCTGCATGCTGATGGGTACGAGCACAGACGAGCAGACCTCGTACCGGATCCTCGACGCCTACCTCGACGCGGGCGGCAACTTCCTGGACACCGCGAACTGTTACGCGTGGTGGCCGCGCCCCGGCGACCGGGGCGGCGAGAGCGAGGATCTGCTGGGCCGGTGGCTTTCCCGCAGTGGGCTTTCCCGCGGCGCGGGGCGGGAACGGGTCTTCCTCGCGACCAAGGGCAGCGCGTACATCCACGACAAGGACGGGTTGGTCGACTCGAACGGCGAAATCGACTGGGGGCTCGCCGGGCAGCGGTTCGAGGGGGCCGGCGCCGATACCCTGCGGGGCGCGATCGACGCGAGCCTGCGCCGCCTCGGTACGGACTACGTCGACCTCTACTACGTGCACGTGGACGACCGGTCCACCCCGTTGGAGGAGACGCTTTCCGCCCTGGCCGGGATCGTATCGGCGGGAAAGGCGCGCTACATCGGCTGGTCCAACGTACGCGCCTGGCGGCTGGAGCGGATCCGGCAGCTGTGCGACCGGTACGGTTGGCCGGCTCCGGTGGCGGTACAGCAGCAGCACTCGTACCTGCACCGCCGGGCGGGGCTCGACGATTCCTCCATTGTGGACGATGAGCAGCTCGACTACCTGAGGGCGCACGAGGATCTGACGCTCGTCGCGTACTCGCCGATCCTGAAGGGCATCTACGACCCGGCGAAGCGCAACGGCCACTGGATGCTGGAGTCGTACCGGGGTCCGGACGCGGACGCCCGCTTCGCGGCGGTGCAGGAGCTCGCCGCCGAGCTGGGGGTCGCGCCCAACCAGCTCGTCCTGGCGTGGCTCCTGCACCAGACCGCCCCGACCATGGTGCCGCTGATCGGGCCGCGCACGTTCGAGCAGTTCGAGTCGGCACTGCCCGCGCTGTCCATCAAGCTTTCCGAGGACCAGTTAGCGAGATTAGACAGCGCTGGCGCTTGAGGTGAGGGCCGCGTCGAGTTGGGCGCGTAGCCGGGGTTTCGGTTGCGCGCCCACGACCTTCGAGACGATCTCGCCGGCCCGGAACACCGCCAGCGTCGGCATGGACATCACGCCGTACGCGCGGGTCACCTCGGGGTTGGCGTCCACATCCACCTTGACGATGCGCGCCTTCCCGTCGTACTCGGCCGCCAACTCCTCCAGTACCGGCGCGAGCCGATGGCACGGCGGGCACCACTCGGCCCAGAAATCCACCAGTACCGGCACCCCGCTCGAAAGGACCTCGTTCGCGAAAGACGCGTCAGTGACGTTCGCCACCATGGCCTGTTCCCCCTCTGGTCAGTTCCTGGCTGACCCGGCTGCGTACCAACCGCAGCCGGGCGATGCACGCATCGAGGTCGGCGAGCTTGCGCCCGAGCACCGCCATCGAGGCCGGGCATTCGGCGCCCGACTCGTGCCCGGACCGCAGGCACTCCACGAACGGGCGCGTCTCCTCCAGGTTGAATCCGATGTCGAGCAGTGACCGGATCTCGCGTACCAGGCGCAGATCCGCCTCGTCGTAGTCGCGGTATCCGTTCGCGGTGCGCCGGGCGCGCAGCAGCCCGTGCTGTTCGTAGTACCGCAGCGTCCGGGTGCTGGTCCCGACGCGCTCCGCGAGTTCACCTATGCGCACGAAGCAACGGTAGACCTTGACGCCGACGTCAAGGCCAGCATGGCGGGTTAGGTTCGGTCGAGGGCGGCCTTGAACGGGTCGAGGCCGAGTGAGCCGAGGTTCAACGCGTTGCGGTGGAACTCCTTCAGGTCGAACGCGGCACCCTTGCGCGCCTTGGCGTCCGCCCGCGCCGAAAGCCAGATCCGCTCGCCCACCTTGTACGAGGGCGCCTGGCCCGGCCAGCCCAGGTACCGGTTGAGCTCGAAGCGCAGCAGGTCGTCCGATATCCGGCAGTGCGCGCGCATGAACTCCCAGCCCAGCTCCGGCGTCCACCGCTCGCCCGGGTGGAAGCCGAACGGATTGTCGCGCGGTATCTCAAGTTCCAGGTGCATCCCGATGTCGACGATGACCCGGGCGGCGCGCAACGCCTGGCCGTCGAGCATGCCTAGCTTGTCGCCCGGGTCCTGCAGGTAGCCCAGTTCGTCCATCAGGTTCTCGGCGTACAGCGCCCAGCCCTCGCCGTGCCCCGAGCACCAGCACAGCAGGCGCTGCCAGCGGTTGAGCAGTTCGGCGCGGGCCGCGGTCTGGCCGACCTGGAGGTGGTGCCCCGGTACCCCCTCGTGGTAGACGGTGGTGACCTCGCGCCACGTGGAGAAGCCGACCTGCCCCTGGGGTACGGCCCACCACATCCGGCCCGGGCGGCTGAAGTCCTCGCTGGGCCCGGTGTAGTAGATGCCGCCGTCGGAGGTGGGCGCGATGCAGCACTCGATGCGGCGTACCTGCTCGGGAATGTCGAAGTGGGTGCCGTGCAGCTCGGCGACGGCCTTGTCCGCCAGCGCCTGCATCCAGTCGCGGAACTCCTCCTTGGTGGCGATGTTGCGGCCCGGTTGGGCGTCGAGCGCCGCCACCGCCTCGTCCGCCGAGCCGCCGGGCACGATCCGGTCGGCGACCCGGCGCATCTCGCTCTCCAGCCGGGCCAGCTCGGCGAAGCCCCAGGCGTACGTCTCGTCCAGGTCGATGGTGGCGCCGAGGAAGTAC
This sequence comes from Rugosimonospora sp., assembly GCA_051986465.1. Classification (GTDB taxonomy): domain Bacteria; phylum Actinomycetota; class Actinomycetes; order Mycobacteriales; family Micromonosporaceae; genus DATEJJ01. The sequence continues at coordinate 21,082 of JBPYFB010000437.1, forward strand.
CGGGACGACATCGCGTACCGCTCCCGCCCGACCGCCTGCCGCTCCGGGCCCAGCGGCGCCAGCTCGTCGCGCAGGAACCCGGCGAACTCCGCGGTCGCCGCGGTCGCGGCCGCGGTGCCCCGGTCCAGGTCGGCGCGGAGCGAGTCCGGCACCTCACCGCCGGCCAGCACCCGATCGCGCAGGCCCGCGTAGAAGTTGTCGCCGGCCGGGTCGAGCCAGGTGTGGCACTGGGCGGCGACCTCGAGCGCCTGGTGCCGTGCCGCCACGTGGCCCTGCCCGGCGGCCTCGATGAGGGTGCGCCGGTACTGCCGCAGCGCCTCGGGGATTCCGGTGAGGCGGGCGGTGATGTTGGCGGCGGCGTCGGCGCCGGAGAGCGGCATCAGGTCGAAGACCGAGCGAAGCATGTGCAGAGAGCTGGCGATGACGCTCAGCTCGCCGGTGGTCTCGCCGGAGTCGTAGCGCTCCAGGGCGAGCGTCAGCCGTTCCTGCATCGCTTCCTTGGCCACCCGCTCCCGCTCGGCGCCGGGGGCGATCGTGGCCAGCATGGCCAGGGTGCGACGGTCCAGGTCGGCGGCGGCGGCGAACCCCTCCGGGGACAGGTCGGTCAGCTTGTCGTCGTACCCGATGACGCCCAGGTGCGTCGCACCGATCGGGTCCAGCGTCGCCCACTCGTCCACGTAGCCGTTAGCCAGGTCATCGATCTCTGCCACGCACACGACCATACGCGACGAGGCTGGTTAATGGCTGGCAGTCCAGTCCATTAGCGCTCCGGCGGGCCAGGTGTTCACGATGGTCGCGGCGTCGACACCGCACCGCGCCGCCCGCTCGCAGCCCAGCGCCAGCCAGTCCAACTGGCCGGGCGCGTGCGCGTCGGTATCGATGGCGAACTGGCAGCCCGCCTCGACCGCGCGGCGCAGCAGGCGCTTGGGCGGGTCGAGCCGGTCCGGCCGGCAGTTGATCTCGACGGCCTTGCCGAACTCGGCGCACGCGGCGAAGACGGCGTCCGCGTCGAAGGAACTTTCTTTGCGGGTACCGGACCTGCGGTGAGCCCGATCGCCACCACCCTCCTTAGTGGACAGCTTGCGGCCGGTACAGTGGCCGAGGATGTCGAGGTGCGGGTTGGCGATCGCCTTGAGCATCCGGGCCGTCATCGCCGGGCTCTCGTCACTCAGTCCACTGTGGACCGACCCGACCACGACGTCGAGTTCGGCGAGGAGCTCCGGTTCCTGGTCGAGCGAGCCGTCGGCGAGGATGTCCACCTCGATACCGGTGAGGATGCGGAACCCCTCCGGCAGCGCCGCGTTCACCGCCGCGATCGCGTCGAGCTGCTCGCGCAGGCGCTGCGCGGTCAGGCCCCGGGCCACCGTCAGCCGCGGCGAGTGGTCGGTCACGACGAGGTACTCGTGGCCCAGGTGTACCGCCGCCAGCGCCATCTCCTCGATCGGCGAGCCGCCGTCGGACCAGTCGGAGTGGGTGTGGCAGTCGCCGCGCAGCGCCGCCCGTAGCGCCCCGGTCGCCTCGTCGAGGTCGACGCTGGCGGTAGCGGCCAGCCGGCGCAGGTACACCGGCTCCTCGCCGGCGAGCGACTCGGCCACGCAGCGGGCGGTCACGTCGCCCACGCCGGGCAGCTTGGTGAGGGTACCCTCAGCGGTCCGCCGGGCCAGTTCGGCCGGGTCCAGGGCGGCGACCGCACTCGCGGCGGAGCGGAACGCGCGCACCCGGTAGGTCGCCTCGTTCGCCGCCTCCAGCCGGAAGGCGATCTCCTTCAGGTCGGCCACCGGATCCCGCGCCGCGCTGTCCATGTTGCGAATGTACCTTCGTGCCATGCACACGATCGACTGGGTGGACGGGGCCGTCGAGATCATCGATCAGACCGCGCTCCCCGCTGAGTTCAGGGTCCTGCGGCTGTCCACTGTGGAGGAGCTGGTCGACGCGGTACGGCGGCTGGCGGTACGGGGTGCGCCGGCCCTGGGAGTCGCCGGTGCCCTGGGCGTGGCGCTCGCCGCGCGGCAGTACGGGGGCGACCCGGCCGGCCGGGCGGCGGCGGTACGGGGCCTGGAGCACGCCCGACCGACCGCGGTGAACCTGGCCCGCGGGGTACGCCGGGCGGCGGATCGCCTGGACGCCGGCCCAGACGCGGTCCTCGCCGAGGCGATCCGGGTACGGGACGAGGAGATCGAGAGCTCGGCGAGCCAGGCCCGGCTGGGCGCCGACCTGATCGGTACCCTCTGCGGCGACCGGCCGCGCGTACTCACCCACTGCAATACCGGCGCGCTCGCCGCGGTCGTCGGCGGTACCGCTCTGGGTGTCGTCGTGGAGCTGCACCGGCGCGGCACGCTCGGCGGGGTGATCGCGAGCGAGACCCGGCCGCTGCTGCAGGGCGCCCGGCTGACCGCCTGGGAGCTGCGCGAGCTGGGCGTGGCGTTCCGGCTGGCGGTCGACGGGGCCGGCCCGTACCTGATGGCGCGGGGCGAGGTGGACGCGGTACTCGTGGGCGCCGACCGGATCTGCGCCAACGGTGACGTCGTGAACAAGGTCGGTACGTACGCGCACGCGCTGGGCGCGCAGCGGGCCGGCATCCCGTTCGTGGTCGTGGCGCCTGAGTCCACTGTGGACCCCGGTACGCCGGACGGGGCAGCCGTACCGATCGAGGACCGGGACGCTGCGGAGGTGCTCGGGTTCGGCGGTACCCGTACCGCCCCGGACGGGGTGGCCGCGGTGAACCCGGCGTTCGACGTGACACCGCACGACCTGGTGACCGCGATCGTCACCGACCGCCGCGTCCGCTACCCAAAATCCCCGCAACTTCACTGACCAAGATCCCCGCAACTTCATTGAAATTGCGGGGTTGGGCAGCCCCTAACACCGCAACTTCAATGAAATTGCGACAGGGGGAGCGGCAGGGGGGCGGCCCGACAGAGGGGGCGGCCCGACAGAGGGGGGCGACAGGGGGGCCGCGGGGCGACCGCGGTCAGGACAGGGGGCGGGCGGCGCGGACCGTCTGCTGGTCGGGGGCGACCGATACCACCCAGCCACCGGCCCGGCCCAGGCGCAGCAGCACCTCCGGATCGGCCGGTAGGTCCACCGGCTCGCTCGGCGCGGGCGGCCAGGCCCTCCTGGCCTGGGCGCCCGGCGACAGCCAGGGGATCAGCGCCGCGATCGGGTCGGGCTCGTCCAGCGCCCTGCGCGCCGTACCCAATGATTCGATGAGCGCGTCAAGGGCGAGGCGCAGCGCGGCCGCATTGCCCCCGCACATCGCCGCGGTCAGCGGCGGCGCGCTCTGCGCGACCCGGGTCCCGTCCCGGAACGAGCCGGCGGCGAGCGTCATGGCCAGCGCGTCCCCGGCGGCCTGGCCGGCGAGGGCGGCGGCCAGCAGGTGCGGTACGTGCGAGATCACCGCGACCGCCCCATCGTGCTCCTCCGCGGTCGTGGGCACCACGCGCGCACCCATCGACGTGTACAGCTCGGCGAGGGTCAGCCAGTCCCGGATGTCGGTCTCCCGCGGTTCCAGGCAGAGCACCCAGGCGCAGCCGCGGAACAACTCCGGGTCGCTGGTGCCGAAGCCGGAGGTCTCCCGGCCCGCCATCGGGTGCCCGCCGACGAACCCCGCCAGTTGCCCGAAGCGCGAGGTGCGCGCGGCGACCAGGTCCCGCACCGGACCCTTGACCGAGGTGACGTCGGTGAGCAGGCCGGTGTACCCGGCACCGGCGATCTCGTCGAGCACGCCCGCCACGGCGGGCAGCGGCACGGCCAGCGCGACAAGGTCGGCGCCGGCGATGGCGTCGCGTACGGTGCCGGTGATCTGCCAGCGCGACCCGGCCCGGGCCCGCGCGGCGGCGGTGCGCGCCATGCCCCGGGTGGCGGGGTCCGCGTCGTAGCCGAGGGTGGCGTGTCCGGCCGCGGCCAGGGCGCGCAGCAGTGACCCGCCGATCAGGCCGAGTCCGATCACCGCAGTACGCACGGCCGACACTGTCGCACACCGGTACCGCCGGCAGTGCCGCCGGGCCGCCGCACAAAACCGGACAGTAGGTCCTAATCCAGCCATGGTCTACATCCCCCGCTCCGTGCCGTGGCGCCGGGCTACGCTGCTGGGTGGAGGTGCGATGACCGAGCCGATCGAAATGCGTGAATCTGGTACGGACTGGTCCCCGCCAGACCGGCCGGACAGCGCACCCCCACAGGGGCCCGCGGTACCGCCACCGCCACCACCGGCGCGGATCACCCTGCCGCCCGGCATGCTGCCGCCACCCAGCCCGCAGGCGCTGCCCGGTTCGCAGGTGCCGTCCGGTTCGCAGCGGCCGTACGGGCCGTACGGTTCCCGGCCCACAGGTGGGTACGCGTGGCCCGGCCCGGCGACTGCCCGCCCACCCTCCGGGCTCTTCCCGTCCGGCCCGCCCCGCCCCACGTACCGGGAGCCGCATCCGGCCCGGTTCGGCCACGCCGCCCTCGGTACCGTCGCCGGTGCCCTGTGGATGGCGCTGATCGGCCTGCTCGCCGGTACCGCGCGCGCCTACGCCTGGTGGACGGTGGCCGCCGGGCTGGCCGCCTGGCTGAGCGCGCTGGCCCTGTCCCGCTGGGGGCTGCGCGGGATCGCCACCGGGGTGGCGATCAGCACCGGCGTCGCGGTGGCGATCGCGGCCGGAGTCGTCATCGCTCGCTGGGCGGGCGGTCACTGGGTGCTGTGGTGAGGTCGCCATCGGTACCAGGGCTTGACGAAGCCGGCCGGCTTTCGGCACGCTCGGCGACGCGCCGTCGACTCGGCACGCTCATCCGTTGATACCGTCACGCGTACAAGCGCGTACAAGCAAGCATTTCCGACCGGGGGGACCGTGTCGTACTTCGCCGCCGCGGTAGCTCGTGGCCCCGAGAGTTGGGCCGCGGCAGAGGTTGATCTCAACGGGGTTGCTGACGTGGAGGAGGTCGCCGACCGCCTCCGGGAGGTCGAGCCGGACGCCTCGGTCTCCCTGCTGTTCGTCGAGGCCGATGACGTATATCTGGTCATCCTCCGCCTCGACGACGCCGAGGACCTGCGGGTCTTCGGCTCGGATTCCGCCTTCGCCGAGGAGTCTCGGCTGGGCGCACTGCTGCTCGGCGAGGTCGAGGAGCCGGCGCTGGAGATCGACGAGGTGGCCGCGGCTCCGGCGGAGCCCGCCGACGCCGACACCGCCGCCGCCGAACCGAGCGGGGCCGACCCGGACGTGGACCCGATCGGCGACGCGGACCTGCTCGCCGATCTGGGCGTACCGGCGCACCGCCTGCTCGAGCTCTGCGCGCACGAGGGCATGCTCCCGGCCGACATGACCGCGGAGATCTGCCAGACCCTCGGGTGTGGCGAGGAGATGGAGGAGCTGCGGGAAGCGTAGACGCCTGGATGGGGCGGGCGCTTGAGGTGGCTCGCGAGGCGGCCGGCTCCGACGACGTACCCGTCGGTGCGGTCGTGTACGGGCCTGACGGCGCGGAGCTCGCCACCGGGCGCAACGAGCGGGAGGCGACCGGCGATCCGACCGGGCACGCCGAGATCGTCGCGCTGCGCCGGGCGGCCGTGGCCCTGGGCGGCTGGCGGCTGGACGGCTGCACGCTCGTGGTGACCGTGGAGCCGTGCACGATGTGCGCGGGAGCCGTGGTCCTCGCGCGGATCGACACTCTCGTGTTCGGCGCGTGGGAGCCGAAGACCGGCGCGGTCGGCTCGCTCTGGGACGTGGTACGGGACCGCCGGCTGACCCACCGGCCCACCGTGTACGCGGGCGTACGCGAGCGGGAGTGCGCCGAGCTGCTGCGCGAGTTCTTCGACGCGCGGCGGGAACCCGGACCTACTTTCTGACGCGTTGACCGTACCGCCGCTGCCGGCCCGGCCCTGAATCTCCACTGTGGAGCCGGCCGCCAGGTCCTTGAGCGAGCCGGATTGGCTCACCTTGACCGCCGTACCGCTGCTCGTTTTGATGGTGACCGTGTTGCCGTCGGAGGTCTGGATGTAGACGGTGTCGCCGTCGACGAGCTTGACGGTGCGGCCGGCTGACCCGCCCCACCCTCAGCGGTGTGGCATCCGCACCGTCATCGTCAACCCGCCGTCCGGGCCGGGCGTGGCGACCGCGTCGCCGCCGTGCGCGCGGGCGACCGCGCGAACGATCGACAGGCCGAGCCCGAAGCCGCGCTCCGAGCGGACCCGGTCGCCGCCGAGTCTGCGGAACGGCTCGAACAGGCGGTCCAGCTCGTACGGGGCAACCGGCTTCCCGGTATTGCTGACGGTCAGCACCGCACACCCGTTGTCGGTACGGGTCGCCACCGACAGCCAGCCGCCCGGCCGGTTGTGCCGCACCGCGTTGTCGACGAGGTTCTGCGTCAACCGTTCCAGCAGCAGCCGGTCGCCCTGCACCGGCGCGCTCGCGAGATCCCGCGAGGTGCAGGTGATCCCCTGGAGGTCGGTGCGCGCCAGTACGTGCTCGCCGATCGCGCGCAGGTCCACCGGTACCCGCTCGGTCAGCTCGTTCTCGCTCTCGGCGAGCGTCAGCAAGCCCTCGATCAGGCGTTCGTTGCGCTCGTTGACGGAGAGCACCGACTCGGCCAGGCGCCGCGCATCCGCGCTCGCCTCCGGCCGGGTCGCCACCACCTCGGCGAGCGCCCGGTTGATGGCGAGCGGGGTGCGCAGTTCGTGCGAGGCGTTGGCGACGAACCGGCGCTGTCCGTCGAACGAGCGGTCCAGGCGCTCCAGCATGTCGTCGAAGGTGTCCGCGAGTTCCTTGAGCTCGTCGGTGGGCCCCCCGAGGGCGATCCGCTCGCTCAGGCCGCGGTGGGCGCTGGTCGCCGCGGCGACCCGCCGGGCCGTCGCCGTTATCTGGTGTACGGGCCGCAGCGCGCGCTCCGACATCAGCCAGCCGAAGCCGACCGCGACGAAGCCGATACCGACCAGCGCGATGCCGCCCTCCCAGAGCAGCGAGTCGAGGGTACTGTCGCGGATCGCCGCCTGCTCCTGGAAGAGGGCGTCACTGGCCGCGGGGAGGCTGACAATCCGCCCGTCAATGAGCCGCACGGTCGGTTCCTGCGGGTTCGTGGGCGGTCCCCCCGCGCGTCCGGCCGACTGGAAGGTCATGATCGCCTTGCCGGCCAGCCGGTTGTCCAGGTTCTGCTTCACCAGCAGGTACATGACGGTGAGCAGGACCGCGCCGGCGAGGAAGAACAGCCCGCCGTACAGGATCGTGAGCCGCAGCCGTATCTTCATGAAATTCTGTACCCCACTCCCGGTACGGTCTCGATGACCGGTGGATCGCCCAGGCGCCGGCGCAGCTTGAGCACCGTCACCCGTACCACGTTCGTGAACGGGTCGATGTGCTCGTCCCATGCCCGTTCCAGCAGGTCCTCCGCGGACAGCACCCCGCCCTCCGCGCGCAGCAACTCCGCGAGTACCGCGAACTCCTTGCGCGACAAGGGAACGTATCGACCGTCCCGGAACACCTCGCGGCGTACCGGCTCCAGCCGGATGCCGGCCCGCTCCAGTACCGGCAGGGCGGCCGGGCGGGTACGCCGGACCAGCGCGTGTACCCGGGCCGCCAGTTCCACGAACGCGAACGGCTTCGTCAGGTAGTCGTCGGCGCCCAGGGCGAGCCCGGCCACCCGCTCGGGTACCGACGCAGACGCGGTGAGCATCAGCACGCGGGTACGGGCACCGGACTCCACCACCGCCCGGCACACCTCGTCGCCGTGCACCACCGGAAGGTCCCGGTCGAGCACGACAACGTCGTAGTCGTTGACCGCCAACCGTTCCAGCGCCGCGTCACCGTCGTACACGATGTCCACGGCGAACGCCTCCCGGCGCAGCCACTCGCCGATCGCGTCGGCCATCAGCGGCTCGTCCTCGACAACCAGTACCCGCACGCTCTCTATGGTCGCTCGTTCCGGGATAACGTCCACGTTAACGTTCGCGCTAACGCCCGGTTTAGCCGCCGGCCGCTCTACTGTCCGCATGCGACGACAATTGATGACGGGTGGATTACTGCTCGGCGCCCTGCTGCTCGCGGCGGGGTGCGGCACCCACCCAAACAACAACGGCATCGCGAGCGTGTCCGGCACGGGGCGGCCCTCCGCCAATCCCAGCCCGGTCAGCTCGGAGGATCGGCAGCAGCAAGCTGTCGACTTCGCGAAGTGCATGCGGGCGCACGGCATCAACATGGACGACCCGAGCACGACCGGCGGCGGGATGCAGATCAAGATCCCGCAGGGCACCTCGCGGGAAAAGGTGGCCACCGCGCAGGCGGCGTGCAAGCACTTCCTGCCCAACGGCGGCAACCCGCCGTCGCTGAGCCCGGAGCAGATGGAGAAGGCCCGGCGCTACGCGCAATGCATGCGTGATCACGGCGTCAACATGCCCGACCCCGACCCGAACAACCCCGGCATGCGGATCGCCGGCGGCGGCCCGAAGGACCCCAAGGTCAAGGCCGCGATGGATGCCTGCCAGTCGCTCAACCCCATGGGCCCGCCGCCAGGGGGGCAGAAATGAGTCGCCGTAGGCGCGGCGCCCGGGTGGGCGTAGGCATCGCCGCGGCGATCGGCGTCGGCGCGATCGTCGCGGCCGCGGCCATCGGCTTTGGTGGGGGTAAGACTCCCAAGGCGGCTGCCGCGAACCTGCCGCCAGCCACCGCCACCGTGGCGCGGGGCGACCTCACCCAGACGGATCAGGTGAACGGCACGCTCGACTACGGCGATACCACGACGGTCACCGCCAGAGGCAGCGGCGTCATCACGTGGCTACCCGCTTCCGGCGCCACCATCACCCGCGGGCATCCCGCGTACAAGGTGGACAACCTCCCGGTACCGCTGTTCTACGGCAACCTGCCGCTGTACCGGCAGCTCGCCTCGGGCGTCTCCGGTGACGACGTCAAGGAGTTCGAGCAGAATCTGTACGCACTCGGGTACCGGGGGTTCACTGTGGACAGTGACTACACCTCGGCCACCGCGAGCGCCGTCAAGCAGTGGCAGTCCGACCTCGGGCTCACCGAGACCGGAACCGTACCGCCCGGCCAGGTGGTCGTCGCGGCCGGCGCGCTGCGGGTCGCCACGGTAAAGGCGAGCGTGGGGGACCCGGCGAGCGGTCAGGTGTTCACCTATACCGGCACGGGCCGGGTCGTCACGATCCCGCTCGACGTGGCGAAGCAGGGGTATGTCCACAAGGGAGTGAAGGCGACCGTAACGCTGCCCAACGGTACCGACGTCGACGGTACCGTCACCGACGTCGGCAACGTGGCCACCCCGCCCAGTAGCGACAACGGCAACTCCGACAGCAACGCGACGATCGACGTCACCGTGTCGATCGCCAACCAGTCCGCGCTCGGCACGCTGGTCTCCGCGCCGGTCGACGTGACGCTCGTATCCGACGAGGCGAAGAACGTCCTGTCGGTACCGGTCGCGGCGCTCGTGGCCCTGTCCGAGGGCGGGTACGGCGTGCAGGTCGTGGAGGGTTCCACGACCCGGTACGTGGCCGTGAAGACCGGCATGTTCGCGGACGGCAAGGTGGAGATCAGCGGGGACGGCATCACCGAGGGCATGACAGTGGGGATGCCCCGATGACCATCGTCGAACTCGAACAGGTCGGCAAGGTGTATCCCGGCGGCGTCACCGCGCTGCGGGACGTCTCGCTGCGCGTCGAGCACGGGGAACTGGCGGCGATCGTCGGCCCGTCCGGCTCCGGCAAGTCCACCATGCTGCACCTCATCGGCACGCTGGACCGGCCGTCAACGGGGGCGGTACGGGTCAGCGGGTACGAGGTGGCGCAGCTCAGCGATCGGCAGCTGTCCGCGCTGCGCGCCCGTACCGTCGGCTTCGTCTTCCAGCAGTTCCACCTCGCGGCCGGGGTACCCGCGCTGGACAACGTCGCCGACGGCCTGCTCTACGCCGGCGTACCCCGCGCGCAGCGGCGCCGGCGCGCCGCCGCCACCCTGGAGCGGGTGGGGCTGGGGCACCGGCTCGACCACGAACCGCACGAGCTGTCCGGCGGCGAGCGCCAGCGCGTCGCCATCGCTCGCGCGGTCGTCGGCGAGCCGCCGCTCGTGCTGGCCGACGAGCCGACCGGGAACCTGGACTCCCAGTCCGGCGCGGAGGTCATCGCGCTGCTGCGCGAGCTGCACGCCAGCGGTACCACCGTTGTTGTCATCACCCACGACCGGGAGATCGCCGGAAGCCTCGACCGGCGAGTCGAAATGCGCGACGGCTACGTCGCGTCCGACACCGCGGTGGTGGCGGCATGGTGAGCGCCACTGCCCCCATTGTCTCCGGCGCCCCCAGCGGCCGCCTGGCACCGGCCCGGCTGCGGGCCGGGGATGTGACCCGGTTAGGCGCCTCCGGCCTGAACACCCGGCCGCTGCGCGCGTTCCTCGCCGCCCTCGGCATCGCGATCGGCATCGCCGCGATGATCTCCGTGGTCGGCATCGCCACCTCCGGTCGGGAGAACCTCAACCGGCAGCTTGCCCAACTCGGCACCAACCTGCTGCGGGTGGCGCCGGGCAAGACCCTCTTCGGCGGCAACTCGCACCTGCCCAACGAGGCGCTGTCGATGATCGGCCGGATCGCCCCGGTCACCTCGGTATCCGCGACGGCCTCGATCAGCAGCACGCACGTGTACCGCAACGACCACATCGCGAGCGGCGAGACCGGCGGCAACTCGGTACTCGCGGCCCGTACCGATCTGCTGGGTACCGTCGGCGCCACCCTTGCCGACGGTACCTGGCTCAACGGGGCCACCGGGCAGTACCCAGCCGTGGTGCTCGGCGCCACCACCGCCTCGCGCCTGGGCGTCACGGTGGCCGGCCCGCAGGTGCGGGTGTGGCTGGGCGGTCACTGGTTCACCGTGGTCGGTGTGCTCAACCCCGTGCCGCTCGCGCCCGAGCTCGACTCGGCCGCGATGATCGGCTGGCCGGTCGCCAAGTCCATGTTCCACTTCGACGGGTACCCGACCACCGTGTACACCCGCACCCGAGACGACGCCGTCACCGACGTACAGGCCGTGCTCGGCGCCACCGCCAACCCGGAACATCCCGAGGAGGTAGAGGTGTCCCGCCCGTCCGATGCCCTCGCCGCCAAGCAGGCCGCGAACAGCGCGCTCAACGGCCTGCTGCTCGGCCTGGGCGCGGTCGCCCTGCTCGTGGGCGGCATCGGCGTCGCGAACACGATGGTCATCTCGGTACTCGAACGCCGCGCCGAGATCGGGCTGCGGCGCTCCCTCGGCGCCACCCGGGGCCAGATCCGGCTCCAGTTCGTCGCCGAGTCGCTGCTGCTCGCCACGCTCGGCGGGATCGCGGGAGCCGTGCTGGGCATCGGCGTGACGAGCGGGTACGCGGCCTGGCGCGACTGGCCGGCAGTGGTACCGCCGTGGGCGAGCGCCGGCGGCGTGGCGGCCACGATCCTCATCGGTACCATCGCCGGCCTGTACCCGGCCTGGCGAGCCGCCCGGCTGTCCCCGACGGAGGCCCTCGGTGCGCCCTAGTTCGCCTTAGCCCTCGGCCCTCCTAGCGGACGACCGTGTCCAGCGCGATCTCCACCATCTGGCCGAACGTCTGCTCCCGCTCCTCCGCGCTCGTGCGCTCACCAGTCTTGATGTGGTCGCTGACCGTCAGGATGGTGAGCGCGCGGGCGCGGAACCTGGCGGCCAGCGTGTACAGCGCCGCCGACTCCATCTCCACCGCCAGCACCCCGTACAGGGCGAGCCGGTCGAAGAGGTCGGGGCGGTCCGTGTAGAACGCGTCCGCCGCGAGTACCTGCCCCACCCGCATCGGTACCCCCCGAGCCGCCGCGACGTCGACCGCGGAGCGCAGCAACTCAAAGTCGGCGACCGGCGCGTAGTCGACCAGCCCGTCGAAGCGCACCCGGTTCATCGCCGAATCCGTGGCCGAAGCGCTCGCCGCGACCACGTCCCGTACCTTCAGGTCGTCCACGATCGCGCCGCAGCTGCCGACCCGGATCAGGGTCGTGACGCCGTACTCGGCGAGCAGCTCGTGCCCGTAGATCGACGCGGACGGCATACCCATGCCGGACCCCTGTACGGACACCTCGACGTCCCGGTACCGCCCCGTGAAGCCGAGCATGTTGCGTACGGTGGAGTAGCACTTCGCGTCCTCCAGGTACGTCTCCGCGATCCACTTCGCCCGGAGCGGATCGCCAGGCATCAGTACGCGTGGCGCGATCTCGCCGGCCTTGGCGCCGATGTGGGTACTCATACCGACGATCCTCGCATCCGTACCGCGACCCACCTCGGCGGACGTCGACTTCGGGGATCCGGTACCCTTCTCGACGGTGGTGTGTCCGAGTGGCCTAAGGAGCACGCCTCGAAAGCGTGTGAGGGCGCAAGCCCTCCGCGGGTTCAAATCCCGCCGCCACCGCTCCTGACCAGGTCAAACGCCCGGCCGAGCACTGAGGCTCGGCCGGGCGTTCCGACGTATGGTCTCAGTTTTGGTCTCGATTGGGTCTATGAGGCGAGCAGGACGCGTGTGCGTTCTATCGCCAGCCGTACCGTCGCGACCGCAGCCGCAACAGCAAAACCCACTTGCCCAAGTTGATCAGATCCTTCATTCTCACCTCCTGTGTAAGAGGTCAACCATGTTGATGCGGGGCCGATGTCTCAGCCGACTGGCGGGTACGGGTCGTACTCGTAGGTGTACTCGTACTCGATGGTTCCGTTCGCGCGCATGACAAGGAGCTGGCTCGGCGGGTCCGCCTTGGCTGCCGCTCCGCGACGCCCCCACCAACAAAGACCCTGTACCTCGGCGCGACCGAAATCACCGCCACCGCCGATGGCAACGCCCCCTTGAGCCTGACTCCTTGCTGGGGCTTTCCATGACAATCGGCTGGGGCTCTCGGTGGACCGCCAAAGTCTGGCGAACGTGCTCGGGATTGCGGGCCATGTCTGGAGCGAAGCTTCGCTTCGAAGTCTGACGCTTGTTTCGCATGGCTGTCTGCTAGGAGATGTCGCCTACCGGTTCCGGGTTACGCCCTGAGATCAAATGGCGATGATCGGTGGGTCATCGCCAAGTGCGCGGTATAGGTCGGGCTCGGCGGTCAGCACGTCACAGTCGAAGTTCGAGGCAGCCAGGAGCGCCGCTGCGGCGTCGAGTCTTCCGAGCACGTCGCACATCGCCGCCCACTGGCGCCACTCGTCCACGTCGACCGTGAGGAGTTCGCAGGTGTGGCGGCTGGTGAGGAGTTGGAGCATCCGTTCGTCGGCCTTGTGCGCGGTGGCGAGGCACGCGACAGGCAAGCCGAACGCGGCGCCATTCTCATCAACCTGGGAGATCGTCTCTCCGACATGGAGCGACTCACCCGCGAACGCGAGGATCGCGGAAGTGTCCAAAACCAGTCGGACCGGCCGGGCGCTCACGCGGCCTTGGGTGGCAGCCCGAGTTGCTCGCGAAGCCGCGCCCAGTATTCGGGCGTGTGCCGGGCTGCGGCGGCGTCGAGCTTCTCCCGGACTTCAGCGCGCACGCGGGCGCGCTCCTCGTCGGTCACCGCGCCTGGGGGCCGCTTCTCCGCTGCCATACCTACAGGCTACCGTCAGGCGGCCGGCTGTAGCTGCCCCAGCGGTCTGGTCTCAGTTGGCCGACGCGCGCCGGCGGCCTTGGTGGTTACTGGCTGCCACCCGCCCGCATGGGCAACGATGTTGGCCGGGGCCGGGCCGATCACCCCGAACGGCCGATCACCCTGAACGTCAGTCGCTCCAGATCCTCATCGTTGATCGTGATGACGAATGAGTACGCGCCGGGCGCAGCGAAGACGATGTGATCGAGATTTACGGCGAAGGGTAGGTTCTGCGCGTCGCCGGGCTGCAACGCCGCTGGTCGACCAAGGTTGAAGTTGGCCCGGACACCCATCGGCGTCGTCGTACCCCCCTCCGCGTCCGCTGAGGCCGGACCTACCGGAACCCGGTCTCCGTCCTCAGTTTCGAGGCGGAGTTCAAGCAGGTTGTTCATGTTGGTCGCGGTGTAGGGAACCGCGACGATGATCGCGACACCAATCCGGGGCTGAGTGAAGGGGAGTGTCGGACAGGTCAGCACGTTCCAGCCGCCGCCGAGCAGGTACAACTTTCCGTTTACGGCAGTGGCGGAATCACAGATGAAGGCGTCGACAGTAAAGCCCGACGGGGTAAACGTAGCCAAGCTGGCCTCCTTGTATGACAGCCTTGGCGGGCCAGGGCAAGCGGGGGCGCTAACCAACCTGATCACGGCTGTGGCCGTCGGCGACCATGACCGGCCGAGCAGATCGCACGGTACCTCGCCGATCCGGTTATTCGTCGCCGGATCTTGGCGGCTTCGGCATCACATCCGATGCCGTAGTCGCCAAGATTGCGGAGAGGCCGTCGAGGACAGCTTGGAGGCCGAGGTCGAAGCTGCTCTCCGGCGCGGCGGCGTACGCGGCCGCCGGAGTGTCGAGGCGGGCGCGCAGCCTGGGGAATTGTGCCGCCACCTCGCGCGCCTTTGCCATGCTGTCGCGCATCGATTCCTCCGCCAAAGCACCGTCGCGGCCGAGCTTCCTGGTGAACGACGCGACCGCCGCCGGGCCAAGGGCATTGCCGAGCACGTACGTGAACACAGCCGCCGCCGCCCGGTCGGCTTGCTCGCCGCTGAACCCGGCGGCCTCGTAGATCGCGAGGACGTGGTCGTCGTGGCGGGCCCGGCCGGGCCCGAAGATCACGACCGAGCCGAACGCCTGCACGACCCACGGGTGCCGGGTGAGCATCGCGTACAGCTCCGTGGCGATCTGGCTGGCGGCCGATCGCCAGCCCGATGTCAGAGAAGGCAGCTCGATCTCACGCCACGCCTC
>JBPYFB010000438.1:0-9744 GCA_051986465.1 Rugosimonospora sp.
CGTATCAGGGGGAGAACCTATACGGCGGGGCGGAGCTGTCCGGGAACCTGCCCGGCGACGGTCCGATGGTTCAGGTGTGGGCGGTGGAGTGAGCGCCGTCATGCCCCGCGGCATTGGCCCCGTCACGCCCCGCGGCATTGGCTGAGGAATCGTTCGACGGCGCGGGGGTTGCGGAGCACGTGGAGTTCCGCGTGGCCGGCGTTGGCCGCGATGCCGGCCATGATCGTGGGCAGGCTGCGGCGCCGGTAGCTGACGAGCCAGCGCCAGAAGGCCAGGTTCTCGCGGGAGCGGCGTAGCGCGCGCCAGGCACAGTGCCAGAGCGGGAAGTCCAGCACGATGACGGTATCGGCGGCCCGCAGCCGCACGTCGAGAACGTCGTACGGGCCGAGGTCGCCGTCCATGACCCACTGCTGGCCGCTGGCGAGCCCGCGTTGGACCCGCGCCCACTGGTCCTTAAGCATCGGGGTGAGGTCGGGCGGCCAGAAGTGCCTGTCCAGTTCGATGACCGGCAGGGCCAGGGTGGCGCCCAGTTGGGAGGCGAGCGTGGACTTGCCCGCGCCGCCGCGGCCGAGGATCACGATCCTCCTCATGCTGCCTGCCTACCAGGTTCGGCGCGCTTGGACAGGAGGCGGCCGTACCGCACCGGGGGCGATCCGGCATACTGCCGGATCGTGGCGCTTTCCCGCAGATGGGCCTGGTTTCTCCTGGCCGTCGGAGTGTGGAACTGGGTGATCTGGCCCCGTTTCGCCGTGGCGATCTGGGATGACCCGCGAGCCTGGCACGGCTCGACACCGACCGGGTTCCTGTGGGTACACGCAGCGCTCATCGTGGCGTCGCTGGCGTTCGGTACCACCATCGGGGTGCTGGGCGTGCGGAGCCTGCTCGCTTCCCGGCGCGTACCGGCAGATCGGAGTCGATGATGCACACCCTGCTCAAGGTGCTTGTCTTCCTGCACGTGACCGGCTTCGCGCTGCTGCTGGGCGGTGCGGTCGCGCAGTACCTGTCGGGGCGGGTACGGATCAACACGGCGATGCTCACCGGCGCCGCCGCCCAGGTCGTCACCGGGCTGGCGCTCGCGGCGCCGATCCGCGGCCACGGCCACGAGGAGCCGAGCCGGGTGGGCCTCGGGATCAAGCTGGTGATCGCGCTCTGCGTGCTGGCGATGACTTTCTTCTCAAGGAAGCGTGAGAAGGTCAACACCGGACATTTTCTCGCGATCATCGTGCTGACGCTCGGCAACGCCGCCATCGGCGTGTTCTGGCTGTAGTCACCAAACACCCTCCGGGGTTTTGGCGTGAACTGCCAAAACTGCGAAAAACTCACTTCCTTTATGCTGGTCAGACCCGGTACCCGGCGGTTCGTGTCGGACTGTCGACGGGCCCGGACACGAGTGCGTCTCGGCAGGATAACGGCCCGGCGAGGTACCGCCTGAGAGCGCGCTGAAGGTCGGGGGCCAGGCGTACGCTCCCGTCCATCAAAACTGCACCGCGACCTCGCGGTGCGTGGGGAAGGAGAGATCCTCTTGCGCCAAGTGCGTGGGATGAGGTTGGTTGGGGCGCTCGCGATCGGTGGCCTCGTGCTCGCCGCCGCGGCCTGCGGCAAGCCTCCAGCGAAAACCAATACGGGCGGGGGCTCCTCGGCCAGCGCCAGCGGTACCAAGGTGCACGCGTGCATGGTTACCGATACAGGCGGCATCAACGACCGGTCCTTCAACGCCTCGGCGTGGGCCGGGCTGCAGGCCGCCGGCACCCAGAACAGCAACATCACCAGCGAGTACACCCAGTCGGGCTCGGAGGCGGACTACACGCCGAACCTCAACGCGTACGCGCAGAAGAACTGTGACCTGATCGTCGCGGTCGGCGGGCTGATGGGCGACGCCACGACCGCGGCGGCAAAGGCGTACCCGAGCAAGAAGTTCGCCATCATCGACGCGTCGATCGCGCAGCCCAACGTGTACTCGATGCAGTTCGACACCGCCCAGGCCGGCTACCTCGCCGGGTACCTGGCGGCGGGCTACAGCAAGACCGGCAAGGTGGCGACGTACGGCGGCCTGAAGATCCCGCCGGTGACCATCTTCATGGACGGCTTCGTCGACGGTGTGGCGCACTACAACCAGGTCAAGAGCAAGAACGTGCAGGTGCTGGGGTGGAACAAGACCACCCAGAACGGCAGCTTCGTGCCCGGCCAGAACCCCTTCACCGACCAGAACGCCGGCAAGCAGCTCAGCGACGCCTTCGTGGCGCAGGGCGCCGACGTGATCCTCCCCGTCGCGGGCGGCACCGGCCTCGGCACCGCCTCGGCGGCGCAGCAGTCGGGCGGCAAGTTCAGCGTGATCTGGGTGGACCAGGACGGCTGCAACAGCGCCGCCCAGTACTGCTCGGTCTTCCTGTCGACGGTTGTCAAGAACATCTCCGACACCGTCAAGGAGGCCGTGCTCAAGCTGGCCGCGGGCAGCCTGCAGGGCGGCTCCGGCTCGATCGGCACGCTCGAGAACAACGGCGTGCAGCTCGCGCCGTACCACCAGTTCGAGAGCAAGGTGCCGGCGGACCTGCAGAGCGAGATCACGCAGCTGAAGCAGGACATCGTGTCGGGCAAGATCACGGTGACCTCGCCGGCGCAGCCCAAGTAGTGCACCGGTACGCCGCGTGAGAAGATCGCGCGGACGTGCCCCGGTACGCCGCCGCGGACCGACGCGTGACGTCGGTCCGCGGCGTAGTCCTACCACCCGTACGGAGGCCGGCCCTGAGACTCGAGTTGCGCGGCATCACCAAGCGCTTCGGCGATCTCGTCGCCAACGACCGGATCGACCTGGTGGTCGAGCCCGGCGAGATCCACGCGCTGCTCGGCGAGAACGGCGCGGGCAAGTCCACCCTGATGAACGTCTTGTACGGGCTGCTGCAGCCGGACGAGGGCGAGATCCTGGTCAACGGGGCGCCGGTGCGCTTCAAGAGCCCGGGCGACGCGATCGCCGCCGGCATCGGCATGGTGCACCAGCACTTCATGCTCGTACCGGTGTTCACGGTGACCGAGAACATCATGCTCGGCGCGGAGCAGACCAACGCCGGTCCGGTCGGGCTGCTCAACCGGCGCATCGCGCGTTCGCACGTGGTCGAGGTGTCGAAGCGGTACGGGCTGCCGGTGGATCCGGACGCGACCGTCGAGGACCTGCCGGTCGGCGTGCAGCAGCGCGTCGAGATCATCAAGGCTCTGGTACGCGAGGTCGACCTGCTCATTCTCGACGAGCCGACCGCCGTACTCACTCCGCAGGAGACCGACGAGCTGCTGACGGTCATGCGGGGGCTCAAGGCGGCCGGCAAGTCCATCGTCTTCATCACCCACAAGCTCAAAGAGGTCAAGGCGATCGCCGACCGGATCACCGTGGTGCGCCGGGGCCAGGTCGTCGGCACCGCCCAGCCGGACGCCTCCGAGGACTCCCTGGCCGCGCTGATGGTCGGGCGCAGCGTCCGGCTCACGGTGGACAAGGCACCGGCTCGCCCTGGCGACGCGGTGCTGTCCGTACGCGGGCTGCGGGTGTACGACGACCGCGGGCAGGCCGCTGTCGACGGCGTGGACCTGGAGGTACGCGCCGGCGAGGTGCTCGGCATCGCGGGCGTGCAGGGCAACGGCCAGACCGAGCTGGTCGAGGCGATCATGGGCCTGCGCCCGGTCGCGGCCGGCGAGGTCGAGCTCGCCGGCGAGAACATCGCCGCTCGCAGTACCAGAGACACGCTGCGCGCGGGCGTCGGGTACATCCCCGAGGACCGTACGGTGGACGGGCTGGTCAGCGACTTCACGGTCGCCGAGAACCTGGTGCTCGACGGGTACGACCGGGCGCCGTACGCCGCCGGGCTCGCGCTGCGGCCGGCCGCGATCGCCCAGGCGGCGAAGGATCTCATCGGCGAGTTCGACATCCGCACGTCGTCCGAGGAGACGCCGGTCGGCACGCTCTCCGGCGGCAACCAGCAGAAGGTGATCGTGGCCCGCGAGCTCGGCCGCGACCTGCGCATGGTCGTCGCGGCGCAGCCCACCCGCGGCGTGGACGTGGGTTCGACCGAGTTCATCCACGAGCGGGTGATCCGCGAGCGCGACGAGGGCGCCGGCATCCTGCTGGTCTCCAGCGAGCTGGACGAGGTGCTCGGGCTCGCCGACCGGGTGGCCGTCATGTACCGCGGCCGGATCCTCGCCACGCTGCCCGCGGGCGCCTCCCGGGAGCAGGTGGGCCTGCTGATGGCCGGCATCACGGAGGAGCGGGCCGCATGACCGCGCAGGAGCAGGAAACGCAGGTACCGGAGAAGCAGGTACCGGAGAGGCGGCGGGCGAGCCTCGGGCGCCGCACCGTCGACTGGCTCACCACCGCCAACGCGTTCACCGTCACCGTGCTCGCCCTCGTGCTCGCGCTCGTCGTGGGCGCGATCCTCATCGTGATCGGCGACCAGCAGGTACGCGCCGAGTGGGGGTACTTGTTCGCTGAGCCCGGTACCGTCCTCGGCGACTCGCTCTCGCTCGTCGGTGGCGCGTACGCGAACCTGATCAAGGGCTCCATCGTCGACACGTCCACGGTCTCCGGTGCGATCAGCGGTACCAACTCGTGGAGCCTGGCGTTCGCGCCGATCTCCGAGACGCTCACCTACACCGCACCACTGATCTTCACCGGCCTTGCCGTGGCGTTCGCGTTCCGGGGCGGCCTGTTCAACATCGGTGCGCAGGGCGCCGTGATCATGGGCTGTATCGGCGGCGCCGTGGTCGGCCTCGCCCTGCACCTGCCGTACGGGATCCACCTCATCGCGGCCCTGCTCGGTGCCGCGATCGCCGGCGCGATCTGGGCCGGCATCGCCGGGTACCTCAAGGCGCGTACCGGCGCCCACGAGGTGATCGTCACGATCATGCTGAACTACGTCGCGCTCCAGTTTCTGTACTGGGTGATCCGGCAGCAGGGCATCCACGACCCGACCCGGTCCGACCCGATCAGCAAGCCGGTACGGGATACCGCGAAACTGCCCCTGCTGGGCGGCGCCAACCTGCGGTGGAACCTGGCGATCGTGCTCGGGGTACTGGCCGCCGCCGCCGTGTACTGGCTGCTGCAGCGCTCCACGGTCGGCTTCGAACTGCGTGCGGTCGGCTCCAATCCGGCCGCCGCGCGCACCGCCGGCATGAGCGTCGCCAAGACGTACATCCTCGCCATGCTCGTCTCCGGGGCGCTGGCCGGGCTGGGCGGCGGCGTCTGGGTACAGGGCACCGCGTACACGCTGACCCCCGCCGTATCGGGGACGATCGGCTTCGACGGGATCACCGTGGCCCTGCTGGGGCGCGGCCGGCCGTGGGGCGTGGCAGCCTCGGCGCTGCTTTTCGGTGCTCTGCACGCGGGCGGCAACCGTATGCAGTCCTACTCCCACGTCGCGATCGACCTGACCACGGTGGTCCAGGCCGTGATCGTGATCCTGATCGCGGCGCCGCGACTGGTGAAGGAGATCTTCCGGCTCCGGGCGGTGCGTACCGCCGGAGCCGCCGGTGCCATGGCGAAGGGCTGGTAGCCGCGATGACCACCACGCTGACCGTGTACGACACGCCGGCCGCTGCCCTGCCCGCGAAGGGCTTCTGGTCCCGGGCGCGCCGGGCCGGGGCCACCTACCTCGGTCTCGGTGCCGCGGCGGCGGTCGTGTTCGGCATGCTCGCGCACGCCGGGAAGGATGCCCGCTTCACCTGGGCCAGCACCGCCGCCGGCACCTCGCTGCCCATTCCCGCGCGGCCCGGGGCGATCGGGTTCGGTCTGCTCTGCGCGCTGGCCGGCGCGGCACTGTTCACCCGCGGCGCGGCCCGACGGTTCGGCTCGCTCACCGGGCTCGCGCTGACCGGCTTCCTGCTGTCGTTCCTGTGCTGGCAGTTCGCGGGCTACGTGATGCCGCTGGGCGCGGTGGGCAGCGACGCGGTACGCGGCGCCACCCCACTGATCTTCGGTGCGATGGCCGGCGTGCTGTGCGAGCGAACCGCCGTGATCAACGTGGCGATCGAGGGCCAGTTGCTGACCGGGGCGTTCATGGGTGCCCTGTTCGGTACGGTGTTCGCCTCGATCTGGCTCGGCCTGATCGCCGCCGCCCTCGGTGGCGTGCTGATCGCGGCGCTGCTCGCCGTGCTGGCGATCCGGTACCTGGTCGACCAGGTGGTGCTCGGAGTGGTGCTCAACGTCTTCGCGCTGGGCCTGACCGGCTTCCTGTTCACCCAGCTCATGCAGCGTGAGGCGGACAAGTTCAACTTCCCGCCGATCATGTCGGCCTGGAACGTGCCGCTACTGTCGAAGATCCCGCTGATCGGCCCGGCGGTCTTCGAGCAGAACGTCCTGGTGTACATCGCGATCGTGCTGGTCGTCGCGATCCACTTCGGGTTGTTCCACACCAGGTGGGGCCTGCGTACCAGAGCCGTCGGCGAGCACCCCACGGCCGCCGATACCGTCGGTGTGAAGGTGCGTGGCATGCGGTACCGCAACGTGCTCGTGGCCGGCGTGATCGCGGGCCTCGGCGGTGCGTTCCTGACGCTGGGCGGCGTCGGTGGCTTCACCCAGAACATGTCGGCCGGCCGCGGCTACATCGCCCTGGCCGCGCTGATCTTCGGGCGGTGGAACCCGGTCGGCGCCACCCTGGCCGCGCTGCTGTTCGGGTTCATCCGCGCCATCGCCGACGCGTTGGTGAGCGTGAACAGCGTGATACCCAACGAGTTCATCAACATGCTGCCGTACCTGGTCACGATCGTGGCCGTGGCCGGACTCATCGGGCGGGTCCGGGCGCCGGCGGCCGACGGAAAGCCATACATAAAGGGATGAGCGACATCGACTGGGCCGCGCTGCGGGCCGCGGCCACCGCCGCGATGCGGCGGGCGTACGCGCCGTACTCGGACTATCCGGTCGGCGCGGCCGGGCTCGTCGACGACGGCCGCGTCGTCGTCGGGTGCAACGTGGAGAACGCCTCCTACGGCATCGGGCTGTGCGCCGAATGCGGCGTCGTCTCCCAGCTCGCGGCGACCGGCGGCGGCCGGCTGGTCGCTCTGTCCTGTGTGGACGGACAGGGCGAGCCGTTGATGCCCTGCG
Source organism: Rugosimonospora sp. (assembly GCA_051986465.1). Taxonomy (GTDB): domain Bacteria; phylum Actinomycetota; class Actinomycetes; order Mycobacteriales; family Micromonosporaceae; genus DATEJJ01. Next base: position 7,079 of record JBPYFB010000438.1, read on the forward strand.
GGCGCTGCCGCCAGTTGCTGTGGGAGCACGGCGGGCCGCGCTGCCTGGTCGACGCGTGGGACGGGCCGCTGCCCATGGCGGAGTTGCTGCCGCGGGCCTTCGGCGCCGAAGATCTGGGGGCGCGGGTACCCGCGGCAACCCCGGCCATCCCCGCGAAGCTGCGGGCGTACCAGGGCCGGGGCACTGTCTTCGTGCATCCCGACGTGGTCGGCGGCGAGCGCGTGTGGACCGGGTACTGGGAGCGTTCGAGCGGCGGCGACGACGAGCCGGCCGGCATCCTCGAGGAGGGTGGCAACTGGCGGGACGCGGCCGACGCGGTCGCCTGGGGCCGCACCCGTACCCCCCGCGTCGTGGTGGTCGCCGCCGACGGTCAGACCTACTGGGCCGGTACCGCCGACCCGCCGCAAGAGGTCCCCAACAGGTGGCAGGCGTGACCGGTATTGCGGCTGTGGACGTCATCCGGGCCAAGCGGGACGGGGGACGCCTGTCGGACGAGCAGATCGACTGGGTGGTCGACGGGTACACCAAGGGTGTCGTCGCCGAGGAACAGATGTCGGCGCTTGCCATGGCGATTCTGCTGCGCGGCATGACGGGCGCGGAGATCTCCCGCTGGACGTCCGCGATGATCGCGTCCGGCGAGCGGCTCGATCTGTCTACAGTGGACCGGCCAACGGTAGACAAGCACTCGACGGGCGGCGTCGGCGACAAGATAACCCTGCCGCTCACGCCGCTCGTCGCGGCCTGCGGCGCGGCCGTACCGCAGCTTTCCGGGCGGGGCCTCGGGCACACCGGCGGCACGCTGGACAAGCTGGAGTCGATACCGGGGCTGCGCACCCACCTGTCCAGCGGGGAGTTTCTCGGCCAACTGCGCGGCGTGGGAGCCGCGATCTGCGCGGCCGGCGACGGGCTGGCCCCCGCCGACCGCAAGCTGTACGCGTTGCGCGACGTGACCGCGACCGTCGAGTCGATACCGTTGATCGCCAGCTCCATCATGAGCAAGAAGATCGCCGAGGGTACGAGCGCTCTGGTGCTGGACGTGAAGGTCGGCTCGGGCGCGTTCATGAAATCCGCCGACCAGGCCCGGGAACTGGCCCGCACCATGGTCGAGCTGGGCTGCGCGCAGGGGGTACGCACGGTTGCGTTGCTGACCGCCATGTCCACCCCGCTCGGCTTGGCCGTAGGCAACGCCCTGGAGGTCGCCGAGGCGGTCGAGGTGCTCGCCGGCGGCGGCCCGCCCGACGTCGTCGCGCTGACGCTGGCGCTGGCCCGGGAGATGCTCGAGCTGGCCGGGCTCGCGGAGGATCCGGAGCGGGCACTGCGCGACGGCCGGGCGATGGACGCCTGGCGGGCGCTGGTACGGGCGCAGGGCGGCGACCCCGACGCATTGCTCCCGGTCGCCCCCGAGCTGGAGGTCGTACGGTCCACAGAGGACGGTTACGTCTCCACTGTGGACGCATACGGGATCGGGGTGGCGGCCTGGCGGCTGGGCGCGGGGCGGGCCCGCAAGGAGGACGCGGTGTCCGCGAGCGCGGGCGTACTGCTGCGGCGCCGCCCGGGTGACCGGGTCAGCGTAGGGGATCCCCTGTACGAGCTGCGTGCCGACGACCCGCGGCGGATCGCGGACGCGCTCGCGGTGGTACGGGACGCGGTACGGATCAGCCCGCACCCGCCGGAACCCGAACCCCTTGTGCTGGACCGGGTGCCAGGGGTTTGACCTGGGCCTCGCGTACCAGCCAGGATCGATGCCAGCAGTACGACCCGACGCTCGTCCCTACCGGCTAGCGAGACAGATGATCGTACCCACGCCAGACGCCGAAACCGTACGCGCCGCCAACCTCGATGAGGTGTACCGCCTCGGCCTACCGGTACCGCCGCCGAACTTCCCGCTGGTCTGGGAGCCAGGGGACCAGGTGGAGCTGCGGCCCCGGCCGGAACTGGAGGCCCGGGCCGCCGTCCTCAATGTGGTGCTCGCGCGCTGCTTCGGGATGCCCAGCCAGCTCGCGATGAGCTGGTTGCTCGACGCGCACCTGCTCGACCAGCTGACCCCGCCGGAGTGGCGCTTCGTCGCGACCGGCGAGGGCGACGTGCACGCGTTCTCCCTCCACCTCGAGGCGCTGGGCGCGCTGGCTTGGCTGCTGTCTCTCATCAAGCGGCTGGATCCGGCCGCGCCCGCCGGTGAGCACCTCATGCCGGCGCTGCCGGACCTGCGCGCGGGGGAGCCGTACAAGGCGTGGCAGTCGCGTACGCTCACCGCCCCGCGCGACCCGCGCGACGGTGCCGTGCTGCTCGATCTGTACTACTGCCTCGACTGGGCGTACCTCGAGGCCGAGCGGCACCATGCGCCGCTGCCCGGCATGATCGACTCCAACGCCATCGGGCAGCGCCGGTGGGCGCTGGAGTGGGCGGTCGTGCTGCGCGGCCCGGTACACGACGCGCCACCGAACTGGGAAGAGGTCGACCTGTCCACGTGAGGTTCAGGCCGGCGTGTAGCGGGCGAGCCGTACCGACGCGGTGACCGGTACCGGCTCGGGTAGCGCGCCGATCGCGGCGTCGAGCCGGCCGGGGTCGGCATGCCACGCGCTAGGCCCCATCCCGACGAGCGTGGCGACCTCGTTGCGGCGCAGCGACAGCCGGCGTACCCGGATCTCCTCGCCGATCGGCTGGAA
>JBPYFB010000439.1:0-8364 GCA_051986465.1 Rugosimonospora sp.
CGATGCCGGCCTGCTCGACTTCAGCATCTCCCGGTCGGTGCAGCGGGCCCACGGCTGGGGAATTCCGGTACCGGACGACCCGAGCCAGGTCATCTACGTGTGGTGGGACGCGCTCGGCAACTACCTCACCGCGCTCGGGTACGGCACCGGCGGGCCGGACTATCCACAGTGGTGGCTGCACAGTGGACAGCGCGTGCACCTGGTCGGCAAGGGGGTGCTCCGCTTCCACGCGGTGTACTGGCCGGCGATGCTGCTCTCGGTGGGCGTACCCGTGCCGACCGATATCCTCGTCCACGACTACCTGACCGTCGAGGGGCGCAAGCTGAGCAAGTCCACCGGGAACGCGGTCGACCCGCTGGAGCTTGTCGAGCGGTTCGGGGCCGATGCGGTGCGCTGGTGGCTGCTGCGCGAGGTGGCCCGGGTCGGCGATACCGACTTCACGGCGGAGCGGCTGGTCGCCCGCGCGAACCAGGACCTCGCCAACGGGGTCGGGAACCTGGTGAACCGGGTCGTGACGATGCTCCACCGGTTCTGCGACGGCGAGGTGCCGGCCGGGTACCAGGCTCCAGAGTGGACGGACGTGGCCGGGCGGGTGGACGCGGCGCTGGACGCCGGAGACTTCCGGTCGGCGAGCGGCGCGGTGCTGGGCATCGTGGAGGAGGCGAACCGGTACGTGGAGCGGCTGCGACCGTGGCACCTCGCGGGCGCGGCGCGGGACGAGGCGCTGGGTACCCTCCTCGCCGTGTGTACCGTGCTCGCGAAGGAGCTTGCCCCGTTCCTGCCCGCGGCCGCCGCGCGGGTGGCGGCCCAGTGCGACGCGTCCTCGGGGCGGCTGCCCCGGCCGGCTCCGCTGTTCAAACGACACCTTCCGACCCCGCGACAACTTCATTGAAATTGCGGTGTTGGGGCCGCCCCAACACCGCAATTTCAATGAAGTTGCGACGATCTTGGGCGGCGTACCAGAGCGATCTTGGGGGGACTAGATGGAGGATCTTGGGGCGTACCAGATGTCTGAGCAGAGGCCGAAGTGGTCGGAGGCCCAGACGGTCTCGCCCGCGTGCATCTCCGTCGCGGTGAACGCCACCTCGGTATGGACCGGCTCGCCGCGCTGGCGCGCGTCCGGACCTCCTCGTACCAGGATGTAGTCGACCCGGCGGGACGGCTCCCGTACGGCGCGGGCATAGGCGTTGCTCCGGTCGAACGTGGTGCCCGGCGTACCGTCGCCCGCGTACAGCCACGCGTCGGCGAAGAACACCGATCGACCCTCCACAACGGACAGTCCACGGAGGAACCTCATCTCGTCGGAGTCCGGATCCGCGTTGAGGTCGCCCATCAGGATCGCCGGCAGGTCGCCCCGCTCGGCCGGGGCCAGCTCGTCGATGGCGGCGAGCGCCTGCCGTACCTGGGCGAGGCGGACGTAGCCGTGGTCGAAGCGCCAGTTGAGGTGGGTGACGAAGACCGGCAGCGCGCCGTACGGAGTACTGACCGACGCGTACACCACTGAGCGCTGCTCGCCGCTGCCCAGGTCGGGCAGCGGGATGGTGCGCTCATCGGTGACGGGCAGCAGGGAGAGCACGGCGTTGCCCAGGTGCCCGTCGGCCGGGCCGTACACGACGCGGTACCCGAGGCCCTTGGCGATCTCCTCGGCCTGGCACCCGCCGTCCGGGTCGCGCAGCACTTCCTGCAGCCCGAGGACGGCGGGGCGCAGCCGCTCGATCTCGCGCCGGATCAGGCGCAGCCGCTGCGGCCACGGCCCGGACCGGTGCCAGATGTTGAGCGTGGCGATCCGCACGGTACTCACGACAAATCAAGCTCGCTCCGGCGGCGCAGCAGCCATACCGTGGCGGCGACGGCGAGGGCGAGGGCGAGCAGGGCACCCGGTAGCTTCGTGGCGACGGCCAGGCCATACCCGTCCGGGAGGACGAGAAACACCAGGGCGACGGTACCGGCGGCCAGGCGCGTACGTACCCGGGGCGCGGTGATGCACAAGGCGAGGACCGCCAGCGGGGTCAGCGCGTACCACGGGTAGAAGACCGGTGCCAGCAGTACCGACGCCGCCAGTGCCAGCCCCGTCAGGCGCAGCACCTCCCCGGCCGTCGCCGCGTGGCAGGCCCGCCACCACAGGATCGCGAGCACAGCCAGGAGCAGCAGCGCGCCGAGTACCCGGAAGACCGACACCGAGGTCGAGTACCCATGCGGTACGCCGAGCACGCGCAGCAGGTACCCGAAGGCCATGCCGACGCCGGTCGGCAGGGACGTCCACTGCGCCAACGAGGTCGTGGACGAGAGTGCCCGTACCCACCCGAAGCTCAGGCCCGTCACCGCCCACAGCGCCGCATAGGTCGCCGCGGCCCCGGCCCCGAACGGCGCCGCCGCGACCGCGAGCCGGCGCAGGCTGGCCCGGCCGATCAGGGCGAGCGCGAACGGCGCCGCCACGATGGCGACCACCTTCACCGCGAGCCCCAACGCGAACAGCGCGCCGCACGCGGCGGCCAGCGCCCACCGGCGCCGGGCGCCCGGCGCCTCCCGGGCCGCCGCGGCCACCGCGAGACCGGCGAGCGCGAGACCGGTGGCGAGCGCGTCGTTGTGCGCGCCGCTGACGCCGTGCACGAGCACCAGCGGGGTCGCCACGCCGAGCCAGAGCGCCGTGCCGGGCGGCATCGAGGCGTACCGGGCGAGGCGGGTGGCGCACCAGCCGGCGAGCAGCAGGCCGGCGAGCGCGATCACCCGGAACGCGATCACGGCCGCCCACAGGCTGCCCCCCGCGATCCGCGCCGCACCGCCGCTGAGCAGCAGCCAGAGCGGCCCGTACGGGGCGGGTGTCGTGCGCCACAGCGCCGGTACCGCCGCCGTCCACGGGCAGGAGGCGGCCTGGGCGCCGGCGGTGTACGGGTCGAAGCCGTGCGCGTACGCGTAGCCCTGGCAGGCGTACGCGAAGACGTCGCGGCTGCCCAGCGGAGGCGCCGCCAGCAACGGCAGTACCCACAGCGCCCCCGCCCACAGCACCACGGTGCGGGGCGATGCCGGCAGCCGCCACCACGCGGTGGCGAGCAGCGCCGCCCCGGCCAGCCACGCGGCGAGGCCCAGCAGGTGACCTGGTTGGGTGGAGAGCGCGACGCGTCCGGCCGGCGCCGGGCCGACGTTCGCGCCGACGGCGTACGCGGCCACGGCCACGAGCACCGAGCCGGCGAGGCCGAGCCAGCGCCAGCGTCGCACCGGAGCATCCTACCGGCACCGGTACCCTCGCAAGCGTGGAATCCCGGCTCGCCGCCTCGTACCGGCGCTGTCGTCGCCTGCACCGTGCGCACGGCCGCACGTACTTCCTCGCCACCCTCCTCCTCCCGCCGCGCAAGTGGCGCCACGTGCACGCCCTGTACGGCTTCGCCCGGTACGCCGACGAGATCGTGGACGCCTTCGACGGGGCGAGCGCGGCGGCGCGCTCGGCCCGCCTGGACGCTCTCGGCGCCCGGTTCCGGGCCGGTGACCTGGACGACCCGGTGCTGCCCGCCCTGCTGCACACGATCGAGCGGTACGGGTTGGACCGCGGCGACGTGGACACCTTCCTGCGCTCGATGGCGCAGGACCTCACGGTCACCCGGTACCCGACCTACGAGGACCTGCTCGAGTACATGGAGGGTTCGGCGGCGGTGATCGGCACCCTGATGCTGCCGGTACTGGGCTCGCCCGACCCGGCCGCGGCCCGGGAGCCGGCGCGCCAGCTCGGGCTGGCGTTCCAGTTGACCAACTTCATCCGGGACGTGGCCGAGGACCTGGCCCGCGACCGGGTGTACCTGCCCCAGTCCGACCTGGGCCGGTTCGGCGTGTGCGAGGACGACCTGCGCGCCGGTACCGCCAGCCAGCCGGTGCGCGACCTGATCGCGCACGAGGTGGCGCGGGCCCGCCGGCACTACGAGCTGGCCGCGCCCGGCATCCCCCTGCTCGACCCGGCCGCGCGGCGCTGCGTCCGGGCCGCGTACCAGCTGTACGGGGGGATCCTCGACGAGGTGGTCGCCTGCGGGTACGACGTGCTGCGCCGGCGGGTGGCGGTACCGCCCGGGCGCCGGCTGCGGGTGACCGCCGCGTGCCTGCTCGCCAGCCCCGACCGGCCGGTACGGGTACCGGGCGGCGCGAGGGATGGGCGGGCGGCGGCCCGGGTATAGCTCTCTGATGAGCCACAGCCCCCAAGCCGGCAATCCCGAAGGCCCCCGAGACGCCGGCAATCCCGAACCGCCCACCGCCAACCAAGGCCCGACAAGTCCGGCGAAGCTGGGGGTGCGGTCGTGGTGGGCGGCGCTCAAGCGGACCGTCAAGGAGGCCCGGCGGGACAACATCACGGACTGGGCGGCGGCGCTGACGTACTACGGCATGCTCTCGATCTTTCCCGGGCTGCTGGTGCTCATCTCCGCGGTGGGCCTGGCCGGGCCGACCACCACCGACCGGATCCTGAACAGCCTCACCGGCCTCGCCCCGGGCCCAACCCGCGACCTGCTGCGCGATGCCGTCCGGAACCTGCAACAGGGGCACCGGTCCACGGCCGGCGTACTGGCGATCGTGGGCGTGCTCGGCGCGCTGTGGTCGGCCTCCGGCTACGTCGGCGCGTTCATGCGCGCGAGCAACGCCATCTTCGACGTACCCGAGGCCCGGCCGGTATGGAAGAAGCTGCCGATCCGGGTCGGCATCACGATCCTGAGCGGCGTGCTGGTCATCGTCATCGCGCTGACCCTGATACTCACCGGCGCGCTGGCCCGGAAGGTGGGGCACGCCATGCACCTGGGCAACGCCGCCGTCACCGCATGGGACATCGCCAAGTGGCCGGTGGTACTGGTGCTGATCAGCCTGCTCTTCGCCCTGCTGTACTGGGCGTCGCCGAACGCGCGTACCGGCGGGTTCCGGTGGGTCAGCCCGGGCGGGCTGCTGGCCGTACTCGTCTGGATCATCGTCTCGGCGGGCTTCGCGCTGTACGTGGTGAACTTCGGCTCGTACAACCGCACGTACGGCAGCCTCGCCGCGGTGATCGTCTTCCTGGTCTGGCTGTGGCTGTCCAACGTCGCCGTGTTGCTGGGCGCCGAGTTCGACGCGGAACTGCAGCGCAGCCGGGCGGAGCGGGCCGGCCACCCGGCGGCCGAGGAGCCCTACATCGACCTTCGGGAGCCGGCCCGCACCCGGCGCCGCCGCGGCTTTCTGCACCGGCCGCACGGCGCCTGATCAGGTGCCGCCTGATCGTGCCTCTCAGGTGAAGAACCGGCCCAGGGTCACGTCGTCGGGGGCGAGTTGATCACCCTTGACGGGCACCAGGTCGGCGAGGACGGAGGCGCCGTCGCAGGAGACGTGGAGGGGGTACCACTGCGGGCCGCCGCCGACCCCGGCGCAGATGCCCTTCACGGTCTGTGCGTCGAAGAAGCGGATGTGGGTGGGATCGGCGACCGCGTTGACATGCCGCCACCACGGCGCCATCACGTGCAGCACCCCGCCCGGGCGCAGGATCCGGTGGCACTCCGCCACCAATGGCAGGTAGTCCGGCAGGTGCTCCAGCACGTGCACGGTGAACACGCCGTCCACGCGGGAGTCGGCGAAGGGCAGCGGGTACCGGAGGTCGGCGAGGACCGCGACCGCCTTGCCCGGCCGGCGGTCCACCCCGATGTTCGTGTCGTACTGCACGGTGTTGCCGCTGCCGAGGTCCACCACGATGGGATCGCGGCCGGCGACGCGTACCCGGTCCCACACCGCGTGTACGCCGGCGAGCCGGCCCACCAACTCGCGTACCAGCCGCAGGTGTTCGGGGGCGGCGACGGCACCCGAGAGGTGCGCGACGCCCTGGTCGAAGCGCACGTCGACGTCGAGGTCAGCGGTGCGCGGATCGTGGCCGAGCAGGTCGGCCGCGGCACCCGCGAGGTACTTGTCGAGCAGCGCGAGTCGGCGCGGTCCGGCGGGTTGGGTCATCGGCTCGTTCATCGCGCCTCGGCTACCCGAGGCGCGCCCGGTCAAACCCCGCCTCGGTCAAACCCCTACCCGTCCGGGTGCTCGCTGGCCAGGTGCTCGGCGAAGAACGCGGTGATGCGCCGCCACGCGTCGGCGGCCGCCTCGGGTTCCGGGTGCGCGCCGATGAGTACCCGCATGACCGGCCGCAGCGCCCGCGGCCCGACCAGCTCGTCATTGAGGAAGGCGTGCCCCGCGTCCGGATACTCCTTCACGTCGTGCGGGATGCCGGTGCGCTCCAGCGCGGCTTCCAGCCTGGCCGCCGCGCCGCGCAGGCTCAGGTCCCGCGCGCCGTAACTTGCGACGATCGGGCACGCGCCGCGCAGCAATCCGTCCAGATCCTTCGGCGTCGGCTGGCCGTAGTTGACGGACGAGGCGTCGAAACCGCGCGCCGCGGTCAGCAATGCGAAACCGCCGCCCATACAGAACCCGATGACGCCAACCTTTCCGGTGCACGGAGCCGACTGCGCGAGCCACCGGCGGGACGCTTCGATGTCGTTGAAGGCACGCCCCTGCCCGGCTCGCAGGGCGCGGAATGTCGAGATGAGACACTGGCGGGCGCCGCCGTCGCTGTACAGATCGGGCGCGAGGGCAAGGTATCCGGCCGCGGCGAGCCGATCGGTCTGGCGCCGTACCACATCGTTGATGCCGAACGCCTCGTGCAGCACCACGACGCCCGGCCACGGACCTTGGCCGGTTGGTGTCGCCAGATAGCCGCGCAGCGAAGCCGATATGCCGGCTGCGCCGTTAATCCCGGTGAGATCGACGAAATCCATGGCCGAGTATGTCATGCACCCAACGGTTCGCGGCGGTTCGCCCTGCTTACAATCCGACTAAACCAGTACACTCGGCTTCATTCTTGATGAACTGTGAGGATTGAGGATGACACAGGACCGGGTGCGGGTGCCCAAGAGCGCGGAGCTTGTCGCGCAGGCATTACGCCGGCGCATCGTCCGCGGCAGCCTCCACGAGGGCGACGGCCTGCCGCCCGAAAACGTTCTCATGCAACAGTTCGGAGTCTCCCGGCCGACGTTGCGTGAAGCATTTCGAATTCTCGAATCCGAACAGCTCATCACAATTCAGCGCGGTGCCCGGGGCGGCGGTCGGGTACACGCGCCGACCGCCGAGGTGGCCGCCCGATACGCCGCCCTGGTCCTGCAACACGAGGGCACCACGCTGCGGGACGTGTACCGGGCCCGCGCGGTCGTCGAATCCGCCTGCGCCGGACTGCTCGCCGGGCACCGCACCAGCCAGCAACTCAGGCAACTGCGCGGGGTGCTGGAGGCACAGCGCGACGACGCATCGGACGAGTTCCACCGGATGGTCGTGGAACTGGCCGGCAACCACACGCTCGCCTTGCTGTCCCGCATGGTCCAGCAGATCCTCACCCAGGCCACCCCGGCGCCCGACGGGGTACCCGCGACCGGAAGCGACCAGGCGGCCCGCCGCCGGCTGGCTCGGGTACAGCGGGCCCACGCGGAGTTGTTGGGCCACATAGAGCACAAGGACGTGGCGGCCGCGGAGGCGCTGTGGGCCAAGCACCTCGGCGATCTCCCCACGGCGGCCGCCGCCGGGCTGGACGAGCCGCTCGACATCATCCATTGAGGACACTCAGTTCCATGATCGGCGTCTGGTGGAGAAATGCGTAGCGCGCTCAACATTTCTCCACCGGACGCCGATCTCCGCCGGAGCGCTGGGTTAGTCTGAGCCCGTCAGATCAACACAGCCTGCGGTAAGAGGGCGAAGCATGGAACTGGTGCACTCGGGCAAGGTCAGGGACGTATACCAGGACCGGGAAGACGTCGTCCTGGTCGCCTCCGACCGGATCTCGGTCTACGACGTCGTACTGCCCACGCCCGTCCCGGAAAAGGGAAAGATACTCACCCAGCTCTCCCTGTGGTGGTTCGACAAGCTCAGGGACGTGGTGCCCAACCACGTCATCTCCGCGGCCGACGTACCTGCCGAGTGGGCCGGCCGGGCGATCCGCTGCCAGCGCCTGGAGATGATCCCGGTCGAATGCATCGCGCGCGGCTACCTCGCCGGCCTCGGCCTGACCGAGTACCAGAAGACCGGATCGATATCCGGAGTCGAGCTTCCCGCCGACCTGACCGAAGGCTCGAAGCTGCCGGAGCCGGTCTTCACGCCCACGACAAAGACGCCACCCGGCGAGGGCCACGACGAGTTCATGACGTTAGATGAGGTTGTCGCTCAGATCGGCGCGGAGGTCGCCGAGCGCCTACGCGAACTGACGCTCGAGGTGTACCGGCGCGGCGCGGCCATCGCGGCCGAACACGGCATCATCATCGCCGATACCAAGCTGGAGTTCGGGTTCGCTCCCGATGGGACGATCGTCCTGGGCGACGAGGTGCTGACGCCGGACTCATCGCG
>JBPYFB010000440.1:0-3931 GCA_051986465.1 Rugosimonospora sp.
CAAGTTCCTGCTGACCGCGGTACCGGCCGGCATCGGCGCGGTGCTGCGTCTGCCGTACACGTTCGCGGTCGTCCGGTTCGGGGGTCGCAATTGGACGGTCATCTCCGCCGCGCTGCTCCTGCTGCCGACGATCCCGGCCGCGATCGTCATCAGGCCCGGCGTCTCGTACACGACTCTCATGGTCCTGGCCGTGATCGCCGGCGTGGGCGGCGGCAACTTCGCCTCCTCGATGACGAACATCAACGCGTTCTACCCGCAGCGCCTGAAGGGCTGGGCGTTGGGGCTCAACGCGGGCGGCGGCAACATCGGGGTCGCCGCCGTACAACTGGTCGGGCTCGCCGTGCTGCTGACCGCGGGCGCCACCCACCCCCGGATCCTGGTCGGCGTCTACCTTCCGCTCATCGTGCTCGCCGCGCTCGCCGCCGCGCTCGGCATGGACAACCTCGCGAGCGCGGCCAACCCGAAGCGGGCCATGCGCGACGCGATCCGCGAGCCACACAGCTGGGTCATGTCGTTCCTCTACATCGGCACCTTCGGCTCGTTCATCGGCTTCGGCTTCGCCTTCGGCCAGGTGCTGCAGGTGCAGTACGCGATGAAACCGGTGGACGCGGCGCAGCTGACCTTCCTCGGCCCGCTCATCGGCTCGCTGATCCGGCCGGTGGGCGGCGCGCTCGCGGACCGGCTGGGCGGCGCGCGGGTGACCTTCGCCAACTTCGTCGCGATGGCCGCGAGCGCCGGGCTGGTGCTGTTCGCCTCGCAACACCACGCCAAGCCGCTGTTCCTCGCCGGCTTCATCGCGCTGTTCACGTTCTCCGGGGTGGGCAACGGCTCCACGTACAAGATGATCCCGGCCATCTTCGCCGCGAAGCTGCCCGGCGACGCGGCGGCGGCGCGGCGGTTGTCCGGTGCGCTGATCGGCATCGCCGGCGCCGTCGGCGCGTTCGGCGGCGTACTGGTGAATGTCGCCTTTCGGCAGTCGTTTCTCACATACCACAGCGGCAACGCGGCGTACCTCGCGTTCATCGCGTTCTACGCGCTGTGCTTCGCGGTCACCTGGGCGGTGTACCTGCGCCCCTCGCCGCACCGGCTGCCCGGCGTATAACGCGTTGTGACCTCGCGCCGCGCGGCTCTACCCTGCGGACGTGGATCGGACGGTATCCCTGGTGCTCGTGGACGGTACGGGGGCGGTGCTCGGCGTGCTGCCCCCGTACCCCGTACCCGTGCCGCACCGCCAGGAGGTCGCCTGCGTGGTGGAGGGCGCGCGCTGCCGGTACGGGGTCGACGTGGTGGTACTGCGACTGCTGCGCACCGACGGTCCACATGCGACATACCTCGCCTCGGTGCGCGAGGCACCCCTTCCGGCGCCGGTCGCGCCCGCCGGCGTGGACCTGGCCGGCCTGCTGGCGCCGCACCCGCTGCGCGCGCCGTACGCGGAGCTCGGCGGGCCGGCCAAGGGGCTCGCCTGGGCGGCCGGCGTGCTCGGCGAGTTCCGCGCCACCCAGGTGAAAACCTGGAACCTGTCCAGCGTCTGGCGGCTGGCCCACACCGGCAGTACGGCCTGGCTCAAGGAGGTGCCGGCCTTCTTCAGGCACGAGGGCGCGGTGCTGAGTTGGCTCGACCGGTACCTGCCCGGCGTGGCGCCACCCGTCATCGCGGCGGACGCCCCGCGGGTACTGCTCGCCGATGTCCCGGGTGGCGACCGGTACGGCGCGCCGTGCCAGGAGCGGCTGCGGATGCTGGCCGCGCTGCACCGGGTACAGCTCGCTGCGGCCGAGGACCTGCCGGCACTGCGCTCGCTGGGGGTACCCGACGACGGGGCGCAGCGCCTGGCCGCCCGCACCCGCGCGGTGGCGCTGCGGTACGGGTACCCGGACCTGGTGGACGGGGTACCCGAGCGGATCGCCGAGGCGTTCAACTGCGGGCTGCCGATGACGCTGGTACACGGCGACTTCCACCCCGGCAACGTGACCGGTACGGCCATCCTCGACTGGGGTGACAGCGTGCTCGGGCACCCGGGATTCGACCTGCTGCGGATGGCCGGTGGACTGCCGGCCTTCGAGCGGGACGCGCTGGCCACCGAGTGGTGCCGGTGGTGGCGGGCGGCCCGGCCGGGGTGCGAGCCGGAGCGGGCCCTGCACGCGCTCGAACCGCTGGAAGCGCTGCGGCACGCGGCGGTCTACGCCGGCTTCCTGGACCGCATCGAGCCCAGCGAGCACGTGTACCACCGGGACGACCCGTTGTACTGGCTGCGGCACGCCCGCGCGGCGCGGGTAGCACCATAGGGGGATGAGCGCGCTCGTGTCGTGGCGGGAGGACCTGGGCTCCTGGGCCATCCCCGACCACATCCTCGCCGCGGTACCCGACTCGCCCTGGGCCATGCCGCGGCAGGTGTTCGTACGGCGTACCCGGCGGCAGGTGGCCGAGCCGGTCGGCCCCACGTACCGGCTGGCCCTCGAGGCGCTGGGGTCGGGCGGCACCGTGCTCGATGTGGGTGCCGGCGCCGGCGCCACCAGCCTGCCGCTCGGTGCCGTACTGCGCGGGGTGACCGCCGTCGACACCGACGAGACGCTGCTTTCGGCGTACGGCGAGCGGGCCGGGCGGCTGGGCGTACCGGTGGAGCTGGTACCGGGGCGCTGGCCCGACGTGGCCGACCGGGTGCCCGCGGCCGACGTCGTGGTCTGCGGCAACGTGCTGTACAACGTCGCCGATCTCGGGCCGTTCGCGCGGGCGCTGACCGCGCACGCGCGAAGCCGGGTGGTGGTGGAGCTCACCGAGCGCCACCCGCTGACCCCGCTCAACCCGCTGTGGGAGAGGTTCCACGGCATCACCCGCCCGGACCGCCCGACCGCGCAGGACGCCGTCGCGGCCCTGCGCGAGCTGGGGCTGCGCCCGGCGGTGACCCGGTGGCGCCGCGACGCCGAAGCGGACTACGCCACGCTGGACGAGCTCGCCGAGGTGACCCGCCGCCGGCTGTGCCTGCCGCCGGCGCGCACCGACGAGGTACGCGCGGCGCTGCGCGAGGCCGGCGCGCCGGAGCGGGAACCGGCGGCCGGCGGCCGGAGCCTGGTCACGCTGTGCTGGCCGGGGACCGCCCGGTGATCGGTGCGATCGGCCACGCGCTGCGCATCGCGGGGTCGATGACCTGGGAGGTCCTCTGGGCGCTCATCCTCGGCTTTGCGCTGTCCGCGGTCGTCCAGGCGGTGGTGCGCCGGGCCACCGTCGTACGGCTGCTCGGCGACGACCGCCCCGGTACCCTCGCCGTCTCGGCCGGGCTCGGCGCGGCCTCGTCCTCGTGCTCCTACGCCGCGGTGGCGCTGGCCCGGTCGCTGTTCCGCAAGGGCGCGCACTTCACCGCCGCGATGGCGTTCGAGATCGCCTCCACCAACCTCGTCATCGAGCTCGGCGTGATCCTGGCACTGCTGATGGGCTGGCAGTTCACCGCGGCCGAGTTCATCGGCGGCCCGGTCATGATCGTGGCGGTCGCCGTGCTGTTCCGGCTCACCCTGCGCGAGCGGCTGCTGCGCCAGGCGCGCGAGCAGGCCGACCGGGGCCTGGCCGGGTCGATGGAGGGGCACGCCGCGATGGACATGTCGGTACGCCGGCAGGGCTCCTTCGCGCGGCGGCTGTTCTCCGCCGAGGGGTACACCTCGGTGTCGCACGTGTTCGTGATGGAGTGGGCCGCGATCTGGCGGGACCTGGCCGGCGGCCTGCTGATCGCCGGCGCGATCGCGGCGTGGGTGCCGGAGAGCTTCTGGCGCGGCTTCTTCCTGACCGGGCATCCGCTGGTGAGCAAGGTGTGGGGTCCGCTGATCGGCCCCGTGGTGGCGCTGGTCAGCTTCGTCTGCTCGATCGGGAACGTGCCGCTGGCCGCGGTGCTCTGGAACGGTGGCATCAGCTTCGGCGGGGTGGTCGCGTTCATCTTCGCCGACCT
>JBPYFB010000441.1:0-3722 GCA_051986465.1 Rugosimonospora sp.
ACCGAGTTCCACTCCGGGTACCGCGCGTACAGCGTGGCGGCCCTCGCCGAGCTGCCGCTGCAGCACAACCACGACGGCTTCGACTTCGATACGCAGATCATCGTGCAGCTCGTACACGCCGGGAAGCGGATCAAGGAGATCCCGATCCCCACCTACTACGGCGACGAGATCTGCTACGTCAACGGCATGAAGTACGCGAAGGACGTGCTCAAGGACGTCCTGACGTACCGGCTGGCCGCGAAGGGCTTCGGTACGGCCGACTGGGTGGCCACCCCGGCGGAGTACGCGTTCAAGGAGGGCGACGGTTCCTCGCACGCGCTGATCCTGAGCATGCTCGCCGGCCGCCCGCCTGCCCGCGTACTGGACCTGGGCTGCTCCGGCGGCCTGCTGGCCGAGCGGGTACGCGCGCAGGGGCACCACGTGACCGGGCTGGACTACATCGAGGTACCGGGAGTCCGCGACCGTACCGACGCGTTCTACCAGGCCGACCTCTCGCAGGGCATCCCACCGGAGGTCGGCGACGGGTACGACGTGGTGATCGCCGGGGACATCATCGAGCACCTGCCGCGACCGCGGAAGATCCTCTCCGAGATCCGCCAGGTACTGCGCCCGGGTGGCCAGGTGATGCTGTCGGTACCGAACTTCGGGCACTGGTACCCGCGCACCCGGGTCGCGTTCGGGCTCTTCGGGTACGACCGGCGGGGCATCCTCGACGATACGCACCTGCGCTTCTTCACCCGGGCGACGCTGCGCCGGATCGTACGCGACTGCGGCTTCGACGTGCTCGACGAGCACGCCACCGGGCTACCGCTGGGCGCCTTGTCGGACGGTGGCGGCCGGCGCAGCCTCACCCAGAGCGTCGACCAGGCCCTGGTACGCGCCCGACCCACGCTCTTCGGGTACCAGTTCATCCTGCGGCTGACCCCGCACGCCGAGGAGGCCGTCGTTGTCGAAGGCGGATGAGCTGCCGGTACAGGTTCCGCCGCCGGATCAGCCACCGGAAGGGAAGAGGTTGACTGCCACCAGTATCGCGCTGCTACTGTTCGCCGTCGGTTCGGCGGCCGTCGGGCAGTTGCTGCTCAAGCACGGCATGCAACGGGCGACCGACCGGGCCGCGCTGCGCCACGGCTCACTCGCGGTGGCGGCTGCGACCTCGCCCTGGGTGCTGCTCGGCCTTGTCGTCTTCGGTGTATCCGCGGTCGCCTGGCTGACCACGCTCAGCCGGCTGCCGCTGAGCGTCGCGTACCCGTTCAACGCACTGGGTTACCTGGCCATCCTCACCGCGAGCGTGGTGATCCTGCACGAGCGGGCCAACCTGTGGACCTGGCTGGGCACCGGGCTGGTGGTCTCCGGCCTGATCATCGTGGTGACCACTAAACCCTGACCATCTGTGTTTTGCAGGCCCTAGTCATAGCGGCGCTTCAGGTGGGTTGCTCCCGCCGGTCGAGTACGTCGTAATGCGCAGAGTCATCTCCCATGAACGACCGCACATTGTCCAGCGAGTCGAACCACATGAGAGTCATGAATTCGACGTCGTCAGTTCGTTCGCGGCGTACCAGGTCGATCGACCGGAACCCGGTAATGCGTCGCGCCTCGATTCGACCCGCTCATAGGCGTCGGCGTTCTGTTTATTCGTCCGCCCGCTTATTCGACCACCCGCGCCAGACTTGACGGATCATGACGCAAGTCTAGGGGCCACCAGGCACATTCCGCGCCGGGCGGTAGCGCCGACCGCGTACCTGTACCCGGTCAGGTATACGTCTTTGTCGCCCGCCGGAAATCACTGGCGTTGAAGATCCAGAGCGTGGCGTCGGGACTGCCCGGATGAAACAGGACCAGCTCGCCGGCGCCGTACAGCCACAGCGGGAACGGCCGGGATATCCGGCGGCGCCAGGTCGAGTCCCAGCGCAGCTCGGTCGGGTACCCAAGACCGGTACGCGCCCGGGTCGGGCGCCACGAGAGCAGAACGACGACCAGCGCCGGTCTCAGTCCCTGGCCGGCAGCCAGGATCGCGAAAACGCTGACGACCATTGCGTGCGAGCCGACATTCGTCGGTCGTTCGGGTTTGCGGGGCTGGCAGCTGACGGGTTGCACAGCCAGGATCACGCGCTTAGCGTGCGTTTACCCTCGGCGGTCAGCGCGCTCGACGCATGAGTGCTGAGGGACCTCCGCAAGTGGAAGCCCGAACTACGATGAGTCCCGGCCCGTTCCTGATCATCAGGCACAGTCGCCCGTCTGCGCGAATTTGGAGGCACCTTGAAGCTCTTGCTTACGTCAGGCGGCGTCACGAATCCGAGCATTCACTCGGCGCTCGTGCAGCTTCTTGGCAAACCGATCGCCGAGTGCGGCGCCCTCTGCGTCCCGACAGCACAGTGGGGTCACCCGATGTGCGGTCCGAAATCGGTACGGGGCTTCGTAGCCGCCGATCCCGCGCCCGATTGGCAGTACCTGTCCGGCCTGGGCTGGGCGTCGCTCGGTGTCCTCGAGCTCACCGCGCTGCCCACGATCGGCGCTGAGCGATGGGTCCCGTGGGTCCGGGAGGCCGACGTGCTGCTGGTCGATGGCGGCGATGCGACATACCTGTGCCACTGGATGCGCGAATCCGGGCTGGCAGATCTGCTGCCGTCGCTATCCGACAAGGTCTGGGTGGGAGTCAGCGCCGGGAGCATGGTGATGACCCCCCGGATCGGAGAGTATTTCGTGGAGTGGCCGTCCGCGCCCGACGACCGCACCCTAGGAGTCGTCGACTTCTCGATCTTCCCGCACCTCAACCTCTTCCCCACCAACACTCCGGCCGACGCGGAACGTTGGGCCGCCAACATCGGCGTCCCTGCCTACGCCATCGACGAACAGACGGCCATCAAGGTCGTCAACGGCTCCGTCGAAGTGATCTCTGAAGGGCAATGGACGAAGTTCGGGTGATCGTCGCCCGGGCGGCTACCCGGATCGTTGTGAAGCGGATATCCGGGTAGGACGCCACCCTTGATTCCGGTCGGCCGGCCTTGGATTCGGCAGTGGTGGGGAAATGGCAGGGGAGTAAGCATCGCCGGGTGGCCCGCGCGGCGTCGTGCAGCGATCATGCAACAAGGTTCGGTGATCGCGAGCATCCGGCGGCCAACAGCGGTCAACGACGGTCGATCGCGATGATCCCTTTAAATGGCGAATGACCAGGCGCTTTGCCCGGTCATTGTGAGTGGCCAGGGGCGGGGTCGAACCGCCGACCTTCCGCTTTTCAGGTCTAGCCGGGGTCGCGTTAGAGGCGTCGCTGGGAGGCTACGACCTCGGGTGATGGGGTCTGACTATGCAGCCGTAGGTGGTTGTTGTCGTCAGACTGTCGTCACCGGGCCCCGCTGTATCCGCGACCGAGGGACTACGGGCAGTTCGGTCGGCTGTGGCCCGAGGCGAGATCGGGGAGCTTGTTCAGGACTACCAAAGCTCCGTCAGGTCGGGTTGGCTGCTGTACTCGGCTGCTGTACGCCACTGTCACCTCACCATGGTTTACTCAGGCTCGTGAGCCCCGCACGTCGCCGCTTGGTTGTGACGATCCTCGTTGTGTTCGTTGTCGGCCTCGTATCTGGCGTCACCCACAATGTGCACGTCGTGGCCTCGGCTTGGCTCGTCGTGCTGCCGGTGGTCGCGGTGATGGTCGGTGTCGGAACTCTCGTGTGGGCGATACGCATTGATCTGCGGGAACCTGGGTTCATACGCGGCATTTGGCTGTG
>JBPYFB010000442.1:0-6510 GCA_051986465.1 Rugosimonospora sp.
CCCGGACGGTACCTGCGCCAGGTGCGCCCCGATCAGCGCGTGTACCCGATCGGTGGGCATCCCGACGAGCTGCGGCCCGATCTGCTGGTCGTCGCCGACCACCACGGCCCGCTTGGCGAGGCTGAGCACGGGCAGCGCGAAGATGTCCGCCTGGGACGCCTCGTCGACGATCACGACGTCGAAGAGTTGCTCGCCGCCGCGGAACTGTTCCAGTGCCCGGTCGATCGACATGATCCAGACCGGTACCGCGGTCACCGCCTCGGCCATCGCCCGCTGCGCGACCGCCTGCCAGTGCGCCGCGCTCTTGCCGGTGCCCTTACCTATCTTGCGTAGCGCCGCGGTCCAGTCCGCCAGCGCCGCTTTCTTCCGGTCGTCGAGGGTACGGGCGACCGACAGCCACGCGGAGGCGACCACGAGATCCTGGGTCAGCTGGTGGATGCGTTCCCGGCAGCGTTCCATCCGCCGGCCGAGCGCCCCGGTGTCGATACTGCCGACGGTCTCGTCGAACCAGGTCTGCGCCTGCCGCCACTTCCAGGCGAGGAGCGCGGTCTCGCTGTCGGCCGGCAGGGCCTCCCCGCTGGCGATCCGAGCAGTCCACTGTGGAGCGACCGGCAGCAGCCGGTTGGACAGCTCGGCGAAGCGCTGCGCCTCCGGGCGTACCGTCCACAGTCGACGGATCTCGACGAGCGCGGCGTCCCAGTCGGCCGTATCCCCGTCCCGCCACGCGGCGGCCAGCGGCGCCACCGCCGGACTCGCCACACCCTGCGCGGCAACCTGGTCGATCCACCGGTCCAGCGCGGCGAGCTGCCCGGCGATCTGGTCGGCCACGAAGACGTTGCCGGTCGCCTCCACCGCGCCGGCCAGCTCGCCGAGCACCCGTGCGTCGACCGATCGCGGGCAGCCGGGGTAGACCTGGGCGAGCTTCTGGTACAGGTCGGGCCAGGAACGCTTCTCCCAGTCCAGCGCGTCCACCGCCTCGGCGAGCAGCCGGCCGGCCCAGATCTCGGGCTCATCCACGGTGGACTGTGGGTTCTCGAACCCGAGGCGGGACTGCCATTCAGACCAGCGGTTGGCGAGCTCGCGGCGCAGCTGGCCGCGTTCGACGTAGGCGATGACGAGCTCGACGTCGGCCAGCGCGCGCAGCGGCTCGCCGTCGAGCTGGCACTCGGCCATCAGCCGGCGCAGGTCGCCGTGGCCGAACCGGCCGATTTTCTTGCCCTCGGCGAGCCTGCCCCGGACCTCGCCGAGCTGAGCGAGGAGCTGGCGGGGCACCGCCGCCTGCTCGTCGGGTACCTCGATCCGCCGCCCCGCCAGCAGCGAGGTGCGCCGGCCCAGCTCGTTGAGCAGTTGCTGGCAGGCGGATACGTGCGCATCCCAGACCGTACGCCAGCTCGGATCGCGGACCAGGTGGCCGAGGCGATCGGTCCAGCTGCCCTCGCGCCGGCTCAGGCCATCGGCGGCGGAGCGCAGTGCGCGGGCCAGGTCGGTGAGCGCGGGTTCGCCGAGGCGCCGTACGCCCTCCGCGGAGATGCCCCGGTCCAGCAGCGCCTCGACCACCTTGCGCGCGTCGCGAAGCTGGCCGCGCCGGGCGACGAGCTGTTCGCCGGTGGGCAGTTGCCCGTCGACCGGCAGGCCGCCGAGGGCGGCGGCGCGATCGGCGGCGGGGATACGGCGCGCCAGGTCGAGCAGGATGCCGAACTCCGACGCGGTCAGCGGCGATTCGGTACCGGGCGGCACCGGATCGGGTACCAGCTCCAGCTCCGGCGCGGTGCGGCGCAGCCAGTCACCCACATCGCTGGCACTGGAGGTACCCCCGTCAAGAAGCTCATAGCTCGCACCGTCCCTGGCCGCCACCTCGCGCAGTTGGTCCTGGGCCTCGGCCAGATCCTCCTCGGCCCGCACCACGTCGGCGAGCAACCGCGCCACGACCGCCGCCTCCGCCTCACGGTCGAGCGTCGCCGCGCGGTCGGCCAGCTCGCGCGCGGCGACCTGCAACTGGACGAGCTGGTCCGCGGAGCGGCCGAGAATCGCCAGGCACAGTGGCTGGATCTCCTCGGGCAGCCCGTCGCGCAGCACCCGCAGCGGATCCTCCTTCTGGGCGAGGACGAGTACCCGCTTGCCGTGCGCGACGAGGTGGCAGATGAGGTTGCGGATGGTGTGCGTCTTGCCGGTACCGGGCGGCCCCTGTACGGCGACGTTGCGGTGGATCGCCAGGCGCCGTGCGATGGACTCCTGCGCCTCGTTGGTCGGCATCGGCATGAGCAGCCGCTCGCCCGTGACCGTCCACTCAGGAGCATCGGGCAGCGCCAGCCGGCTCGGCTCGTGCGCCAGGATGCTCGACAGCGAGCCGACGCCGGCACTGCCGGCGGCAAGCGCCTTGTCGCCGGCGAGCGCCGCGCCCATCTCCTCGAGGAACCGGCGCACCATTCGCTGGCGTGGCCGTACGAACAGCACGCCGGTGTCGCGCACGTGCGGGCCACGCGCCCGGGATCCTGCCGAGGCCACGACGGGCTCGAAACCCAGGCGGCGCAAGGCCCGCTGGGCGAACTCGCGCCGCTCCTCGACGTCCCACGGGTCGACCTCGACGGTGCCGCCCGGCCCGCCCATGTCGAGCAGGTCGGCGACTCGCCGGTTGTCAAGGTCGGCCAGCGCGTCGCCCTGCAGCCGGGGCAGCGCCTGCGGCGTCACCGTCACCGTGGTGGTCTCGGCGTCGTACTCGATGGCGACCGGCGTGGCGATCAGCGGATAGCGCACCTCTTCGCCGCCGATCGTCGCGGAGAGGATGGCGTGGCCCCAGACGAGTTCCAGCCGGGCCGCGTTGATGTCCAGCCGGTAGCGCAGGTCGTAGAGGCGGTCGTGCAGCTGCTGGGTGGCGCGCGCCGCGGCCACCTCCCGCGCCCACGGCCGCCAGGTCTCGTCGAGCCAGCGGTCCAGCTCCGCACGCAGCGCGTCGCTCGCGCCGGGCAGGCTGTCCGGGAGCAGGCGCGGCTCGTCCACAGTGGACAGATCCCACACGAGGTGCGGTACCAGGTCGGGCGGGATGTGCGGGTCGGGCGGCGGGGCGGGGCGGCCGACGCGCAGCCAGGGCCCGGCCGGGGCGTCCGGCCCGAGTACGCACGCGGGGTGGTCCGGCAGGTCCGCCTGCCACCAGGCATCAGTCGCGGGTACGGCACGGGCCGGCTTCTCGGTCAGCGCCCGTACGGCGAGCAGGTACTCAACGAGGGAGACCGCGCGCTCGCGCATGGCCTCCGGGCTGTCGTCCACAGCCTGACGTTAGCCCGGCATCGCCAACCGCACCCGTAGACGTCCGTATTTGTCCGGGTACCCCTACTAATCCACCCTCTCGCAATCGCCCGTTGACACGGCTGAAACTATCGATACGCTGGTCGATGGAAGCGCTCCCACGCCCGCCGCCCCCATCGTCCGGAGAGATATCAATGACCGTCCAAGAGATATCGCGGCCCATCCGCCCCGTGCCGCCTGACGCCCCCACGCTCGCCGACGTGGCCAGGATGGCCGGCGTCTCGATCGCCACCGCGTCGCGCGTGCTCAACAACTCGGCGCCGGTCAGCGTCGGCGCACGCCAGCAGGTACGCAGCGCGGCCAGCCGGCTGGGCTACGTACGCCACCGCGCGGCTCCCAAGCACCCCCGGCAGAAGGTCCGGTCGGTCGCGGCGGTGCTCTACGCCAACTGCGAGCGCATCTTCGCCGATCCATTCTTCGCCCGGCTGATCTGCGGCGCAACCGAGGAGTTCGCCCGGCACGGGGTACCGATGATGCTGATCTCGGTGAACGACGCCCGGCTGCCCATGGTCGAGCAGTACATCCACAGCGGCCACTTCGACGGCGTCGTGGTTCTGGCCGACCACGGCGACCACCCCCTGTCGGAGTCCCTGCCCGCGTCGGGTGTCCCGATGACCCTGGTCGGCCGGCCGGCCAACCCCACGCCCGCGCCGTACGTCGACGCGGACAACCGGGCCGGTGCGCGTACCGCCGTCGAGTACCTGATCAGGCAGGGCCGGCGCGCCGTCGCCACGATCGCGGGCCCGCCCAACAAGCCGGTCGGCGCGGAGCGGCTCGCCGGCTACCGGGACGCGCTCGCCGCGGCCGGGCTGAACGAGCTGCCCGTCGCGTACGGCGACTGGACGCAGGCCTCGGGCGTACACGCGATGTCGCGGCTGCTGGACCAGCGCCCCGGGCTGGACGCGGTCTTCGTCGCCTCGGACGTGATGGCCACCGGAGCGCTGTGGGCGCTGCAGCGGGCGGGCCGGCGGGTACCGGAGGACGTCGCGGTGATCGGCTTCGACGACCTCGCGCTCGCCGCGCACACCCGGCCCCGGCTGACCACGGTGCGCCAGCCCATCGAGCAGTTCGGTGCGGTAGCCGCCCAGCAGTTGCTGACCTGCCTCGACGGCGGGCACGACGAGGTGGGACCGACGCTCCTGCCGACCACGCTGGTGGTACGCGACTCGGCCTGAGATCACTGGCCGGTCTGGTTGGCCGCCCACGCCTTGGTCACCTTGCGCTCGGCGATGAACGAGCAGAATGGCACGGTACCCGCGAGGAGCACGAGCAGCATCTTGCCGAGCGGGTACCGCAGCCGCACGGTCAGCTCGAAGGCGCAGCCGAGGTAGATCACGTAGAGCCAGCCGTGCAGGAAGCCGAGGATGGCGGCCGGACCGGGGGTATTGCCCCACAGGTCGAGCGGCGTAGCCACGAAGACCAGCGGGATCAGCAGGCAGCCAGTCACATAGGCCATGATCCGGTACCTGATCAGCACGGCCCGGCGTACCGGCCGCGGCGGGCGCCGCTGGGCCGCGCCGTGCTCGATCTGGGTGGACGACATGCCTTGTACCCTACCGGGCGCGCGCGAACGGCCGATCGTGTAGGGTGGGGCGTCTAGAGTTATTTTTACAAAGGAGTCACATGGCGCAAGGAACAGTGAAGTGGTTCAACGCGGACAAGGGTTTCGGCTTCATCACCGTTGACGGTGGTGGCAGCGACGTGTTCGTCCACTTCTCCGCCATTCAGAGCACTGGCTTCCGCAGCCTGGAAGAGAACCAGCGCGTCGAGTTCGAAATCGCGCAGGGCGCCAAGGGACCGCAAGCCGAGTCCGTTCGCCCGATCTGACCCAATACGCAGCGGTCCAGCGCGCCGCTGCGACCACAACGACTGAACGCCGCGACCCTCCCTCGGTGGAGAGTCGCGGCGTTCAACGTTGGGGCATGATCTAAATCGTGTCGGGCGCGGCCATCGAGGACTTCAGCCACTTCGGGCTGGTGATCGCCGTGGTCGCCGGTACGGTGCTGCTCGCTGTGTTCTCGAACCGGCTCAGCGCCCGCATCTACGTACCCGCACCCGCGATCTTCTTGATCGGCGCCGCGATCGCCTCGGATCTCCTGCCCCGGCTCGCTACGGTGCCGATCCTGAGCGATCAACGCATCGTGACGCTGGCGCTGATCCCGATCCTGTTCGACGGCGGGATGCACATCGGCTGGCGCCGGTTCCGCTCCGCCAGAGGCGCGATCGCCGCCATCGGCGTCGCCGGTACCCTCGTCACGGCGGCGGCGCTCGCGCTGCTCGCGCACGTGCTGTTCGGCTTCGGGTGGCGCAGCGCCCTGCTGCTGGGCACCGCGCTCGCGCCGACCGACCCGGCCGTGGTCTTCTCCGTGCTGGGCCGGCGCGAGATCACCGGCCGCTCCGGGGTCATTCTTGAGGGTGAATCCGGTGCGAACGACCCGGTCGGCATCGCCCTGATGGTCAGCGTGCTGGCGGCCGGGCACCGCGGCTTCGGCGCGCTCGGCGTGGGCGCGCTGGAATTCCTGCTGCAGATGGCGGTCGGCCTCGCGGTCGGCGTGCTCGGCGGGTGGGCGCTGTTGAAGGTCATGCGACGGGTACCGCTGCCCGCCGAGGGCCTGTACCCGCTGCGTACCCTCGCCGGAGCCGGAGCCATCTACGGTCTCGCCACGGTCGCGCACGGCTCCGGTTTCCTAGCAGTATTCGCCGCCGGCATCCTGATCGGGGACGAGCGCGCGCCGTACAAGACGGAGATCGCCCGGTTCCACTCGGCGCTGGCGAGCCTCGGCGAGATCGTCGCGTTCGTACTGCTCGGCCTGACCATCGAACTGGGCAGCCTGGCACACCACGGGGCACTACAGATCGGCCTGGTGCTGGCGGTACTGCTCGGGTTCGTCGTACGCCCGCTGCTCGTCGGGCTCATCACGCTGCCGATCCGGCTGCGCCCCGCGGAACGGGCGTTCGTGCTGTGGTCCGGCCTCAAGGGCGCCGTACCGATCCTGCTGGGCACGTTCATCCTGGCCTCCGGTGAACCGGACCCGACCCGCCTGTACGACATCATCTTCGTGGTGGTCGCCTTCTCCGTGATCGTCCAAGGTGGACTGGTACCGGCCGTGGCGGGCCGGCTCGGCGTGCCGATGCGTACCAACGAGCCCGAACCCTGGTCACTCGGCCTGCGTTTCCGCGACGAACCGCGCGGCATCCACCAGTACA
>JBPYFB010000443.1:0-13401 GCA_051986465.1 Rugosimonospora sp.
GATCTGATAACTGTCCACTGAGGACTTCGTGACCGTGAACGAGAACGGTGGCCGGGTGCCGGTCGGTGGGGACGGGCGAGACACCCGCGGCGAGCCGGCGACGGGGGCCTTGCCTGGCAAGCGGTTGGGAGCCGGATGAGCCGCGAAGAGCCGGACCCCGACCGGTACGGCAACCGCCGCGGCCGCGACGCAGGCCAGCGCGGCGGCCGCCAACGAACTGGTGCGGCGGCGCGGTGCGAGGCTGGTCGCGGAGTGGTTCAGCAGCACCGATGCCGGATCCGGCGCCAGCGCCTCCCGGGTCCGCAGCGCGGCCCGCACGTCATCCTCGGTACGCATCGTGCTCCTGTCTGGTCGTCACCGGCACGGCGCTGACCCGCAGCCGCGCCAACGCGCGCGAGGCGTATCCGCGCACCGTTCCCGGGCTGCACGAAAGCACCTGCGCGATCTCGTTGTCGGACAATCCCTCGTAGTACCGCAGCACCAGGACGGCCTGCTGCCGGCGGGGCAACTTGGCGATCTCGGCGAGCAGCGCGCCCCGCTCGGCGTGCGTACCCGCCATGTCCGCCGGCTCCGCCACGCCGACCGGCCGCTCTCCGTCCGCCAGGTCCCCGATCGGCACCATCCGGCCCCACCGCCGCCGCCACGACAGGAACTCGTTGGTGACCATGCGCCGGACATACAGGTGGGGTACGGACAGCGCGCCGATCTGGCCCCACCGTGCGTACGCCCGGCCGAGCACCTCCTGAACGATGTCCCGCGCCAGGTCACTGTCTCCGGTCAGCACGGCGGCGTACCGCAGCAGCGCGGGCAGTCGATCCGCGACGTACTCCTCGAATGTCATCAGCCTCTCCAGGCCCGGCGCTCCTACACTCCCAAACACTCCGCACGGCGTCGATATGTTGTCCCCGTCAGGAGCCTTGCCGCGAACGCTCCTTGACTCTTATGGCTACATGAGTAGAGTTAAGCCGTAACCGTCCCGCCGCCCACCACCATCGCCGTTTGAGTGAGGCGTGATGCCGTTCTTCTTCGTGTTCCTGCTGACGCCGATCGCCGTGGCGATCGCGCTGTACCGCCGCAATCCGCGCAGGTTCCTGGACGGCCCGACCGAGGATGCGCCGCTGCGGCTGTTGCGCTGGGCGGTCAGCCTGCTGTCCCCGCAGCGGGCCGAGTGGGGCCAGGCCATGCTCGGCGAACTCGGCCACCTCGACGGAGGCCTGCGGCGGATGCGCTTCGCGCTCGGCTGTAGCGGCGCGGCCCTGACCCTGCCGCCCTGGGGCCGGGCCGCCGGCGGCCTCTGGGCGATGATCGGGATCACCGCGGGCAGCCTCGCCATCTTCGCCGGCCTGACCGTCGAGTATCGACTCGGAATCGGTGACTGGATCGCGCTCGCGGTCGTCCTGCTCATCTGCGTCGGATACCTGCTCGGTGCCAGCGCCCTGCTGCGCCGCCCCGGTATCGCGCTGCCCGGCCTGCTGGGCGGCGTGTTCGCGACCCTGGTGGGGCTGGGGCTGGCCGGGTTCACCGCGGTCGACCAGGTCACCTTCGTCCCGACTCCCTGGCAGCAGTGGGTCAGAGTGATCGCGGTGCCCGCCGCCATCGGCGCCGCCGGCACCCTGTGGCGCCGTGACCCGGCCATGGGCCGCCGGGTCGCCCGGCTGGCCGCCCTCAGCGCCGGACTACTGCAACTGCTGTACGCCACCGTCGCGGTCGCCATTCTCGGCGGCGGCGGGCCACCCGATCAGGACGGCGGCTTCACGGTCCGCGGCACGGTCAGTGACCGCCTTGTCAGCACTATCGTCGACCTGGCGGTCTCGACCTTCATCGTCGCGATGGTCGGCTGGGCCGCCGCCGCCCTCGCCGGCTACCTGGTGCGGCGTACGCCCACACCGGCCACGCCGCTGGCCGCGGACCCAATGCAGGAAGCGTGAACCCGATGCGCACACCGGACCCAACAAACGAGACGGCGCCGGTACCGCGCCGGCGCCGGGCCGTCCGCCTCGCCCTGATAATCCTCGGCATCGCAGTCCTGGCCGCGCTCGCCGCCAGCCTCCAACTCAACAGCCGCTGAGCCCGCTTTGGCCGATGAAGCTGAGGCAGCCCGTCAGGAATGCCGGTCAATCGGCGTGTTCGGTGAGGCGATCGGGGCGGATAACGATGGTGCTGATGGTTCCGTTACCCCATACGGTCGTGTTCAGCATCGCCCGGTGGTCCAGCGAAAGCATGGAGAACTCGGGCACGAACCGGTCGGTGAAGACTCCTCCGAAAAAGCTCTGCAACGCGGTCGAGCAACTGCCCGCCAGGTCCCACTCGTCGGACAGCCGGACCCTGACCCAGGCGTACTCGGATTCGACCTCATCAGGATCGCTGTATCTGACGAGGAGAAGGAACTCTCGCCGGTTGTCGACAACGCCGTACTCGGTGGCCATCCGCCACCAACCGGCGTTGACCTTCGCCGGCATCTCGGGATCGTTGACATCGACCACCTCGTCTGGGCAGGAGTCAAACCTTCCGTGCTCTGACCCGCAGCTAGCAGGCGAGCGATAGGGCGGCGGGGGTGGCAGGGGCAGGCTGACCTCTCCGCTCACCCGCTCCAGAAACTCAAGTCCGGCCTGAGCAAGGTCCGTCGCGACTGCGGCGTCGGTGAGAGCCACGGCCGGATCCTATATGCCAGCACCACCCGAATGCCCTACAGCGATCGGCGATGCCTCACCACCGATGGCACCCGCGCTGGTGTAAGGGCACAGGACGGTCGTCATGACACCACGCCGAGCAGGTCGTCGAGAAACCCGCGGCCGTCACCGGGCCAGCCGTACCGGCTCGCGTGCGGAGCCAGCGCCGACCGGAGTTCGCCCCGGCTCACGAGGCGCGCGCGCAGCAGATCGGCGACCACACCGGCCAGGTGCTCACCGTCGATGCTCTGCGCGGCCAGATCCGCAACCAACCGCGCCGGTACCGTCACCAGCATCTCCTCGACCCACTGAGCCTCGTCCGCGCCCAGCGGCGCCCGGTGGATGACCACATCGTCGCGCCGGCTACGCATTCGACGCGGCAGCGGCACCGTGAACGCCTGCCGGGCCGGCTCCAGTAGACCTGCGCCGTACAGGTTGGCGGCACTCGTGTGGGACACCACGCCGTCGGCCACCGTACGCCGGTCCACATCCACCCCGGGCGCGAGTTGCAGCCACGCCGCCCGCAGCTCCAACAGCCGAGGACGCGGCGCGCCAGCACGCGGGTCGCTGTGGTCCATGCGGTTGCGGCGTCAGGGATGGGCGGCTGCTCGGCCGCCCGCTTGTGCCGCTCGGAACCTCGGATTCCGGGGCTGGGAACGCGCCCGCCGTTGACCTCCACTACGCTGTGACGGTCATCGGCAAAGGGGTTCCAGCTGCGAGATGACATCGTGAGGCGAAGGCGGTCCGATTCCATGTCCGATTCCATGGAGGCTAGCAAACCGGCGGTCCACCGGTCCGAGTGGCGCCTGCTCGCATTGGTGCTCACGGTCGGCTTCGCCGCGTTCGCGCTCGCGCTGTTGATGCGGATGAATGCCGGACCCTCTGGCGACGAACCCGCCTACCTCGTTATCAGCCAGACCTTCCAGAAGTACCATTCGTTCGATGTCACCAAGGACTACAACCACCAGGACTACCGCGTTTTCTACAACCACCACCTGGACCCGCATGTCGTACCCGCGCCGAACGGCCGGATGGAGCCGCTGCACAACTTCGGCGGTCCGCTGCTCTGGCTGATCCCGTTCATCATCTGGGGCCGTATCGGCGCCGCCGGATTCGTGGGCGTGGTGTCACTGCTCATCGTGGCGAATGTGTACTACTTCCTGCGCGAGCGCGGCATCGCGGTGCGGTACGCGCTCCTCACAACGGCACTGCTCGCGCTCGCCTCGCCGGTCTACACCTATGCGGCCATGAACTTCGTCGAACCGATCGGCGCGCTGCTGATTCTGTACGCGGTGCGGGTACTGCTCGGTCCCGGCTTGAATCGGGTACGACTCCTGGTCGCCGGTATCGGCCTGGCGTACCTGCCCTGGGTCCACCCCCGTTATCTGGTCTTCGCGCTCATAATCGCCTTCCTGCTGCTCATCCGCTTGTACCGGGAGATCGCGGCGGCACGACTGCGCGCAATGCTGCCGGTGCTCGTCCCGCTCGCGGTCTCGTTGGTGCTCATCGCGGTCTACAACAAAGTGGAGTGGGGTACGGTGAGCCCCGTCTCGAACATGACCGGGGCAAACGCGGGGCCATTCGAGATTTCTCCGCTGATCGGGGGCAGCGGCATTCTCCTTGATCGCCAGTTCGGTCTGCTCACCAACTACCCGATTTTCCTGCTGCTGTTGCCAGGGTTCCTGCTGTCGCTGGATCGCAGCCGGCTGTGGCTGAATGCCGTCTTCGGCTGCGTCTTCGTGCCGTACCTGACGCTGATTACCACGTTCAATCAGTGGCACGCCGGATTCACCCCGCCGGCCCGGTACATCATGCTGCTGGTCCCGCTGATGTCCTTCTACGTCGCGTACGCGTTGCAGCGGCTGAACTCGGTGGTCGCCGACTGCGCCGCCGTGCTGGTCGGTGCGGCTACCTTCGCCCTGTCCGTGTCGACCGACATAGTGCCGGCGCTACGCTTTTCCCGGCCGGGTCAGATGAATCCGGGCATGAAGCTGCTGGGCAACGTCGTGAAGATCCATTTCGTCCAGCACCTGCCGTCGGCGGTATTTCCCAAGTCGTGGGTACACATGATGCTGTGGTTCGCCGCCGCGACACTGCTCGGCGTACTGATATTTCTCTATGGTCTGAGCCGGCCCCGCCTCGCTGCGGAGACCTGGCCGCCCCGGCCACCCCGCCGTGCCTCCGGCGAGGCTGGCCCGGCGGAAGGTGACGGACCGGCACCCGGCAACCCGCGCGAGGATGGCGAGCAGGCCACCAATGGCGGTGCGGCGGCAAGCATCGGTATCGGAGCCACGGTGCTGGGTCACGAGCCCGAGATGCGGTCACACTCGGCCTGACCCGAGCGGCCGGCCGCCGGCGCGTTGGTGGGACGGTACGGACCAGCCCGGGACACCGTCAATACGCCAACGCGCCCCCCAGCACCAGAATGATCATGCTAATCTCCGCCCATGAATCCGTCCTTTTACACCGTTCCCGTCGCCATAGCGGTCGTATTCGGCGTGGTGATGCCCGCGTGGAAGGCCTACTCCCGCAAGCGAAACCAGCGCCAGGGCCCCCCAATGGCGCAGGTGGACGTCCCCGCCGGCCAGGGCAGCGTCACCGTGCGCCGCCCCTACGCGGGGTTTGTCGGCGCGGCCCGCTCCTTCACGATGGAGGTCGATGGCGTCGTCAAAGGCAAGGTGAAATCCGGAAAGGCGGTGGCGGTCGCGCTACCGCAGGGCATGCACTCGGTGCAGGTGAGAATGGGACGCATCCGCAGCGACTACCTGACCTTCCAGATCACCGAGGGCGCCGCGGTCGTCTACGAAACGGAGCTCGTGAACGGTAGCTTCTCGGCCAAGATGGACCTCCGCAAGGTGTGACCGCGCCGGGTACCCGACAAGCTTCGTCCACAGCAGACAGTCAGGCCAGAGTTGCGGCCTGATCGTGGTCGGGCGGTGACCGAAGGCCAGGGGGTTTGAAAGGGTCTTGCTACCTCACTAAGCTGCCGCGCGTGTCTTCCAGTCATAGGGCCGAGGACAACCCGCAGCAGCCGTTGGGACTACGCCTGCGACTTGGCGAAGTCGCCACGGTGGTAACGGTCATCGCCCTGACCATGGCGGCGGGTTGGCCCGCCTTCAGGTTCTTCTTCGCCGGGATGACGGACGATGGGACCGTCGCCGCCTGGACGAAGCCGAGCGGCGCGCCACGTGCCGGTTCGATTGTCGGCACACCCGTGGTACCGGGCAACACCGGGCCGGTCACCCTCACCCTGCTCGCCCCGAAGTACGGCCCAGCCGTCGACCACGCCTTCTGGGACACCGTCACCGCCGACTTCCACGCCGCGAACCCCGACATCACCGTGCAGGTGGAACTGGTCGACCGTGCCGATCTCGTTGCGCAGGTCAATTCGAGACTGCCGGGCCCGGACGCGCCCGACCTGTTCCTGGGGGTGCTCGCCGACCAGGTCCGAGCCGCCGCCTTCGAGGGCAAGCTCTACAGCGCCTACGACATCGTGGGTCCCCCCGACAAGATGCTCCCCTTCTTCACGTACTGCGAGCGAGCGGGACCCGGCTACTACGGCCCGCAGTTCGGCATACCCTTCACCGCCAACACCCTTGAGCTCTACTACAACAAGCGCCTGTTCTCCCGGGCCCATATCACCGCCCCGCCGGCCTCGTGGGCTGAGATCGCGGCGGACGCCGCGAAGATCAAAGCCCTGGGAAAGACCGGGTACGGCCTGGCGCTGGGCGCTCCCGATGCCGCCACCACCGCGCAACTCTGGCTGGCCAGCATCCCCGGCGGCGGCTTCATGGACGGCTCCAAGTCCCAGTGGACGGTGAACATGCCGTCGAACGTCGACACGCTGCAGTGGCTGCGCGACAACCTTGTCCGACCGGGGCGCGTAGAAGCACACCCGGGCACGCGGTCAACCCGCGACCTGGAGAAGGACTTCGCCGCCGGAAACCTCGGCATGCTCGTCGCCGACCGGGGCCTGATCGCGCAGACCAAGGCCGGCGCGTTGGGAACGGCGTTCGGCGTCACACCGATTCCCGGCCGAGGGGGCGGGCGTGTTCAGTCAATCGGCTTCGTCGACGACCTGCTCGCCACGAAGGCGCACGCCAATCGCAGGCGCGCGATCGGCGAGTTCGTGAACTTCCTGTTGTTACCGAAGTACCAGCAGCGGTTCGCCAACCTCAACGGCACGCTGCCAGTCACCCAGGCCGCCTCGGATGCGGAAGGCCAGGATCCCCTGCTGAAACCGTTCACCGACGGCATGGCCAAGGCCGACTGGCTGCCGTATCGAGTCCCTACCTGGCCGGCCGTGGCGCAGCGCATCCGCAGTGACCTCCCCGCCGCCCTCACCGGCGACCCAAAGGCCGTCCTCGACCGCATTCAAACCTTTGCGATGTCGGCACAATGAGCACGCACACCTACCCGCCCACGGACGGCCGCGCCGCCCACGGCGGTACCCGGAAGGACTTCAATGCTTGACAACGGCCCCATGCCGTGGGATCTCGATCGCGGCCGCCAGAACGACCGATACGTGCACGTGGACGCCGGCATCGACTCGGCCCGCATACTCCGCGCCATCGCGCTGGTCAGCATCGCCTCGCGCTTGTTCTACATCTATGCCAGCGCCACCAGGATCTCGTTCACCCACGCCGTGCTGGGCACGCTGGGCGCGGACGGCAAAATCAACCTGACCGACTGGCCCGGCGGCGCCGCCGGCCTGGTGTCGCAGGCGCACAACGCCGACTCTCTGGTGACCTTCGCGGTGGTGGCGTCGATCGTCATGATCCTCCTTCTGGTCGTGGCACTGGCCTCGCTGAGCCGGCGCCGCAAACGCGGCGACGCGGTCGCCATTGCCGTCCACGAGAACCGCGGCGTCCGGCTCGCGGGTCGGCTGTACGTGTTGGTAGCGGTCGTGGCCATCATCGGAACGAACCTGCTCAAGCCGAGCCCGGACGCGCCGCCCGTGGACCGCCTACACATGTTGCTCGTCGGTGACAACATCACCATCGGACTCCAGCTAGCGGTGATCGCCATCCTCCTGCTCATCGTGCTCGGCACCGGTCGCGAGATCGCCAAGGCACGGGCCGCGGCCCGCGTCGGCTGAGCAGGCCGAAGTGGCTGTGCCGCGGTGAACAAGGAAAGCGATCGCGCCGCCGGCAGACAGCATGTACCGTCCGGAGGTCTCACCCAGGGAGGTGCCATCATGGGCAACGACGAGATCGAGACGTCCTTTTGAGCGCACGAGCAAGCGCCGCCGGGGGTTCCCTCTAGCGAGACCCACGTCAAACGCGGCGACCGCGTCGTGGGCGACGATACCGAGCTCATTGAGAAGCTCGGCGGCCACGACCCGTGCCCCTGCGGCTCCGGGCGGCGGTTTCCGCCGCTGCTGCCGGTCGACCGGTCGATATGACGACACCAACGGTCACTACTACGTCCGGGACTGACAGCTTCGGGTGGATGCGCCGGTCAGCGCTGGCTGTGGATGGCAGTGCGGTCGCCCGCGCAGCCTTCCGCGGCGGCGTGCTGCCGCGGTGCGACACTGTTGTCATGGCCTACGACGAGGACCTTGCCAACCGCATCCGGGAGATCGTGCAGGACGAACCAGGCTTGACGGAGAAGCGTATGTTCGGCGGGCTGGCGTTTCTCATCAACGGCAACATGGCGGTGAGCGCGAGCGGCCAGGGTGGCCTGCTGCTGCGGGTCGACCCCGCTGATACCTCGAAACTCGTTGAGCGGCCGGAGGCCAGCCGGTTCGAGATGCGCGGGCGGGAGATGGATGGTTGGCTGCGCATCGATACGAGCAGACTTGCTACGAAGCGCCAGCTCACATCGTGGGTATCCCGAGGCGTCGGATACGCCCGGTCGCTGCCGGCCAAGTGACGCCGCTGCAGCGACTCACAGCGGCCCAGACGTGACTCACGTTGCGAGCGCGGCGGGTACCCGCACCAGGCGCGGCTTTGACGATCCCTCGGTGAAGAGCTACGTTTACCGCCACGAAATATCGATCGTTGTCGTGCTGTACCGGCCTCTCCACCGCCACCCGGCGCGTCCGATGCCCTGTCGAGATTGGAAGCATCGTCATGAAGTTCAGACTGCTGCTCCCGGGCTTCGCGGCCGCCAGGCGGCCGGTCGCCGTTCTGGGCGTGACCGCCGTCGTGGGCCTCGCCGTCGCCGCAGGCATCGTCGCCCGACCCGCCTTCGCCGCCGCGGTGACGATCACCCCGGGCACGGTATGGACCGACACCTCCGGCAACACCATCCAGGCGCACGGCGAGGGCATTACGAAAGTTGGCAACACCTATTACTGGCTGGGTGAGGACAAGACCAACGGCTCGCCGTTCCAGAACATCAAGTGCTACTCCTCCAGCGACCTGAAGACCTGGCAGTTCGTAGGTAACGTGCTGACCCGGCAGAGCAGTGGCGACCTCGGCCCCAACCGGGTGGTGGAGCGTCCGCACGTCATCTTCAACAGCTCTACCGGCACGTACGTGATGTACATGCACATCGACAACAGCAGCTACTCCGAGCGCAAGGCCGGCGTGGCCACGAGCGACAGCGTGTGCGGCAGCTACACGTACCGCGGAAGCTTCAAGCCGCTGGGCCATGACAGCCTCGACGACAACCTTTTCCTCGACGGCAGCACCGGCTACTTCATGAGCGAGGACCGCACCAACACCAAGCTGCAGATCTACCAGCTGTCGTCGGACTTCCTCAGCGTCACCAGCCTGGTCAAGACGCTCAACCAGTACGAGGCGCCGGCGATGGCGAAGATCGGCGGAACTTACTACCTGTTCGGCTCGCATCTGACCGGCTGGTCCACCAACGACAACCAGTACGCGACGGCCACCAGCATCGCCGGAACATGGAGTTCCTTCCGCAGCTTCGCACCGTCCGGTACCAACACCTGTAACTCCCAGACGACCTCGATCCTGCCGATCTCCGGCTCCAGCACGACGAGCTACATCTTCCTCGGCGACCGGTGGAACTCAGGCAACCTGGCCGACTCCCGGTACGTGTGGCAGCCGCTGACCATCAACGGGACCACCGTCTCGATGGCCTGCCAGTCGAGCTGGACCATCGATACCGCGTCGGGTGTGGTGGGCTCCGGTGGGGGCGGCGGCACCGGTACCACCGTCATCCGCGGCGTCGGATCCAACCGCTGCCTGGACGTGCCCAACTCGTCGACGACCGACGGCACTCAGATGGACATCTGGGACTGCAACGGCGCTGCCAACCAGTCCTGGACCCTGAATTCCTCGAAGGAACTGGTCGTGTACGGCAACAAGTGTCTCGACGTGGCGGGCCAGTCCACGACCGCCGGGACCAAGGTGGAGATCTGGACCTGCAACGGCGGCGGCAACCAGCAGTGGAACTTCAACAGCAACGGCACGATCACCGGCGTGCAGTCCGGCCTGTGCCTCGACGTCACCAGCGGCGCCACCGCGAACGGCACGAAGGTCGAGATCTGGACCTGCAACGGCGGATCCAACCAACAGTGGGTCCGCTCGTAGGCCGCCCGCCCGGCTGCTCCGCCTGACGACACCACACCGTCCAACCAGGACGGTGTGGTCGCGCGGTAGCGGCGTAACCTTTCTCCGCTGGCACATCTCGTCGCCCTCCGCCGGCGGGCCGCACGATCCCGGCGCAGCGCGGAAAACCTTGGTTGTGATCACTTGCTGCGCGCTCCGCTATTTTGACTAGTATCGATACAGCGTCGGATGCGTCCAGCACTAAGGGCACGAGCAAGTGGAAGTTCCATAAGCCTTATGGCTCGATGCTGGGCCGCGACCGCACCGTCTTGACGTTGACACTCATCACTGCTTGAGTCGGAAAAGCTTTTCCCATCAAGAAGGTGAGACGCATGAGGCGACGTTGGGTGGCGGCGGCGGCCGTCGCACTTGCAGCATCGGCCGGCCTGTACTGTGCCACCGCGGCGCGGGCGGCATCGGCCGGGTGTTCGGTCACCTACACCATCAGCTCCCAGTGGCCTGGCGGGTTCGGCGCGAATGTCAGCGTGACGAACCTCGGTGACCCCGTGACGAGCTGGCAGCTGTCCTGGTCCTTCGTTGCGGGGCAGACCATCACGCAGCTGTGGAACGGCAGCTTCACCCAGTCCGGTACCCAGGTCATCGTGACCAACGCGAGCTGGAACGGCGCACTCGCGACAGGCGGAAGCGCCTCCTTCGGCTTCAACGGCGCGTGGACCGCCGCCAACCCGGTGCCGTCGAACTTCTCGCTCAACGGCGTCGCCTGTAACGGCACCGCGTCGGCGAGCCCGTCGCCCACGCGCAGTCCCGCGCAGTCGCCGTCGCCGTCGCCGTCAGTGTCACCGTCGCCGAGCGGTACCGGACCCTCCGACACGTTCCAGGGTTTGCCGAGTTTGGCGCCGAATGGTTGCCGCAATTCGAGCCTGCCGCGCGGGTACGGCACGAACTTCACGGTGCCCAACGACCCGTTCGGTCAGGGCTTCTTCAACACCACGGCGATCGGGTGGGACGGCAACTACTGGCCGGTCTTCGCCTACCTGTCCGGCTCGTTCTTCGCCCGCGGAGTCAACAGCACCTACGCCACCGGTGGCACCACGATCTGCGGCGCGATGTACAGCTTCAGCGCCTACACCTTCGGCGGCAACCCACCCGCCCAATCCGTGCAATGGACCGAAGACGCCGGCTACCTACCAGCGATGAAAACCACCCGCACCTCAGGCAACCTGACCATCACCCTCAAAAACTTCGCCGACAAGGCAACCATCAACGCCACCCCGTTCCTCCTCGTCTACACCCGAGTCTCAGTCACCAACAACGGCACCACGACCGCCACCGTCGCACCCGGCGGATCGGGACCCGATCTCGCCCGGCTAACCAGCAGCACCCTGGACACCGTCGCACCGGGGCAGACCAACAACCACGACTTCGTCGTCGCCGTCGACAGCTTCGGCACCACCACCCCGCTACCCACCGCGGCCACCCTGGCCACCGCCGCGCCGAGCTACGACACCGCCTACAACCAGATGACCACCTACTGGAACGCACGCCTCGCCGAACTGAACACCTTCACCCTGCCCAACCTGACCCTGCCCAACACCGGCAACCTCACCAACCCCGGCACCGCACTCGCCAACGCCGACAAGGCCGGCACCATCTACAACCTCATCGTGCAAGTAGGCCAGGCCCAGCTATCCGGCGCGAACAACTACAACTGGATCCTCAACCACGACGTCCCCGGCGAACTCACCGCCAAATTCGAAACCGGCGACTTCCACGACGCCCGCAACCTCCTGCTGACCGCCCGCATCTCCGAACAGACCAACTGGCCCGAAGTCGGCGCCAACTGGTACTGGGACGGCGTCTGGAAAACCATGGGCGCCTGGGCCGAATACCTCGCCAAAACCAACGACACCACCTTCGTCAACCAGTACTTCCACGACGACGCCACCACCACCGGGGCGTGGGGACCCAGCCTGTACACCATCGCCCGCACCCGCTACCCCACCCAACTCGCCGCCGACGGCACCCTGATCGCCAACTTCGACAACGACTCCACCGGCCGCTGGCTATTCAGCAACTTCTCCGCCCTACAAATGCTCGCCTCCTACAAATACATCGCCACCCGACTCGGCCAAACCAGCGAAGCGACCTGGGCCGACGGCGCCTACACCAACCTACTGACCGCGCTGAACACCGTCATCGGGCGCAACCAAACCACCAACGGGTTCACCTTCCTGCCCTGCGAAGTCGACAAGCCCAACACCGCCAACCGGTGCAACACCACCAACGACGCCAACTGGGCCTCACCCGCCTGGGTCGGCCAAAACCAATGGTCAACCATGCTCATGGGCGGCAACCTCACCGGCCTCATCGGCGACCCCACCCAAACCGACCGCCTCTACCAATGGGGCTTCAACCGCCTCGCCTCGGCCGGCCTGCCCTACCCCACCTTCGGCGCCTTCAACGGCTACTCCACCGCCTACAACACCGCCTACTCCTCCGCCGGCCTCTACAGCACCAACTACCGCGACCTACCCATCACCAGCTACGCCTGGCAAATCCAAACCACCACCGGCGGACCCAACGCCTGGTGGGAAGCCAACGGCACCGGCCCCAACCCAGCCAACCCGTGGATCGGCAACCACGCCGCCCCACAATTCGGCGCCTGCCCCTACGCCTGGCCCATCTCCGCCCAACAACAAGGGCTGCTCGAATCCCTCGCCGCCGAAGGCCTCTCCGCCACCGGCACCGGCCCATACACCTACACCCGACCCCTATACATCGGCCGCGGCATCCCCAACACCTGGATCACCCCCGGCGCCACCATCACCGCCAACAACCTCACCAACACCTACGACACCACCACCGCCACCCACACCACCTACGGCATCACCCTCACCACCACCAAACCCGCCACCACCCGCGTCCTCACCCTCACCCTCACCGGCACCCCACCCGGCGGCGCGGTCCTCATCCAACTCACCATCCTCCTCACCGTCGCAGTCAACTCCGTCACCGGCGGCAGCTACAACGCCACCACCCACACCGTCACCGCCAACACCGGCGCGACAACCGTCACCATCACGCTCGCCAACTGACATCGCCAGACCGGCGGCCGGACGGCACGAGCCGTCGGTCCGCGTCCGCTGGCTTACATCACTACCGAGAGATTCGGCTCTGTGGGCCGCAAGCAGAGGAAGGTACAAATGAGCAAACGACCACGTCGCCGCGGCATGCCAGTGTTGCTGGGG
>JBPYFB010000444.1:0-12544 GCA_051986465.1 Rugosimonospora sp.
CGTGGACGCGGGCGTCGTCGAGAACCGTCCAGGGTGGACAGTCACGGAGCTGGCCCGGGCCGCCTCCGCCGCCCGGCCGCCGGTACGCCCCCCGCTCGACGGGGCGAGCCTGCTCTTCTCCGACATCTGGTACGGGCTGCGCCCCGCGTATGCGGAGCACGACGCGCGGATGCGCTCGTACGCGGAGCAGGTCCACGTGGCGCTGCAACCGGTACCGGCCGGAGGCGTGCGATGAGCGGGCGGCGGGTGCGGCGGCGCTGGCTTCGGCTCGTGATCCCGTTCGCGGTCGCCGTCGCGATACTCATCGGGACCGGCGTCGCCCACGCGATGCAGAGCCCCGACATCACCGACCGGGCCTTCCTCAACCCGGACAGCGGCGCGGCGATCGGCGCGCGCGACCTCGCCGACCGGCTGCGCGGCGAAGGCGTCACGATCGAGACGGTGACCAAGAGCTCCGACGCGCTGGTCCGCGCGTACCGTGGCGACGTCACCCTGTTCGTACCGGCGCCCAGCCTGATGCACCCGTTCTACCTGCGCATGTTCAAGTACCTACCGTCGAGCACGCGCGTGGTGCTGGTCGCGCCGAGCGGGCTGACACTCGAGAACGGGCTGCTGCCCGCGGAGGCCACCGGTAGCCGCTGGGCCACCGCCGCGGTCGACCCCGGCTGCGCGCTGCCGGAGGCGGCCTCG
The DNA here is from genome assembly GCA_051986465.1 of Rugosimonospora sp. GTDB lineage: Bacteria > Actinomycetota > Actinomycetes > Mycobacteriales > Micromonosporaceae > DATEJJ01. The sequence continues at coordinate 691 of JBPYFB010000444.1, forward strand.
GCCGGGCGGGCCGCGATCGCGGGCATCCGGTACCAGGTAACGCCGGGCGCGGAAACCGCCCGCTGCTACACCGGCGCCCTGGTCGGCACGCGCGTGGCTGCGACCAGCGTGCTGATCGCCGGCGCCAATGACCCGTTCCGCAACGACCGGATCGCCGAGTACCACAACGCGGCGCTGGCCACCGGGCTTCTCCGTACCCACAAAACGCTTGTCTGGTTGGACCTGCACCACCGCGAGGTGCAACCTGGGTTCGCACACAACAACGCCAACCCCACCGCCGCCCCGCCGTCGCTCGGCGACGCCGGCTCGCCCGACCCCGACTTCCCCATCCGCGAACAGCCCTCCCCAGACTCCGGAAACGGCGACCCGGCGGGTTCGGGCGGCGGCGCCAACCCCAACCCGCTCTGGTCCATCTTCCCGAGCTGGATGTGGCTCACCCTCGGCCTGCTGGCCCTCATCGCCGTCGGGCTGGGGCTGGCGCACGGGCGGCGGCTGGGGCCGCCGGTCAGCGAGCCGCTGCCCGTCGCCGTGCCGGCGGCCGAGACCGTGGCGGGGCGGGGCCGCCTCTACCGGCGCGCCAAGGCGCGGGGGGCGGCGCTGTCCGCGCTGCGCGCCGCGGCGCTGTCCCGGCTGCGGCCGGCGTTCGGGCTGCCGAGCGACGCCGCGGCCCGCGTCGTGGCCGATGCCGTCGCGGCCGGCACGGGACGCGACTCCGACGAGGTGTGGAGCATCCTGTACGGTGCGGATCCCGACGACGACGAGGCTCTGGTACGCGCCGTCGACGCCCTCGACACGCTGATGAGCCAGGTGGTCCACGTGCGACCGTCCACAATGGAAGGTGGAGCCTGATGACCGAAGCAATCGCCGCCTCGGACAGCCGGATGTTCGACGACGGGGCCCAGGCCCGGGACGCGCTGGCCCGGCTGCGCGCCGAGGTGGCGAAGGTTGTCGTCGGCCAGGACTCGGTAGTCACCGGCCTGGTGATCGCGCTGCTGTGCCGCGGCCACGTGCTGCTGGAGGGCGTGCCCGGCGTTGCCAAGACCCTGATGATCCGGTCGCTGGGCGCCGCGCTCGCGCTGGACGCCAAGCGGCTGCAGTTCACGCCCGACCTGATGCCGGGCGACGTGACCGGCTCGCTCATCTTCGACAACCGCACCGCCGCGTTCCAGTTCCGCGAGGGCCCGGTCTTCACCAACCTGCTGCTCGCCGATGAGATCAACCGGACACCTCCGAAGACCCAGGCGGCGCTGCTCGAAGTGATGGAGGAGCGGCAGGTGTCCGTCGAGGGCGTGGCCCGCCGGCTGCCCGAACCGTTCATCGTGGCGGCCACCCAGAACCCCATCGAGTACGAGGGCACCTACCCGCTACCCGAGGCACAGCTGGACCGGTTCATGCTCAAGCTGTCCGTACCGCTGCCCAGCCGGGACGAGGAGTTGGGCGTGCTGCGCGCGCACCACGCCGGCTTCGACCCGCGCGACCTGTCCGTGCTCCGTCCGGTCGCTGGCGCCGCCGACCTCGCCGCCGGGCGCGTTGCCGTGCAGCGGGTGGGCGTCGCCGACACGGTGATGGGGTACATCGTCGACCTGTGCCGGGCGACCCGCGTCTCGCCCTCGCTTGAGGTCGGCGCCTCGCCCCGCGGTGCCACCGCGCTGCTGCACGGCGCGAAGGCGTGGGCCTGGCTGATGGGCCGGGACTACGTCACTCCCGACGACGCGAAGGCGCTGGCCCGCCCGACCCTGCGGCACCGGATCCGGCTGCGGGCCGAGGCGCAGTTGGAAGGCGTCACCGCCGACGCCGTACTCGACTCGGTGCTGGCGACGGTACCGACGCCGCGATGATCACCTGGCGGCCGGTCGCCGTATGCGGACTCGGTGTTCTGCTGCTGATACTCCTGCGCGAACCGTGGCTCGGACTGGCGCCGGTACTCGTCGCGCTCGTCCTCGTCGCGATCGACGTGCGCCTCGCCGGTACGCTGCGGGACGTCACCCTGCGCCGGGACGGCGACCGGCAGGTACGGCTCGGCGAGACGGCCGCGGTGAACCTGACGGTCGGCAACCGGGGTACCCGCGCGCTGCGCGCCCGGGTGCGCGACGCCTGGGTACCGTCCGCCGGTGCGACCCCCGCGGTACAGGAGATCTCGCTCGAGCCGGGCGAGGCGGTTCAGCTCATCACCGCGCTCACCCCGACCCGGCGCGGCGACCGCCCGACGGTACGGGTCAGCATCCAGTCGTACGGCCCGCTCGGCTTCGCGTACCGGCAGACCACGGTGCGCCGGGCGGACGCGATTACTCCACAGTGGACTCTGCGAGTACTGCCCCGGTTCGCGTCGCGCCGGTTCCTGCCGGAGAAGGTGGCCCGGCTGCGGATCGTGGACGGCATGGTCGTCATCCGCGGGCGCGGCCAGGGCACCGAGTTCGACGCGCTGCGCGAGTACGTGATCGGCGACGACGTACGCTCGATCGACTGGCGCGCCAGTGCCCGCCGCTCCGACCTGGTCGTACGCACCTGGCGACCCGAGCGCGACCGGCGCGTGTTGTGCGTCATCGATACCGGACGCACCTCCGCCGCCCGGGTCGGCGACGAGCCGCGCCTGGACGCCTCGATCGACGCGGCGCTGCTGCTCGGCGCGCTCGCCAACCGGGCCGGTGACCGGGTCGACCTGCTGGCCATCGATACGGCGGTACGGGCGGCCGTGGACAGTGGGTCCAGCCGTACCCTCCTGCCCCGCCTCGTCGCCGCCCTGGCACCGCTGGAGCCGGCCCTGGTGGAGACCGACTTCGGGCTCGTCACCGGCGAGGTGCTGCGGCGCGAGCGCAAGCGGGCCCTGGTGGTGCTGTTCACCGCGCTGGAACCGGGCGCGCTGGTCGAGGGGCTGCTGCCGGTACTGACCCCGTTGACGGCGCGGCACAAGGTGGTCGTGGCGGCGGTACACGACCCGGCGGTGGTGGAGTTGACGAACCAGCGCGGTGACCCCGCGTCGATCTACGCGGCCGCGGCGGCCCACCGTACCCTGGCGGAGCGCGAGCGCATCCGGCTCGCGCTGGCCCGCCGGGGCGTCGAGGTGGTGGACGCGCCGGCCGAGGTGTTCGCCTCCCGGGTCGCCGACGCCTACCTCGCCATGAAGGCCGCCGGCCGGCTTTAGCCTCGTATTACACAGCCTCTAGCCCCGCATCACACGGCCGGGGCGGTGGCGTCGAGAAGCTCGGCGTCCAGGTCGGTACGGACCTCGGCGCGGGCCGCCGCCGAACCGCGCACGAACACGTACGACAGGAAGCCGAGCCAGGCCGCCACCCCGATGAGGATGCGCACCGCGGTCGGTAGCGGCGACGGCGTCACGAATGCCTCGATCAGCCCGCTGACCGCGAGTACCCCGACCAACCCCAGCGCCACGAGCATCGCGGAGCGTGCCGTCTCGGCGACCGCCCGGCCCCGGGTACGGTTGGGTCCCGGCGCGATCCACGACCAGCCGATGCGCAGGCCCACGCCGGCCGCTACGAAGACCGCGGTCAGCTCCAGCAACCCGTGCGGCATGATCAGGCCGAAGAACTCACCGGCGTGGCCATTGCCGATCATCGTGCCGCCCACCGCCGCGAGGTTGAGCAGGTTGTTGGCGAGCAGGTACAGCACGGGCACGATCAGGATGCCGGAGGCGAGGCACTGGCCGGTCAGGAACGCGTTGTTCGTCCACACGTGCAGCGCGAAGTCCTGCGCCGGGTTCTGCCGGTAATAGTCGGCGAAGTCCTGGTTGACCAACTGGCCGACGGACTCGTCACCGAGCAGCGCGGCCTGCACGTCGGGGCGGTTCGCGACGTACTCCATGAGCCCGAACGCCATCACCGTGAACGTCGTGGCCACCGCGCACCACCAGCGCCACGCCTGGAACACCGCGAGCGGGAAGGTATCGGTGAAGAAGCGCCCGACCAGCCGCCACGAGAACGCCGGGCCGCCGGTGATCGCGGCGCGCGCGGCGAGTACGACCCGGGACAGCCGGGCCACCAGCGCCGGGTCGGGCGAGCGGCTGCGCACCATGGACAGGTGGGTACCGGTGCGCTGGTACAGGGCCATCATCTCGTCGACCTCGGCCACGGCCAGGCGCCGGCGCCGCGCCAACTGCTCCAGCCGCCGCCACTCGCCAGCGTGCTCGGCGACGAACGCGTCCAGGTCCACGTTTGGAGCCTAGCTGTAGTGTTCACTAGTCGGGTGACCGCGAAGGCAGGTGGCGTGGCCGCGAAGGCAGAATCGGACCGTCTCGTCAGTGGCGAGGCGGTCGAGTTCGACATCAGGATCGCCCGGCTGGGCTCCCGCGCCCTGGCGCTCCTGCTGGACATCATGGTGGAGCTGGCCCTGTTCGGGGTGCTGCTCTTCGGCGGTATGGTCGTCGCCGGCCTGATCATCGGCAATCCCAGCGGGGCGCTGGTCGGCACCATCCTCATCGTGGCGCTGGCCGCCGCGATGGTCGGGTACCCGGTCGTCATGGAGACCGTCTCAGGTGGACGGAGCCTCGGCAAGATGGCGATGGGCCTGCGGGTGGTGCGCGACGACGCCGGGCCGATCCGGTTCCGGCACGCGCTGACCCGCACGCTGGTCGCCGTGGCGGTGGAGTGGCCGGGTCTGGTCATGCCGCTCGTCACCTGGGTGGCGAGCCTGTGGACGATGCTGGCGAACAAGCAGGGCAAGCGGTTGGGCGACCTCGCGGCCGGCACGATCGTCATCTACGAGCGCACGCCGGCCGCCTGGGGATGGGTACCGGCTATGCCGCCGACCCTCGCCGGCTGGGCGGGCGCGCTGGACCTGACCGGGCTCTCCGACGACCTGGCGCTCGCCGTACGCCATTTCCTGGCGCGCAACCGGGAGATCCGGGAACCGTACCGCTCGCGCGTCGGCTTCGGGCTCGCGATCGAGGTCGCGGCGTGCACCACCCCGCCGGCTCCGCCGGGTACCCCCGGCTGGGCCTATCTCGCGGCAGTGCTGGCCGAACGGCACCGCCGGGCGCTGCTGCGGATCGCCGCCGCCCGGGCCGCGACCGCGGCGGTCTGGCCCGAACTTCTGGCCGCCACCCGGCACCACCTACCCAAGGCGCCGCCGATATTCGAGTACCCGGCCCCCTCGCCGGCCGCCCTGCGTTCTTCCGTGCCGACGCAGTTTCGCTGACCGGCTCAGGGCGACGACGGCGAGGGCTTGAGGAGTACGGCCGAGCCCGCCAGCCCCCACTGCTGCGCGTTGTACGACAGCCCACCGGCGACGTTGACCCGCACGTTGATGTAGTCGCCGGAGAGCGCGAGCAGGCCCGGTCGCTGGTAGAGCGGCAGTACCACGGCCGCCTGCGTGAGGATCGCGTCCTGCTTGTTCAGCTCGGTCGCGCGCGCCTGCGGGTCCAACTCCGCGGATACCTGCGTGAGTAGCGCATCCGAGTCGGCGTCGCCCCAGCCCGTGTGGTTGGCGCCGCCACCGGTGGCCCACATGTCCCGCGCCGAGCCCAGGCCCGGCTCGGCGGTCCAGGCGTACAGGGCGAGGTCGTAGTCGGAACCGGCGAGCGCGCCCGCCAGGTCCGCGGTGGCCACCAGCCGGACGGTGATCCCGATGCGGGCCAGTTCCCGCTGGATGAGCTGCCCGGTCGCCAGGCGCGTGTCATTGCCCTCGGTGTAGCGCAGGCGCAGCGCCGGCACCGGTACCCCGTCGTGGGCGAGCCGGCCGTTGGAGATCGCGTACCCGGCCTGGGTCAGCACCGCGCGCGCCGCGTCCAGCTTGCCACTGCCCTGGTCGGACGCGACCTGCTGGACGACGGGCTGGTACCCGACCGCCCCCTCCATGAGGTTGTGGCTGTACAGGCGGCGTACGGCCGGGAAGTACCCGGCGACCGTCTGCGAGATGATCTGGTTGACGTCGATGGCTGTGAAGATGGCCTGGCGCAGTAGCGGATCGGCGAGCGCCAGGGTACGGACGTTGAGGTCCAGCCGCTCCCACACCGGCCCGGTCGCGACCTCGTACTGGACGCCGCTGCCGGCCAGCCCGTGCAGCACGTCGACGAGGTCCTGGCTGGGCTGCGCCGTGAACGCGTTGATCTGCTTGGCCTGCAGCGCGGCGAGGGTACGCGCCTGGTCGGGCAGGAACCGGTACGTGAGGCGGTCCAGGGTCGGCTTGTCCACCCCGTACCAGCGGGGGTTGGGCACCAGGTCCAGTTGCCGCTCCCGGTCGTACGCGCCGATCCGGTACGGGCCGCCGCTCCAGGTCGGCTGGGTGTACTGGTGCTCGAAGGCGGTGCGCAGACCGTCCTGTGTGGACAGATTGAGCCCGGTACCCTCGATGTGCGCCGGGTACAGCGCGCCGAACAGGCTCTGCCAGTCCGGGTACGGCTGGGTGAAGGTGACGGTCACGGTACGCCCACCGTCGCCGCTGCCCGCCACCGAGCCGATCTGCTCGTACCCGGCGGTCGAGACCGTGTCGCAGGCCCGGCAGTCCCGCCCGTTCTGGGTTCGCCAGGCGTAGCTGAAGTCGTCGGCCGAGATCGGCGTACCGTCGCTCCACACCGCACCGGGCGCGATCTGGTACACGACCTTCTGCGGGCCGGTAGCCACGAGCGTGGCGGATGCCAGCAGGTCCCCGTTGAGCGTGAGCGAGCCGTCCGGCTGAGTGATGTACGCGGCGGGCAGCAGGCTGTTCATCACGGTAACGGCCTCGTCGACCGCACCGTCCGTGGAGTCGACGTTGAAGTTGGGCGGGGCCTGGCGCAGCGCGACCGTGAAGGTACCGCCGGTGCGGCGCGCGCCAGCGTTGCAGTCGTTGGGGCGCGGCGCGCACGTCGCGAAGCGATCCGGTCCCGCTGCGTGACCCCCGACGGCCCCGCACGCGGCCGTCATCGCGAGCAGTACCGCTGCGAGAGCGAGGCGACGCACCCGGGAGATGTTAGGCGAAAAGGGCGCGCGCCCAATAGTCACCGGTACCGCTCGCCCCGGGCGGGCACGCGAACAGGCCCGAACCGACGTGCTGGATGTACTCGTTGAGCGCGTCGTTCATGCCGAGCCGCCGCTGCAGCGCGACGAACTGCTTGCGCGGGTCCTTCTGGAACGCGATGAAGAACAGCCCCGCGTCCAGTTCCCCCCGCGCGGCGATGATCCCGTCGGTGAACGAGTACCCGCGCCGCAGGATCCGGATCCCGCCGTTGTTCTCGTGCGCGGCGAGCGCGACGTGCGAGTCGGCCGGGATCACCGGCTCGCCACCGGTCTTGGTCGCGAAGTTCGGCGTGTCGTGCTCCTTCGTGCCCGACAGCGGCGCCCCGGAGTACTTGTACCGCCCGATCACCTTCTGCTGGTCGTCCAGGTAGTCCCGGTCCCACGCCTCGATGCGCATCTGGATGCGACGCGCGACCAGGTAGCTGCCGCCGCGCATCCACGCCTGGTCGGTATCGTCGCCGACCCAGACGTGCTGGTTCATCAGCGCGTCGTCGTCGCCGTCGAGGTTGCGGGTACCGTCCTTGAAGCCCATCAGGTTGCGCGGCGTCTCCTGGCCTGAACCATTGGATGGCGCGTCGGAGCGGAGCGACGCCGCGTTGCCAATTGCTTTGCCGAAGCCCAGCTGCGACCAGCGCATCACGACCGTGCCCCGGCCTAGCCGGGCCAGGTTGCGGATCGCGTGGAAGGCGACGACCGGATCGTCCGAGCACGCCTGGATGACCAGGTCGCCGTTGCTACGGGTCGGGTCGAGCTCCTCGGGCGGCAGGTGCGGCAGGTCGGCCAGGGCCGCCGGGCGCCGGTCGGCCAGCCCGAAGCGCTCGTCGAACAGGGACGGGCCGACGCCGAACGTGATCGTGAGGTTCGCCGGCGACGAGCCGTACGCCTCGCCGGTGTCGGCGGGCGGCGCGGCCGGCGTGGTGCTGTCACCCGGTACCGGCTTGCCCTCGGTCATCGCCGCGGCCGCCGCGGTCCACGTCTGCAGCAGTTCGCGCAGGGCGGCGCGGTTGCGCTCGACGCTGCCCTTCACGGTGAGGTCGTAGGCGGCGAAGGCGAGGCGGGCGGGGGCGGGCGTGGCGATGCCCGCCTGGTGGTGGCCGTAGAAGGCCACCCGGTCGGCGACCGCCGCGGGCTTGTCGCTCTTTTCGCAGGCGGTGAGGGTACCGGCGGCGAGCGCGGCGCCACCGAAGGCGAACAGGCTCCTCCGGGTACCCATCAGGCGGCCACCTTCCCGCCGACCTGGGACAGCGGCTCGGCCAGCGCGTCGACGAGCTGGGTCAGCTCACGCCGCTTCGCATCGTCCACTGTGGAGTACTCGACATTCTTGCCGTACCCGGCCAGCGCGCCCTGTACGTCCGCGAACCGCTGCGTCACGGTACCGGCGAGGTCCGCGTCGACCAGGCGCAGCCCCGGTACCAGCAGATCGAACGCCTTCTTCGCACCGTCCACATTGGCCTGGAAGTCGGAGAGGTCGGTGTGGCTGTACCGGTCCTCCTCGCCCGTTATCTTGTGCGCCGCCACCTCGTTGAGCAGTTCGGTCGCGCCGTTCGCGAGCTGCGCCGGCTGGTATGTCGTACCCGCCACCAACGTCTGCAGCTTCGCCACGTCCGCGTCCAGCTTGTCGGCGACCGAGGCGAGGCCGGCCGCCGTCTTGTCCTGCCACAGCGCCTTCTCGACGCGGTGGAAGCCGGTCCACGTACTGGGATCGTCCACATTGTCCACTCGCGCGTCGATCTGCGGGTCGAGGTCGCCGAAGCTCTCCGCGACCGGCTCGATCTCCTCGTAGAAGTACCGCGCCGGCGCGTACAACTGCTTGGCCCGGCTCACGTCGCCCGCCCGTACCGCGTCGGTGAACTGCTTCGTGGCGGGTACCAGCTTCGCCACCTCCGCGATGACGTATTGCTTGTAACCGGCGACCGCCTGGTCGAGCGCGGCGGAGATGGCCGGGTCCTTCGCCGCGGCACTGGCGTTGTTGGTTACCGTGAAGCCCCAGCTGTCCTTCTTCGCGTTGGGACACACCATCGCGTACGCGCCCGGCTTGAGGTTGAGAGTGAACGTGCCGGACAGGCCGGGCGCGACGTTCTCCTTCTCGCCGAGGATCGAGTCGCCCTTCTTGAGCTCGGCCTCGGTGACACCGCTCGCGTCCTTGTTCGTGATGACGAACATGACCGCGCCGGCCGGTACCGACGCCGGCTTGGGCTCGCAACCCGCGGCCGTGAGCTCGACCGTGACCATGGTGGATCCGTTGGCACTCGACGAGGTCGCGGTGTTGGCCTTCGCGCAACCGGTCGCGGCGATTGCGGCGGCCGCGACGAGTGCCAGCAGGGCGGCTGGCCGTACGGGCATGCTGACGCGCTCCTTCACGGAGTTGGGTGGGTCGTGGAACGGATGCGGTCAGGCGGTCGCGGTCGCGGGCACCTGTTGGGCGGTACGGGCCGGCTTGCGCGGGCGGCGGCGCGGCCAGCCCACGTACATCACCATCGGTACCGCGTACACCAGCCAGGCGGCCGCCTCGACGACCGTAGGCTTCTGCTGCAGGCCCAGCACGCCGGTCAGCAGCGAAGCCAGGACGGTGCCGGGGCGCACCAGCCAGCTCAGGTTCGCCGCCTGCCCCTGCCCGGCGTCGAGCCAGCCGGCCTCGTGCGCGGTGTGCATGACGGTCATCGCGAGACCGGCCGCCACGAGTACCAGTACCAGGCCGGTGACCTTGAAGAAGCGGGCGAGGTTCAGGTGTACGCCACCGCGGTAGATGCCGTACCCGATGCCGACGGCGACCAGCACGCCGAGTACCGCACCGGCGGCGCTCAGCCAGGTACTCGTACTGCTCTGGATCACCGATACCAGGAATACCGAGGTCTCGAAGCCCTCGCGCAGCACCGCGAGGAACGCCATGACCACCAGTGCCCGGGCCGAGCCGCTGGCCAATGCGTTGGCGGCGGCGCCTTCGAGCTCCTTCTTCATGCCGCGCGCATGCCGGCTCATCCATACGATCATGAAGGTGACCATGACGAGCGCGAGCGCGCCGACGACCGTCTCCAGGCCCTCCTGGGCGCGCTCCGGCAACTCGCGGGAGAGCGTGACGAGTCCGATTCCGATCGCGAAGCAGAGCACGCCGGCGCCGCCGACCCCGACCCAGACCTGCCGGAGGGCGTCACGCCGGCCCGCCTTGCCGAGGAAGGCGGCGATGATGCCGACGATGAGGGACGCCTCGACGCCCTCCCGGAGTCCGATCACAAGAGTCGGTATCACCGCAACGCTCCCTCCGTTGACTGGCCTTGGTTAGGCTAACCTAAGAAGAAGAAGTTAGGCAAGGCGACCCTAACAAGACGGCCGCCCTCCCACATCGGGAGGGCGGCCGTCTGCCGTCCTGAGCAGCGAACTCTCAGTAGCGGTAGTGATCCGACTTGTACGGACCCTCCACCGGTATCCCGAGGTAAGCGGCCTGATCCTTGGTCAGCTCGGTGAGCTTGACGCCCAGCGCCGCCAGGTGCAGCCGGGCCACCTTCTCGTCGAGGTGCTTGGGCAGCCGGTACACGCCCAGCGGGTACTGGTCGGTCTTGGTGAACAGCTCGATCTGCGCGATGACCTGATTGCTGAAGGAGTTGGACATCACGAAGCTCGGGTGGCCGGTGGCGTTGCCGAGGTTGAGCAGCCGGCCCTCGGAGAGCACGATGATCGCGTGGCCGTCGGCGAAGACCCACTCGTCGACCTGCGGCTTGATGTTGACCCGGTTGATTCCCGGCAGCTTCGCCAGGCCGGCCATGTCGATCTCGTTGTCGAAGTGGCCGATGTTACCCACGATGGCCTGGTGCTTCATCCGCGACATGTGGTCGGCGGTGATCACGTTCTTGCAGCCGGTCGCGGATACGAAGATGTCCGCGATGCCCACCACGTCGTCCACAGTGGACACCTGGTACCCGTCCATCGCGGCCTGCAGCGCGCAGATCGGGTCGACCTCGGTCACGATGACCCGGGCGCCCTGGCCGCGCAGCGACTCGGCACAGCCCTTGCCCACGTCGCCGTATCCGCACACGACGGCCACCTTGCCGCCGATCAGTACGTCCGTGGCGCGGTTGATGCCGTCGATCAGCGAGTGGCGGCAGCCGTACTTGTTGTCGAACTTGGACTTGGTGACCGAGTCGTTGACGTTGATCGCCGGGAACAGCAGCGACCCCTGGGCGAGCATCTCGTACAGCCGGTGCACGCCGGTCGTGGTCTCCTCGGTGACACCCTTGATCTCGGCCGCGACCCGGCCCCACCGCCCGGAGTCTTCCGCGAGCGAGCGGCGCAGCACCTCGAGGATGACCGCGTACTCCTCGCTGTCTTCCGGGGTGGTCGCCGGTACCGCTCCGGCGCCCTCGAACTCGGCGCCCTTGTGTACGAGCAGCGTCGCGTCGCCACCGTCGTCGAGGATCATGTTGGGTCCGCCGCCATCCGGCCACAGCAGCACCTGCTCGGTGCACCACCAGTACTCGGAGAGGCTCTCGCCCTTCCAGGCGTAGACCGGTACGCCGGCCGGCGCCTCGACTGTCCCTTGTGGACCCACCACGATGGCCGCGGCGGCGTGGTCCTGGGTGGAGAAGATGTTGCAGCTCGCCCAACGCACCTGCGCGCCGAGCGCGACAAGCGTCTCGATCAGCACCGCGGTCTGGATCGTCATGTGCAGCGAGCCGGTGATGCGGGCGCCGCGCAGCGGTTGGCTGGCCGCGTACTGCTCGCGGATCGCCATCAGGCCGGGCATCTCATGCTCGGCGAGTTGGATCTCCTTGCGCCCGAAGGCCGCCAGCGAAAGATCCGCGACCTTGAAGTCGCCGGAGACGGCCGTGGTGGGTGACGTCATGCGATGGTCTCCTCGCAGTGTCGGTTGGAGGTCGGCGTTTCCGTCCGTGCGGCTGCGGTGGTGTGGT
>JBPYFB010000445.1:0-25191 GCA_051986465.1 Rugosimonospora sp.
GTAGTTCCCTCTGCTGTCGGGGTCGGGAAAGCCCGGCAGGCCGTGCGAGCGCATACAGCGGGAGTAGGCGGCCGCCGATGGGGAGCTGGTCGCGCCTGCCGTGGCGGCGGCGGGGGTACCGCCCCCGCACGCCGTTGCCAGCAGTCCGGTCAGGGCCATCGCGACCAGGGCCGTCGACCACACCGCACGTCGGTTCATCTCGCGTCTCCTCGCGGCTTGGGTACCGTCAGGAGTCAGGTGTAGCGGGTGGCGGGTGACACGGCGGTGCCACGTGTCACCCGGCTGTCACCTTTGGACAGTCGCCCGAGGATTACCTGCCATGCTGCACACCGGAGAGCGCCGATGAGAGTCCTGATTGCCGAAGACGACGACCGGCTGGCCCGGGCGGTAGCGGCCGGGCTGCGCCGGCACGGGATGACCACGGAGGTGGCCCTCGACGGCGGCGCTGCGCTGGACCGGTTGGCGGCCAACGCCTACGACGTGGTGGTGCTGGACCGGGACCTGCCGGGCGTGCACGGCGATGAGATCTGCCGGCGCCTTGCGGCGGACCGGTCGGCGAGCCGGATCCTGATGCTCACCGCGGCGCGGTCGGTGCGCGACCGGGTCGAGGGCCTCGGCCTGGGCGCCGACGACTACCTGCCCAAGCCGTTCGACTTCACCGAACTGGTGGCCCGCATTCAGGCGCTGGCCCGGCGCCCCGGCGCGCCGGTACCGGCCCGGCTCGGCTTCGGGGACCTGGCCCTGGATCCCGAGCGGCGGGTGGCGACCCGCGCCGGGCGGCGGCTGGCGCTGACCGCGAAGGAGTTGGCCGTACTGGAGTGCTTGCTGCGCGCGGACGGCCGGCCGGTACCGGCCGAAGAACTGCTGCGGCGGGTGTGGGACGAGGCCACCGACCCGTTCACCACCACCGTAAAGACCACCGTCGGCCGGCTGCGGGCCAAGCTCGGCGACCCGCCGGTGATCGAGACCGTCCGCGACATCGGCTACCGCATCGGAGGCGCGTGATGTATGGGAGGCCTGTGATGCTTGGGAGGCGCACCGCCCGGCTGAGGCTGACCCTCCTGTACGGCGGGCTCTTCCTGGCCTGCGGTGCAATCCTGCTCGTCATCAGCTACCTGCTGGTCCAGCACGCCATCGCCCCCGGCGGCCACGTCAACAGCAGCGACCTTCCGCCGGGCAACATCTCGGTCTCCCCGGGCACCGGCGCGCTGAGCAAAGACCGGCTCCCCGAAGGCCAGCTTCCCGACATCGCCGGCCTCGAAGCCGCACTGGCCAAGCAGATCGCCGCGAGCGACCTGCGGCAGGTGCTGATCGCGGCACCCGTCGCGCTGGCGATCGTCACCGCGCTCGCGCTCGCCCTCGGTTGGCTGGTGGCCGGCCGGGTGCTGCGCCCGCTGACGGTGATCACCGCGACCGCCCGCCGCATCTCGGCCAGCAGCCTGGATCAGCGGCTGGCCCTGGCCGGCCCCGACGACGAGCTCAAGGCGCTCGGCGACACTCTCGACGAGCTGTTCGCGCGCCTGCAGGCCGCCTTCGACGCGCAACGGAACTTCGTCGCCAACGCCTCGCACGAACTGCGTACCCCGCTGACCCGGGAGCGGGCCATCCTGCAGGTCGCACTGGACGACCCCGGCACCACCGCGGTGACCTGGCGCGGCGTCGCCGCGGAGGTGCTCGCCTCCAACGCCGAGCAGGAAAGCCTCATCGAGGCGCTGCTCGCCCTGGCGAGCAGTCAGGGTGGACTCGACGAGCGCGAGCTGGTCGACCTGGCGGCCGTCACCGGTGAGATCCTGGGCGCCGCCGCTCCGGTGGCGGCCCGCCGCGGCGTGTCCGTGGCGGCCGACACCGGACCGGCGTCACTACTCGGCGACAAGCTGCTGGCGCAGCGGCTGGTGGCCAACCTGGTGGGCAACGCCGTGCGGCACAACGTCGCCGGTGGGCGGGTCGAGGTCAGCACCGTGGCGAGAGACGGCCGCGCGGTCCTGGCGGTGGCGAACACGGGGCCGACCGTCCCGCCCGAGTCGGTCGGCCGGCTCTTCCAGCCCTTCGTGCGGCTCGACGGACGCCGGGCCGGACAGGACAGTGGCCACGGTCTGGGCCTGTCCATCGTCATGGCCATCGCCGCCGCGCACGGTGCGGCGATCACCGCGCACGCCAGGACCGGCGGCGGGCTCACCGTCGAGGTCACGTTCCCCGCGATACCCGATGAGCCACCGCCGGCAGCCCAGTAGCCCGGCAGCCTCGTAGGCCGACCTCACCCGAACACCACGGGCGATGGCGCCTCGCGCTGGCATTCCTCAATCTTGGCGGTCATCTGCGGCGAGTGCGCCGTGGCCCGGGACATCCCGGCTTCAGCGACCGGGAAGACCGGGCGGCCCTGGGCGTCGATGGCGGGATCGGGCCAGTTCGGCACGCCGTGCGAACGCATGCACTGGGCAAACTTCCGCTCCACGGTCAGGAGCTGTTGCACCAGTACTTGTGGACAGTCGCCGGCCTGGAAGCATTGTTGTTCCTGTTGTTGGGTCGACCCGCCGGCCGGCAGCAGGGTCTGGCAGGCCCGCTCGGCCGCCTGCAACTGGGTGGCGCTGACCCGCAGTTGCTGCGGGTCGGCCTTCGGCAGCTGCCCGTTGCTGTCGGGGTCGGGGTAGTTGGGCGTCCCGTGCGCACGCATGCAGGCCGAGTAGGCGATGGCCGACCGGGGAAGCGTCGACCTCGTCGGTGAGCCGCTTGCGCGGGGCGATGCCGGGCCGCCACCGCCGCACGCGGCCAGCAGGGCCAGGACCACCCCCGCGAGGAGAACGGCGGTACTGCTGCTTTTCATGGGTTCACCTCACGCGGCTCGGGCGAACCTGTCAGCCGCCCGCATTCGTCTTCCGTGTTGCTGATCTGCGGTGCATGCGGGTCGACGCCGCCCAGGTCCTTGCTGATGCTGATGACGAAGATGGGGCGTCCTTGGGAATCGAGGCTGGGGTCGGGCCAGTGCGCCAACCCGTGCGAACGCATGCACTGGGCAAACGTCCGCTCCACGGTCAGGAGCTCCTGCACCAGGGCCGGTGGACAGTTGCCGCTCGACATGCACTCCTCGGTTCGCTGATCGAGCGATCCGCCGGCCGGAAGCAGCGGCTGGCAGGCTCGCTGGGCCGCCTGCAACCGGGCGGTACTGACCCCGAAGTGTTGGGCGTCGCCCTTCGGTACTTCTCCCCCGCTGTCGGGATCGGGGAAGGCGGGTACGCCGTGCGAGCGCATACAGGCTGAGTATGCGACCGCCGATGGAGAGCCCGACGATCCTGCCGCACCCGGGGAGCCGCATGCCGCCAGGAAGGCCAGGAGGGCTAGGAAGGTTAGGAAGGCCAGGACGGTCGTGGCGATCGTGGTTCCCACGGTTGGCGTACTGTCGGTCATCGTACTGTCGGTCATCGTGCGCTCCTCGGTTCTCGGTGCGGTACCGGCTACGGAAGTGGGAGTCCGGCGAATCCCGTCAGGCGGCTGCATTCATCGACCTTGGTGAGGACCTGCGACGAATGGTGGTCGATGCCGGCCTGGCCGTAGTTGAAGTGCGGGAGCCCCCGCGAGTCGATGACGGGGTCTGGCCAGTTCGGCTCGCCGTGGGTACGCAGGCACTGGGCCAATGTCCGCAGGCCGCTGAGCCATGTCTGTACGGTCGCCGGTGCGCAGACGCCGGTCATGGCGCACTGGGTTTCCTGTTGCTGCTCGGCGGTCGTACCGCTGTCCGGGATCAGCCGCACGCATGCCGTACGGGCGGTCTCGAATTGGGTGCTGCTCACCCCGAGTTGCTGCGGGTCGGCCTTCAGGATCGCGCCACCGTTGCTGGCATTGGGGTCGGGGAAGTTCGGTACCCCGTGCGCGCGCATGCAGGCCGAGTAGGCGACCGCCGACGGGGAGCCCGTCGCTGCGCGCGCATCCGGTGCCCCGCCGGTACCGCTGCCGCAGGCCGCCGGCGCGAAGGTCAGGACGGCGACGGCGATGACGGCGGGTATCGCAACACGTTTCATGGCTTCACCTCATGCCTTCCAGTCACGTGCATTCGGTTTAGCGGGTGGCCGGTGACACGAGCCGAACGGTGATTGTTAGCCGGATGTCATCCGGGCTGATGCAGGATGGGTACGTGCGGGTGCTCGTTGTGGAAGACCACGTCGCATTGGCCAACCGGATCGGTGAGGGTCTGCGCGATGCGGGGTTCGCCGTCGACGTGGTCTACGACGGCGCGGCGGCCCTGTACCGCACCATCAGCACCAACTACGACGTCATCGTGCTCGACCGCGACCTGCCGACCGTGCACGGCGACCGGGTCTGCCGCCGGCTGGTACGCGACGGCTCGCCCAGCCGCATCCTGATGCTCACCGCGGCCAGCGACGTCGAGGACCGGATCGACGGGCTTGAGCTGGGCGCGGACGACTACCTCGGCAAGCCGTTCGCCTTTCCCGAGCTCGTTCTGCGCATCCGCGCCCTGGCCCGGCGCGGACCCGGTTCGCCCGCGGTCGTGCAGCGCGACGACCTCGTCATCGATCGCGCGCGGCACCGGGCCAGCCGCGCCGGCATCCCGCTGGCCCTGACCCGCAAGGAGTTCGGCGTGCTGGAGTGCCTGGCCGACGGGGATGGCGCCGTGGTCAGCGCCGAGGAGTTGCTGGAACACGTATGGGACGCGCACGCCGACCCGTTCAGCAACACGGTCGCGGTAACCGTCGGGCGGTTGCGGCGCAAGCTCGGCGACCCGCCGCTGATCCAGACCGTCGTCGGCGTCGGCTACCGGCTGTGAGAAGGCACCTCAGCGCCCGGTCGCGGCTGACGCTGCTGTACACGTTGCTGTTCATGCTCGGCGGGACCGCGCTGGTGTCGATCACCTACGTGCTGGTCGCGCACTCCTTGCACAGTCCGGCGCCGACCACCATCCCACCGGACCTGCAGGATTCGCTCGGGAAGTGCGTCGTCGGCGGGGAGCGCGACCACGACGCCCTGAGCAAGTGCGCCGCGCTGTACGCCAAGGTCGTCGAGGCGGGCGCCTCGGCACAGCGCGGCGCCACCCTCACCCACCTGCTGACCTACTCGCTGCTCGGCCTGGCCGGCGCCACTCTGCTCGCGGCGGGCGCGGGCTGGCTGGTCTCCGGCCGTATCCTGCGGCCGGTGCACCGGCTCACCGTGGCGGCCCGCGCGGCGAGCGAGCAGAACCTGTCGCACCGCATCGCACTGCAGGGCCCGCGCGACGAACTGCGGGAGCTCGCCGACACCTTCGACAGCATGCTCGCGCGACTCGACCGCGCCTTCACCAGCCAGCGGCAGTTCATCGCCAACGCGAGCCACGAGTTGCGCACGCCGCTGACCCTCATGCGCACCGCGATGGACGTCGTCCTCGCCAAGCCGCAGCCGACTCGCGAGGAATTGGTATCGATGACCGTCGAGGTACGCCAGGCTGTCGAGCACACCGAGCGGCTGATCGAGGCGCTGCTGATACTCGCGCGCAACGACCAGGCCCGGGTACTCGCCGACCCGCTGGACCTGGCCGCCGTCGCCGAGGACGCACTCGAAGGGCGTACCGCCGACGATGGCATCACGACGACGGCCACGCTCGGCCAGGCCCCGGTGACCGGCGACGCGGTACTGCTCGAACGGCTCATCGACAACCTGCTCGACAACGCCCAGCGCTACAACGTCTCCGGCGGCCGCATCGAAATCTCGACCAGCACCCGCGACGGCTCATCCATCCTGCGGGTGGTCAACACCGGCGCGGTGATCCCCGTCGATATGGTGCAGCGCCTGTTTCTGCCCTTCACCCGGCTCAACGACCGGACCCGCCACGACGGCTTCGGGCTCGGCCTCACCCTGGTCTCGTCGATCGCCGCGGTGCATGGCGGCAGCGTCGACGCGACCGCCGTACCCACCGGTGGGCTGGACATCAGCGTGCGCCTCCCGCGACGCGACAGCCCTACCGCGTAGGGCACCGGGACACCAGGGCCGGTACAGGCAGGATCGCCCCACTGCCACCCAAAGTGCCTGCCCGGCGGTTGTCGTTGCCGTCCTAATGTACGTACATTCGGGCGCATGCGAGAAGTGAACCTCCCGGCATTCGCGGCCGCCCACGCCAGCGGTGCCGTTGTCATAGACGTGCGGGAGCCGCACGAGTACATCGCCGGACACGTACCCGGTGCCCGGCTGCTCCCCCTGGCCCGCCTGGACCGGGCGCGTACCGTCCTGCCCCGCAGCGAGCCGATCTACGTGATCTGCGCCTCGGGCAACCGCAGCAAGTCCGCCGCCGACCTGCTCACCCGGGCCGGGTACGAGGCATACTCGGTCGCCGGCGGTACCAGCGCCTGGATGCACGCCGGCCACCCGGTCGCGTACGGCGTCGCCTGACCGCGGGGCAAGCGACTGTCCACTATCGACACACGGTGTCCCGCAGGGCGGCGAGTACGCCGGCCGGGTCATGCAGCAGGCGAGCGCCATCGCTCACCACGCGACGGGTACCGGGGTCGACCGGGTCGGTAGTGGCCCAGCCGGGCGAGCCGACGTTGATTTCGACGTCGAGGCCGGAGCCGGTGGTGAAACGCCGTTCGGTGACCGCGCCCCAGGACTGGACTCGGGTCAGGGCACCGAGAGTGAGTTCGTGGGCGAGTTCGTGGGCCCAGGCATCATCGGCGTATCCGGTCTCGTCGCTGGTGAGCAGGACGAAGTCGAGGTCCGAGTCGGGCCGGGCGGCACCGCGCGCGTACGAGCCGGCCAGCAACAGGCCGACCACCTCCGGACGGCGTGCGGCCCACCGGGTGACGCGCTCGATGATGCGCTCGGCTTCGGCTGCGCGCTCTGGCGAGACCGCACCGCCCGGGGAGAAAGACGAAGGCACGACCCCGAGCATACGGGCCGGCCGAACGCATAGATCGGCCGTGCTACCGTGTCCGCAGGTTACGAGTGCCAGCGCGAAGCCCCGGCTTGCTGGCCGGCAACCCTCCGTTGCGCGGGTGGGGTGCCCCGGGTGATGACCCGGCCGGCACGCGGTGTGCCCGGCAAGCCGCGAATGGAGGATTCGGTGTCCACGCCACGCCTTCTCGATTTCACGCATGCGCCGGTATTCGCGGGCGACCTGGTACGCCTCGAGCCGCTGGACCACCGGCACGCGGCGGATTTGGCCGTAGCCGTGATGGAGGACCGCAGCGCGTACGACTTCACGTGGGTACCGACCGCCGCCGAGGTCGGCGAATACATCGACGCTCAGCTCGCCCGCGCGGCGGCCGGCACGATGCTGCCGTACGCACAGGTCTGCACGGCGTCGGGCCGGGCGGTCGGGGCCACCGCCTACTGGGATCCCCGGCCGTGGCCGTGGCCCGGTCGCACGGGCCTGTACGCCGTCGAGGTCGGCTTCACCTGGCTGGCCGCGTCGGCCCAGGGCACCGGCATCAACAGCGAGGCCAAGCTACTGCTGTTCGGCAACGCCTTTGACAACTGGGGCGTGGCCCGCGTCGACCTGAAGACCGATGCCCGCAACCTGCGCTCCCGCGCCGCGATCGAGAGCGTCGGCGGACACTTCGAAGGCGTACTGCGCAATTGGTCGCGATCCTGGGCGCCGGGCGAGGATGGCCGCCTGCGGGACTCCGCGATGTTCTCGATCCTCGCGGCCGAGTGGCCGGCGTGCCGGTCGCGGCTGACCCAGCGGTTGGCACAGCGCTGACGAATGGGCGTACGCATCCACGGCGTCGTCATCGACGCGACCGAACTCGACCGGCTCGCCGAGTTCTGGAGCCGGTTGCTGGGCCTGGAAATCACCCGGCGCGAGGCCGACTGGATCAGCCTCGGCCCGCACCTGGCGATTCAACGGGTACCGGAACCGAAGACCGCGAAGAACCGCGTACACCTCGATCTGGTACCCGACGACTTCGCCGCCGCGATCGCTCTCGCCGCCCGGCTCGGCGCCACGCCCGTTGGCGAGATGCGGGAGAACCTCTGGCAGGTCTGGCAGGACCCCGAGGGCAACGAGTTCTGCCTCTGCTTTTCGTGACCTGCGTATCGTGACGTGCCCGGCACCGCGGACACCCGCCGGCGTTGACCGAACGCATCGACGGTCATAGTGTTGGTTCGTTCCGTAAAGTCGCAGAAACCTTTCAGAAGCCGCCAGGAAGGAGTCCGGCGTGCTCCACCGATCCATGCCCTCAGCCGGGCGCGGTCGCCGGCTACGTCACCTCGCCGCCCTCGGCCTCGCCGCGCTGCCGCTGACACTGCTCGCGAGCGTCGCGCCCGCACACGCCGCACCGCCGGCGCAGAGCACGGCTCCCGTCGCTCTTCCCCCACCCACCTCCACCCTGACGGAGGTGACCGACTTCGGCCCCAACCCGACCGGGCTGCAGATGTACCTGTACGTGCCGCAGCACGTACGCCCGCACCCCGCCGTCGTGGTGGTGATCCACTACTGCACCGGCTCCGGCCCCGCGATGTTCGGCGCGACCGAGTTCGCCTCGCTCGCCGACCGGTACGGCTTCCTCGCGGTGTACCCGTCCGCCCCCCGCGATGGCCACTGCTTCGACGTATCCTCGCCGGGCGCGTTGACGCACAACGGAAACAGCGACCCGGTCGGCATCGTGTCGATGGTCCGCTACGCCGTACGCCAGCGGCACGCCGACGCGGGCAGGGTCTTCGTGACCGGCCTGTCCTCCGGCGCCATGATGACCAATGTCCTGCTGGGCGACTACCCCGACGTGTTCCGGGCGGGATCGGCCATGTCAGGTGTGCCGTTCGGCTGCTTCGCCACGACCGACGGCTCGATGTGGAACTCGGCATGCGCCAACGGGAACGTCATCAAGACCCCGCAGGAGTGGGGCGACCTCGCGCGTGGCGCTGACCCGGGCTACCGCGGGCCGCGGCCCAGGATGCAACTGTGGCACGGTACCGCCGATACGACCCTCTTCTACCCGAACTTCGGGGAAGAGATCAAGCAGTGGACCGACGTCCTGCACGCCCGGCTGGCCTACGTCGACCACCCGCAGCCGACCTGGACGCACACTGTCTACATTGACCGGTCGGGCCGGCTGGCCGTCGACGCGTACAGCGTCGAGGGGGCAGCACACACCTTGGGCTTCGACTACCCCGACTACGCCCAGTTCGCCGTCGCGTTCTTCGGCCTCACCGGGGACCGCGAGGACTCGCAGGGCGACGAATAGACCGCAACGAGAGGGGCGCGCGGTGGTTCAGCCGCCCGCCTCGTGTACCACGATCGCGACCTGGACCCGGTTGGTGCACTCCAGCTTCGCCATCACCCGCGACGCGTACGCCTTGACCGTGGCCAGGCTCATGAACAGCTCGGCGCTGATCTCGGCGTTCGACCTGCCCGCGCCGATCGCCACGGCGACCTCCCGTTCCCGGTCGCCGAGGCGGTCGAGCGCGGCGCGGGCGCGGGCGGCACGGGTGGACCGATCGTCCCGGTCCTCCCCGCGCACCACGTGATCGATCAGCCGGGCGATGACGGCAGGCGACAGGATCGACTCGCCCGCGGCGACCCGGCGTACGGCCTGCAGGATGTCCAGCGGCGGCGTGTCCTTGAGCAGGAAGCCGTTGGCACCGGCGCGCAGCGCGCGCAGCACGTGCTCGTTCGTGTCGAACGTGGTGAGGATGACGACGGCCGGGCCGTCGCCGGCCTGGCGCAGCGCCTCGGTCGCGGTGAGCCCGTCCATGCGGGCCATCCGGATGTCCATGAGCACCACATCCGGGTGCAGCTCGCGGATCGCCTCCAGCGCCTCGGCGCCGTCCCCGGCCTCCCCCACCACCTCGATGTCCTCCCCGGCACCGAGCACCAGGGACAGCCCGACCCGCACGAGCGGGTCGTCGTCGGCGATGAGGACGCGGATCACGTCGGCCACGGCAGCCAGGCTTCCAGATGGAAGGAGACCTCGCCGCCCGCGCCGCGCCGGGCACCGTGGTCGACCCGGCCGCCGGCGAGGCTGACCCGCTCGACGAGCCCGACGAGTCCGGAGCGGGCGCCGGGTATCGCCGGGCCCGGCGTGGTGGCCAGCCGGTTGTGCAGCCAGACGTGCAACTCGCCCGCGCCGGTGCGCTCGAGGAGCAGGTGGACCTGCTCGCCGGGGGCGTGCTTGCGGGCGTTGGTGAGCCCTTCCTGCACGAGCCGGTACGCGGTGCGGCTGACCGACGGCGGCGCCTGCTTGCCGTCCAGCCGGTCGTCGACGTCTAACGGCGTACCCGTTGATTTGCTTTCCTCGATGAGCTCGGCCAGGTCGGCCAGTGCCGGTTGGGGGCGCAGGCTCCCGCCGTCGGGGTGTGGGTTCAGCACTCCCAGAATTTCCCGCAGCTCCTCCAGGGCCTGGTGCGCGCTGGCCCGGATGGTGCCGGCGGCCCGGGCGACCTCCTCGGCGGAGAGGTCCGGCCGGATCTCCAGCGCACCGGCGTGCAGGCTGACCAGTGAGATCCGGTGGGCGAGCATGTCGTGCATTTCGCGGGCGATCCGCTCGCGCTCCAGCGACCGCTGCCGCTCGGCGCGCAGCCCGGCCTCCGCCTCGGCGCGGGCGGCCCGCTCCCGCAGCGACGCGACCAGTTCGCGCCGGGCCCGCACTGCGGTGCCGAGCATGACGGTGACCGCGAGCAGCGCCACGTTGACCGCGTTGACGCCGACCACGCCGAGCTCCGGATCGGGACGGATTATCGA
This sequence comes from Rugosimonospora sp., assembly GCA_051986465.1. Taxonomy (GTDB): domain Bacteria; phylum Actinomycetota; class Actinomycetes; order Mycobacteriales; family Micromonosporaceae; genus DATEJJ01. Next base: position 10,658 of record JBPYFB010000445.1, read on the forward strand.
GTACGGCACGGAGATGAGCAGGTACAGCGCCGCCATCGTGATCGTCACCTGGCGACCCCGGTTGGCGGCGACGGTGTAGACCGCGATGAGCGCCGCTCCGCCGACCAGCTCGGTGACCGCGGAGATCGCGGCCACCAGTACCGCCACGCCGATCGGGTGCGAGCGCCGCCACAACAGGGCGACGCAGCCGATCCCGGCGAGGACCAACGCCCAGAACAGGGCGCGCCCGGTGACCCGGCCGCTCTGCTCGACCTCGCCCGCGGTGACGAGCGCCACCAGCGCGGCGACCGCGATGGCGACGAGGTCGATGGCGAGGTGCCGGGCCCGCTTCTTCATGACCGGCTTCTCATGACCGGACGATCGGCCGCCAGAACTGGCGTGACCCTTCATCGCGTACCACGAAGCCAAGTTTGCCCGCCGCGTCGCGCAGATCGGCCGCCTCCTTGCCGGCGCGCTTCTTCAGCGCGATCGCCCGGGCCGCGAGTACCGCGTTCACCTCGGACGGCAGCTCCGGTGTCTCCGGTTCCCAGCGGCGGTACAGGTCGGCGTACGGATCGGCTGCGAGCCACGGGTACCCGTGCGCCTGGAAGGCGGCCGCGATCGCGGTGGGCGACGCCTGGTGCTGGTCGTCGACGAGCGGGCGCGACTCGTGGTCCAACACGACGAGATTCTTGCCGTTGCGGAACGCCGCGGCAACGGTGTCCCGGGCGATGGTGCGCGACTCGTCCGCCTTGTCGAGCTGGATCTCGGTATCGGTGATCGCCAGCCGGACCGACCCGCGCAGCGCCGAGCGGGCGATACCCAGCCCGAGCAGCAGCCAGATCAGCAGGTTCACCGCGATCTCCCACGGCCGGTCCACCCCGCCGACGACCTTGAAGACCGGGCGCAACGGCAGGCCCGGCGACGTGTGCAACGCCCACCGGGCGAGCACCGGAAGCAGGTACCCGATCACCACCGCGACGGCTGTTATACCGCCTACGATCACCGCGCGGTCGGCGAGCGGATACGCCAGCACGGTCCGGTTCTCCACGTCCTTGTGTACAGGCTGATCGCCGACCATCGTCCTCGCGCTCCGATTCCCGTCCTCGCTATGGACCTCACCCACAACGGTAGGTGCGCGGCGACCCCGTCAACAGTGTCCGAAGGCCGCGGAGCAGCCCGTTCACGGTCGACTTCCGGCTATTTCCGCATCGACCTAGGACTGTAACACGCGAATTGCCATGGTGCGCCGTGGCTTTGCCCTGGCTACCCGTGCCACAATTCCGGGAGTTTGTCGCCAGGAGCAATTCCCATTGTCACCGGGGATTTGGGCAGCCATTGAGACTGGGGAGCAATCAATGTCGAAGGCAGCGGACGGCCGCGCCGATGAAATACGCGAGAACTGGGCGGCCCGTACCGAGGCGGTCTGCAAGGTCTACGGCACCGGTGGCGCCGCGGTGACCGCGCTGGACAACGTCACCCTGACCATCCCGCGCGGTCAGTTCACCGGAATCATGGGCCCGTCCGGCTCCGGCAAGTCCACGCTCATGCATTGCCTTGCCGGCCTCGACACGGTCGATTCCGGCCGGGTGTTCATCGGCGACCAGGATCTGACCCGCCTGCGCGACAAGCAGCTCACCCGGCTGCGCCGGGACCGGATCGGCTTCATTTTCCAGTCGTTCAATCTGGTACCGACGCTGACCGCGCTGGAGAACATCACGTTGCCGATGGGTATCGCCGGGCGCAAGCCGGACCCCGAGTGGCTGGAGGCGGTCATCGACACGGTGCGCCTGCGCGACCGGCTGGGCCACCGGCCGAACCAGCTCTCCGGCGGGCAGCAGCAGCGGGTCGCGTGCGCGCGGGCGCTGGCCGGCAAGCCGGACGTGATCTTCGCGGACGAGCCCACCGGCAACCTCGACTCCCGGGCCAGCGCCGAGGTGCTCGGCTTCCTTCGCGAGTCGGTTCAGCTCACCGGGCAGACGGTGGTCATGGTGACGCACGACCCGGTGGCCGCCGGGCACACCGACAACGTGCTGTTCCTGTCCGACGGGCGCCTGGTGGACCGGATGCGGGAGCCGACCGCGGCGAAGGTACTGGAGCGGCTCAAGACGCTCGACGCGATCCGGGAGGGCGAGGGCGAACCGGCTGCCGCGCTGTCCATGGCCGGCGGCGAGGACGGGGAGACGGCCCGATGATCGCGAAGCTGACCATGCGCAACCTGGCCGCACACCGGCTCCGGTTCGTCTTCACCACCCTGGCGGTGACCCTCGCGGTCGCCTTCATCACCGGCACCATGATCTTCCGGGATACCGCGGAGCGGGGCTTCGACAAGCTGTTCAGCGACATGGCCCGCAACGCCGACCTGACCGTCACGATCCGGCCCAAGCAGACATTCACCAGCGACGATGCTCCGCCGCGCCTGGTACCGCGGTCGCTGCTCAGCACGCTGACCCAGCAGGTACCGGATGCGCAGTCGTTCCTCGGCGTGACCGAGGGGTACGCCGCGATCGTCAAGCCGGACGGCGAGGCGGTCGGCGGCGGCTCCGCGGCGCACCTGGGCCGGGCGTACAACACGCGCTCCGACTCGACCAGCTCGATGAATGTCGTCTCCGGCCATACCCCGTCCGGCGCCGACGACGTGGCGGTCGAGGAGCGTACCGCCACCGAGGGCGGGATCAAGGTCGGCGACACCGTGGACATCGTGGCCCAGCACGGGTCGCGGACGATGCGGGTGGTCGGCATCTTCTCGCTCGGCCAGGAGAACCTGCAGGGCGTCCTCACGCTCGTCAGCTTCGCGCCGGACGTGGCGCAGCAGTTGCTCACCGGCTCGGACCAGTACTCGGCGATCTGGGCGCGACCCCGGACCGGGACGACCCAGCAGCAGCTCATCACCGAGATCAACCGGGCCCTGCCGGCCGACTACGAGGTGCTGACCGGGGCGGATCTGGCGGCCGAGGCGAAGAGCCGGATCCAGAACGTCTTCGACGTGCTCGGCCGCTTCCTGCTCGCGTTCGCCGCGATCTCGGTACTCGTCGGCTCCTTCATCATCTTCAACACCTTCACGATGCTGCTCGCCCAGCGCACCCGCGAGCTGGCCCTGCTGCGCGCGGTCGGGGCGAGCCGCGGCCAGGTGACCCGGGCGGTCATCGGCGAGGCGATCGGCATCGGGGTGATCGGCTCCACGCTCGGGCTGCTCGCCGGCGTCGGCGTGGCGTACACGTTACGGCTGCTCTTCCAGCAGTTCGGCGTGGCATTGCGGATGGGCGTACCGGTGATCCGGCCGGCCACCGCCATCTGGGCGTACGGGATCGGGGTTCTGGTCACGATGCTGGCCGCGTACCTGCCGGCCCGGCGCGCGGCGAAGATCCCGCCGGTGGCCGCGCTGCGCGACGACGTCGCGTTGCCCAGCCGGTCGCTGACGCTGCGCCTGATTCTCGGTACCGTCCTCGCGGCGTTCGCGGCGCTGTCCCTCGCGGGCGGCCTGTCGAAGCCGGGCGAGAGCGCCACCACGCTGGTCGGCTTCGGCGGCATCCTGCTGTTCATCGCGGTCACCCTGCTCAGCCCGGTGCTCAGCCGGCCGTTCATCAGGGTGCTGGCCAGCCCGGTCGTCCTGATCGCCGGGACCACCGGCCGGCTGAGCCGGGAGAACGCGCGGCGCAACCCGCGCCGCTCCGCGGCGACCGCCTCGGCGCTGATGGTCGGGCTGGCGCTGGTCTCGCTCGCGACCGTGGTGGCCGCCTCGCTGAGCGCCTCCACCGACCGGAAGCTGGACAAGGAGTTCGGCGCCGACTACTCGATGGAGCCGAAGGGGCTCAGCGGCTTCAGCCAGGAGGCCGTGGACAAGGTGGCGGCCGTACCCGGGGTGCGCAGCGTCGCGCCCGTGCGGTACGGCACGGTGCGCATCGGTACCAAGGAGTCCTCGGTCATCGTCGCCGATCCGCAGGCGCTGGTCACCCCGGCCCGGCTCGCGGTGGAGAGCGGTAGCGCCGCCCTCGGCCCGGGCGACCTGCTCGTCCAGCACACCGCGGCGGCGCAGCTCGGTTGGCGGGTCGGCACCACGCTCGCCGGCCAGTACCCGGACCGCACGACCGTGACCCTGCGCGTCGCCGGCATATTCGCCGACAGCGAAACTGTGAACAGACCTTATATTTTGAGTCCCACCAGCTATTTGCCGCACACCAGCGAGGCGCTGATCCAGAAGGCGTACGTCGATCTCGACGACGCCGGCCAGGCGGCGATCCGCGATCGGGTACGGGCGGCGCTGAGCGCATATCCCAACATCCAGCTCAAGGACCGGCAGGACGCCAAGGACGATGCCCGCAAGAACGTCAACCAGGCACTCAATGTGATCATGGGCCTGCTCGCCCTGTCGATCGTGATCGCCGCGCTGGGCATCGTGAACACGCTGGGCCTGTCGGTGATCGAACGCACGAGGGAGATTGGCCTACTCCGGGCGGTGGGTATGAGCCGGGGCCAGGTCAGATCGATGATCCGGTACGAGTCGGTAATTATCGCACTGTTCGGTGCGGCGCTCGGTCTGGCGCTCGGCATCGCGCTCGGTTGGGCACTGCAAAAGGCGATGTCAACGCAGGTTCCTAACGTGCTTAGTATTCCGGTCGCCCGGCTCGGCCTGTACCTCGTGGCCGCGATTGCCATCGGCGTCCTGGCCGCACTGTGGCCGGCATGGCGGGCGGCTCGTATGAATGTTCTTCATGCTATACACGAACAGTAATTGCGCTAACACGGATTTAGCACTGTCGCTAAGGAATTGTACTAAGCCGCATAGGATTACTGGAGGGCGAACGCCGTCCAAATTCATTATTAGGGTGGAAATGCTCTCGCCCCTGTGGACTATTGTGACCCACAGTTTCCGGCGGCATGCTGATACCCTAGGGGGCATCACTCAACACGAACGGGGAATAGTGTTGATAGGGCAATCGGAGGGCGCGAATCTGCTGGGTCCGATGACGGTGTCCAGTGGGGGTCGGGACATCGATCTCGGCCCGCCCCGTCAGCGGGCCCTGTTCGCGAGCCTGGCCAGCCACGCGAACCGGGTTGTGGACCGCGACGAGCTCGTCGACGCGGTGTGGGGCGTCGATGCGCCGACTACGGCCGTCAACAGCATCTACACGTACATCGCCCGGCTGCGGCACGCGCTGGAACCCTCGCGCCCGCACCGCGGCCCGTCCGACTTGCTCGTCTCCCACGGCTCCGGCTACATGCTGCGCCTATCCCCCGAGCGCATCGACATCCAGCAGTTCGAGTCACACCTGGAAAAGGCCCGCCAGCTCAGCCATACCAACGCCCTGCACAGCGCCGTAGGCGAGTTGGACTCCGGCCTGGCGCTGTGGCGGGGCACCGCGTACGGCGGCGCGGTCGGCCCGTTCGTGGACGCCGAACGCAACCGGCTGACCGAGTTACGCCTGACCGCCATGGAAGACCGCGCCGAGATGCTCGTCGAACTGGAGCACTACTCCAAGGTGGTCGGCGAACTGTTCAGCCTGGTCCGCCGGCACCCGTTACGGGAGCGGCTGCGGTACCTGCTGATGCTCTGCTACACCGGACTGGGCCGCCAGGCCGACGCGCTGGCCGAGTACCACGACCTGCGCGGCACGCTGGCCGAGGAGTTCGGCGTGGAGCCGGGCGAGCAGCTCCAGTGGTACTACGAACAGATCCTGCGCGGCCGGCACTCGCACCGCCCGACGCCGGCCCCGGCGTACGAACCCGTCGAGACGGCTACCCCACCCCGCACCGTACCGATCGCGCAGCTCGCCCGCGACGTACCGGGGTTCACCGGCCGCGCCGCCGAGCTGCGCCAGATGCACGACGTGGTGACATGCGCGGAGGGCGCGGGCGAGTCCGCGGTGGTCCTGTTGACCGGCGGTCCCGGGGTCGGGAAGTCCGCGCTCGCCGTGCACTTCGCGCACGCGCTGTCCCGCCGCTTCCCGGACGGGCAGTTATACGTCGACCTCCAGGGGTTCGCCAACGTCGAGCGACCCATGCCGCCGTCGGACGCGCTCGGCCATCTCATCGCGGCGCTGGACGGCCCCGCGACCGGAGCCGGAGACCTCGAACGGCAGCGCGCCCAGTACCGCAGCCTCGCCGCCGGGCGCCGGCTGCTCATCCTGCTCGACAACGCCATCTGCGTCGAACAGGTACGACCGCTGCTGCCCGCCAATCCGTCCTGTATGGTCATCGTCACCAGCCGGCACAACATGACCGGACTGTCCGTACGCGACGGTGCCCGCCGGATCACCCTGGATGTGCTGCGCGAGGAGGACGCGCTCAACCTGGTCCGCCGGGTGGTGGGCCGGGCGTTCGGCCCGCGCGAGTACCCCACGATCCGCAAGCTCGTCGCGGCCTGTGGCAACCTTCCGCTGGCGCTGCGCATCGCGGCGACCCGGATCGCCACGGCCCCCTCGGCCGACGGCGTGATCGCCGACCTGACCGGTCGGGACGTGCTGGACCGCTTGGAGGTCCCTGGCGACCACCACTCCTCGCTGCGCACCGTCTTCGAGTGGTCGTACCGCCACCTGACGCCCGAGGCCGCACAGATGTTCACGGCTCTCGGCCGGCACACCGGCCCCGACGTCGATCTGGTCACCGCGGCCGGCCTCGGCAACATCGGCACGTTCTGCGCCCGGCGCAACATGGACGCGCTGATCGACGCGAACCTCGCGCGGGAGCCCGCGCGAGACACGTTCCGGCTCAATCCCCTTGTCTTCGCCTATGCGCAACACCTCGCGACGGAAGGGGGCCGTCCCGCCGGCGAGACAGATGGACATCGTTTAGACCATGTATAGCGACTGTTGGGGCTGGTCCGACATGGTATTCCCCGGGTAGGCAACCGGACGACTCCCCAGGGAAGGCGGAATTGTGGCGCCCCAGGCCCATACGCAAGGCACCCCCGCGAGGACGACCGCAGGCGGCCGGCTTGCCGTTGACGGAAAAGCGATAACCAAGAGAACCAGCCTCTCCATTCCGAACGGAATGCCGATCAACGCCTGGCGCAACCTCGGTCGCCAGATATTCGTCATCGCCGACTCGTCCGGTTGGTGGCTCGGCGACTGGCTCATTTATGGCCAGGAATCATATCCCGACCGGTACCGGCACGCCATCGCGGAGACTTCGCTCGATTACCAGACATTGCGCAACTACGCGTGGGTGGCGCGCCGCTTTCCGCCGAACCGGCGCCGCGAGAAGCTCAGTTTCCAGCACCATGCCGAGGTCGCCGGCTTGTCCGCGGAGGAGCAGGACGCCTGGCTGGCGCGCGCGGAGGACCAGGACTGGTCACGGAACGAGCTGCGCCGTCAGGTCCAGGGACGGCGCAACGGCGGGCGCCGCACCAACGAGGTCATCCATCTGCAGATGAACCTCGTCGCCGACCAGAAGCAGCGGTGGCAGGAGGCGGCCGAACGGGCCGAACAAGACCTGCTCGCATGGATCGTCGGCATTCTCGACCACGCCGCGACATCGGCGCTCACGGCCGATCAGAGCGTCCCCGAAATCGCCAACTAGCCGACTCACATTGTGTGCACGGAGGCGATGATGCACCATGGCGCAATGACCGGAGCGCCGCTCGTACTGCGCCCACCCCGGCACCGGGTCGAACGGCGAGTGATTCTCTTATGGACACTTCACGCGCTGATCGAAACCGCGCTGATCGTCGGTGGGTTGAGCCTCGCGTACGCTTTCGCCCCGTCCACCCGGGCGTGGGTAGGACCATTGCTCACAATCACGGCCGTACTGGCGGCGGTGAATGTGTCGCTCATGCCGACGTGGCGGTATCTGGTGCATCGATGGGAATACACCGACCAAGCGGTCTATTACCTCAAGGGCTGGGTCGACCGGGAACTGCGGATGACGCCCGTCTCGCGCATCCAGAGCATCGACGCGGTGACCGGCCCGCTCCAGCGGATGCTCAAGCTCTCCACGCTCCGGGTGACGACGGCGTCGCGGGAGGGTGGGATCAGCATCAACGGGCTCGACTCGGAGGTCGCCGCGCAGGCGGCGCGGCGGCTCACCGAAATCACCCAGGAAACACCGGGCGACGCGACATGACCGAGGCGGAGGTCTGCCTGGCGGAGGCCGAGGTTCCCTGGCGGCGCCTGGACGTCCGGGTGGTCTGGGTCAACGCGGGGGTCTTCGTACTGTCGCTGGTACCCAGCTTCCTCACCATCGTCGTGTTCCACCTCGGTACCGACGCGTGGTCGGCGGTGGTCGCCACCGTCATCGGGGTGGCCGGCTCGGTGAAGAACCTGCTCCGCTGGATGCGCACCCGGTACCGGGTCACCGCGGACCGGGTGGAGCAGCGCCGGGGTGCGCTGGTCCACCGGTACCGCTCGGTGCCCCGGGACCGCATCCGCAGCGTCGACACCACGGCGAAGCTGCGCCACCGGATCGCCGCCCTGCAGGTCGTCCACATTGGATCGGGCTCGTCCGCTCCCCCGTTCAAGCTCGACGCGGTCACCAAGGCCGCCGCCGAGCGGCTGCGGCACGAGCTGCTGCGCGGCGAGCCCACCGACGCCGACGAGGTCGTCGACGAGCAGGCGGCGGTCAAGCCGGTACGGCAGGAGACCGTGATCGCCCGGTTCCGGTGGTCCTGGCTCTGGTACAACGCCATCAACATCTGGGCGTACCTCATGGCGGCGCTGCTGCTGTGGAGCTCGTACTGGATGCTGCACCTGGTCAACATCGACCTCGCCGACGTGGTGCGGCGCGTGGTCGACTGGCACGCGCTCGGTACCGGCTGGTCCATCGTCGTGGCCCTGGCCGGCACCTTCGTGCTCGGCGTCGGCGGCCTCATCGCCGGCTTCATCAAGGAGCAATGGGGCTTCGAGCTGGTACGCACCCAGACCGCGACGGGCACCGCGCTACTCACCCGGCACGGGCTTCTGCAGAAGCGCGAGGTGTACCGGCAGGACCACCGGCTGCGCGGCATCCACCTGAGCCAGCCGCTGTTCTGGCGCTGGATGGGCCTGACCGAGACGCTCATCATCTCGACCGGCCTGTCCACCGTCTCGCTGCGCGGCGAGGCAGGCAGTACGATTCTGCCCCGCTGCTCGATCAGCGAAGCCCGACGGGTGGCGGCCATGGTCCTGCCGGGCGAGATCCGCCCGCTTACGGCACCGCTGCGCCGCCACCCGCGCGGCGCGCTGTACCGGCGGCTGCTGCGCGCGGTGTGCATACCGGGAATCGCCGCCGCCTTCCTGGCCTGGCTGAACGCGACCAACGCGGTGGCGGCGTGGCTGTGGTGGATTCCGGTCGGGCTGTTCCCCGTGGCGGTCGCGCTGGCGTTCGTCTCGTACCGGTCGCTCGGCCACACCCTGGCCGGCGACTACATCGTGTTGCGCTGCGGCGTGTCCCGGCTGACCACCACCGCGCTGCAGCCCAGGGCGGTCATCGGCTGGACACTGCGCCAGTCGCTGCCGCAGCGCCTGCTGGGTCTCATGACGATCCGCGCGGCCACCGCCGCCGGGGCGCGCCACTACCGCCTGCCCGACCTCGGCGCGGCGCAGGCGGTGGCGTTCGTCAACGAGACCACGCCCTGGCTGATCGCCGAGTTCCTCGACGACGCGCGCCCGGCGGGCGACCGCGTTCCCGCCGATGCGCTGGCAGATGTGTAGGTGGACATGCGAGAGACCAGACTCACCGACGCGTTCCCGGTCAGCGCGATCGGCCTGGGATGCAGCCCGATGTCGCACGGGTACAGCCCGCGGGAGCGCGACGACGCGGAGTCGATCCGCGTCATCCACCGGGCCCTCGACCTCGGCGTCACCCTCTTCGACACCGCGGACGTGTACGGGCCGTTCGACAACGAGGAACTGCTCGGCCGGGCGTTGGGCCCGCACCGGCACGAGGTGCGCATCGCCACGAAATGCGGCCTGGTCGCCGGGGCCGACGGCAAGCTGCGCCGCAACGGCCGGCCGGAGTACCTGCGGGCGGCGTGCGAGGGTTCGCTGCGCCGGCTCGGGGTCGAGGCGGTCGACCTGTACCAGTTGCACCGCATCGATCCGGAGGTACCGCTCGACGACACCTGGGGCGCACTGGCCGATCTGGTGACCGAGGGCAAGGTACGGGCGCTGGGCATCTCCCACGCGACCCTCGACGAGCTGGAGTACATGCACGCGCTGTTCCCCATCACGGCGGTGCAGTACGAGCTGTCCGTGTTCGCCACCCGCAGCCGCGACGAGCTACTGCCGTGGTGCCGCAAGCACGGCGTGGGCTTCCTCGCCTTCGCGCCGGTCGGCCGCGGGTACCTGTCCGGCAAGCTCCCGTTCAGCGCGCTGCGCAAGGACGATTCGCGCAGCCGGGATCCCCGCTTCGCGCCGGAAGCGCTACGGCTGAACCGGGCCATCGTCAACGGACTGCGCACCATCGGCGCCCGGCTGGACGCGACCGCGGCCCAGGTGGCGATCGCCTGGGTACTCGCGCAGGCGGAGTTCGTCGTGCCGATCCCCGGTACCCGCCACCAGCACCATCTGGAGGAGAACGTCGCCGCGGCCGAGCTGAAGCTGTCCGCCGACGACCTGCGCCAGATCGCCGAGCTGCCCACCCCGGTCGGCGAGATGAGCTGGGACACCATGCGCACCGCACGGACAGACGAAGGGACACGAGTGAGTTGATCTTTCCACATACCGCGTCGCGGCGTATCGTGCTCAACCCGGCCACCACCGCGGACCAGGCCAGCTTCTTCCAGACCCGGCTGCGCGCCGGCATCGAGAGCTTCCGCCCGGGCGGCCCGCAGGGCGGCGGTGGCATGCAGTACGACGCCGCGTTCCTGGTGCGGCGGCGCACCGACGAGGAGCGGCTGGGCTTCGCCACCCTGCACGGGCTCAACCCGGCCGGCCACATCAAGTGCGGCATCTACCTCGACCCGCAGCGCACCCAGCTCGGCGTCGGCTCGGAGGCGGTACACCTGTCCATCAACTACGCCTTCGCAGTGTTCAATGTGGACAGAGTCATCGCGCAGACCACCGAGGCGAGCTTCGACGCGTTCGGGGTCAACACGTCGGACGAGGGCAAGTGCGTACTCCCCGAACACCTCTACTTCCGCGGCCGCGCGTGGGATCTGCACACCTTCGAGATCGCCCGGGACGGCTGGGAGGAGTACGTCAGCAAGAACATGGACGGCGTACTCCCGCCGCCACTGACCTGGCGCACCGCGCCCAACTGAGGGAGAACCGGTGGCTGGCAAGGGACTCATCGCGGTACTGGGCGCCTCCGGCCTGCTCGGTACGGCAGTCGTACGGGAGCTGGCCGGCCGGCCGGTACGGCTGCGGCTGGTCGGGCGCCGGGCGGCGCGGGTACCGGCGGACGCGCGCGCGGAGGTGGAGGTGCGCGCCACGGATCTGGCCGCACCCGGCGCGGTAGCGGACGCGGTCGCCGGTGCGGACGCGGTCATCCACCTGGTCGCGCACATCGCCGGCGCGGCCACCTGGCGGATAGCCGCCGGCGACGCGGTCGCCGAACGGGTCAACCTCGGGCTGGTGCACGACCTCGTCGACGCGGTCCAGGCGCAGCGCCCGGCACGCCCCCCGGTCGTGCTGTTCGCCGGCTCGATGTCCCAGGCCGGCCGGGCCGCCTCGGCGCGCATCGACGGCAGCGAGAGCGACCAGCCGCTCACCGCGTACGACCGGCAGAAGCTGGCGGCCGAGCACGCGGTCCGGGACGCCACCGCCGAGGGGCTACTGCGCGGCGCCACGCTGCGGCTGGCGACGCTCTACAGCCAAGGTACGGATCCCGCCAGCCTCGACCGCGGCGTGGTCTCCGCGATGACCCGGCGGGCCTTTGCCGGCGAGCCACTCACCATGTGGCACGACGGTACGGTGCGGCGGGACCTGCTCTGCGTCGACGACGCGGCGCGCGCCTTCGTCGCCGCGCTCGACCAGGCCGAGACGGTATCCGGCCGGTACTGGCTGGTCGGGACCGGCCAGGCGACGAGCATCGGCGACCTGTTCACGATGATCGCGAAGACCGTCGCGGCGCGTACCGGCCAGCCGCCGGTACCCGTCGTGTCGGTTCCGCCCGCCGCCCACTCGATGCCGACCGACCTGCTCGACTTCGTCCTCGACCCGTCCGCGTTCCAGCGCGCCACCGGCTGGGCGCCACGGGTACCGCTGCTGGCCGGGCTGGACGGCATCGCCGCCGCGGTGGCCCGGGAAGCCGCGGCCCGGGAAGCCGCGTCCTGAGGGGCCGAGGGATGCGCGTGCTGTTCGCCGTCAACCCGGAGAAGACCATCTTCCTGTACCTGGTGCCGCTGGCGTGGGCGCTGCGCACCGCCGGCCACGAGGTACGGGTCGCGAGCCAGCCCCGCTTCGCCGATGTCGTCACGCAGGCAGGGCTGACCGCGGTACCGGTGGGCAGCGACCGGGACCCGTGGCGGATCACCGCGCACAAGCCGGACGTACTGGCCGCGATGCGGGTCGGGCACATGAAGCCGTACGACGCCTTCGACGACCCGGCCAAGGCGACGTGGGCGTACCTGAAGCCGGGCATGGCCGAGGCGGTCAGGGGCTGGCACCGGGTGGCGAACTTCCCCATCATCGCGGAGCTGGTGGAGTTCGCCGGGCGCTGGCGCCCCGACCTTGTCATCTGGGAGGCGCTCACCTTCGCCGGCCCGATCGCGGCCAAGGCGTGCGGCGCCGCGCACGCCCGGGTGCTGTTCGGCGCCGACGTGTACGGCGGCGTCCGGGTGCTGTACCGGAACCTGAACGAGCACCAGCCGGCACAGGAGCGCACCGATCCGCTCGCCGACTGGCTGGCCGGGTACGGGCGCAGCTACGGGTTCGAGTTCACCGAGGACATGGCGACCGGGCAGGTCACCATCGACCAACTGCCGCGCAGCCTGCAGGTCGAGGCGGAGCTGCCGTACCTGCGCATGCAGTACATCCCGTACGGCGGACCGGCCACGGTACCCGACTGGCTGCGCGAACCACCCGTACGCCCCCGGGTCGCCATGACGCTGGGACTGACCGCCACCGAAATCTTCAACGGCTACAACGTCCCACTCGCCGAAATCGTGGAATCCCTCGCCGACCTCGACATCGAACTCGTCGTGACCATCGCCGAATCCGAACAGCAACGGCTGGGCACCATCCCGGACAACGTCCGGGTCGTCTCCTACGTGCCCTGGCACACCCTGGTACCCACCTGCACCGCCGTCATCCACCACGCCGGCGCCGCCACCCTCGCCACCACCGCACGCTACCCGGTACCGCAACTCGCCCTGCACTACCATTTCGATCAGCCGATCCTGGCCCGCAAGCTCGCCCAGCACGGCGCCGGACTGGAAATCCACACCAGCCGCGCCACCGGATCCAACGTGCGCGACGCCGTAGCGCGGCTGCTGACCGAACCCGCCTTCCGCGACCGGGCAACACACCTGCGCGACGAAATCCACGCCCTACCCACGCCCAACGAGCTCGTCCCCCAACTCGAAGGCCTCCGATAAACATGCGCGTGCTGTTCGCCGTCAACCCCGAAAAAACCATCTTCTACACGATGGTCCCGCTCGCCTGGGCCCTGCGAACCGCCGGACACGACGTCCGCATCGCCAGCCAACCCCGCTTCGCCACCACCATCACCCAGGCCGGCCTCACCGCCGTACCGGTCGGGCGGGACCGCGACCGGTGGCAGGTGGCCGGGCACAAGGAGGAGTTGCGCGCCGGGCTGCCGGCGCCGTACGACGCGGCCGTGGCCGAGCCGGCCAACCTCGACGCGGCGAGCCTGGTGGACGGGTACGAGCGGCAGGCGGTGCGCTGGCACAAGCTGGACAACTTCCCCATCATCGCGGACCTCGTCGAGTACGCCCGGCACTGGCAACCCGACCTCGTCATCTGGGAACCGCTCACGCACGCGGGCGCGATCGCCGCCAAGGCATGCGGCGCCGCGCACGCCCGTCTACTGTGGAGCGTCGACGTCTTCGGCGTCACCCGGGCGCGCCTGCTCGCCCTGCGGCCACCGAAGGACCCGCTGCGCGACTGGCTCGGCGGCTACGCGGAGTTCACCGAGGACATGGTCACCGGGCAGTTCAGCATCGACCTGCTCCCCGACTCGCTGGCCATGCCGACCGACCTGCACCGGGTACCCATGGGTTACCTGCCGTACGGCGGGCCGGCGGTGGTACCGCGCTGGCTGTGGGAGCCGCCGCACCGGCCGCGGGTCGCGCTGACCCTCGGTACGACCTCGACCGAGCAGTTCGCCGGGTACGCGACCGACGTACCGGAGCTCCTCGACGCACTCTCCACTATGGACATCGAGGTCATCGCCACCGTCGCGCCGCAGACCCTCGACAGGGTGCCGGAGAACGTGCGGGCGGTCGGGTTCGTGCCGCTGGACGCCCTGGTATCCACCTGTGCCGCGGTGGTCAACCATGCCGGACCCGGTACCTTGCTCACCACCGCCCGGCACGCGGTACCGCAGCTCGCCGTGCCGTGGGACTTCGACGAACCGGAGCTGGCCCGGCGCGCCGGGGTACAGGGTGCGGCGCTCGTCATCCGCGCCGACACGGCGACCGGGCCGGCGGTGCGCATGGCCCAGGCGAGCGGGACCAT
>JBPYFB010000446.1:0-25986 GCA_051986465.1 Rugosimonospora sp.
GAGCCGGGCGTATCGCCGGTCCGACGGGCCAGCGCGGTCGGCGAGCGCGCGCAACGCGGCATCGAAGGTGTTCCGGGGTGTGCCCGGGTGATCCCCGGGAACACCATGGGTGTCGGCGAGGTAGCTACCTCGCGCGCGTGTGGGGCACCCGTCAACTGAATCGTCACTAAGTCGGACGTATCTACGCCATCTACTGACGTTCTGGCCGATTGGCTATTCCGATCGCGCGGGTACAGGCGATGCACGAGGGGCGCCGGCGCGCCCGGGCTCGCCGCGAGTGACCGTACCAGTCCATAGTGGACTGTGGTATTTGGGGCGGAGCGGGCGGTTCAATGCCGGGTAGACCTTGACGTACTGTGCCTGATTAGACACGGACAGTTGACTGGAGCGGTACCCGACCGGAAGCGTGCGATGCGGCGGCAATACAGATGCTGATCGAGTCCGTACGGATCACCCTGGTGGTCAACGCGACGAGCTGCAGCCACTACTGAGCAGCCACTACTGAGCAGCTACTACTGATAGGTGTCGCTGACAGGTGTCGCTCCGCCCGGTCCGCCGGTCGAGCGGGGCGGCACCGCCCGGTACCGGGTCATCAATGCCGCAAAATCCCACATCTTGGCCGGCACGCTGGCCGATCGGCTCCGCTCGTAGCATCGTCGTCGGCATGAGTCGTCTGCATCCGTGGCGGTGGGCTCCGACGCTCGCCGCGTTGAGCGTGGCCCTGGTGCTGCTGTCGGGGTGCGGCGGGTCGCCGACCGCCAAATGGCAGTCTGGCGGATCGGCCGCGGGCGCCGCGCCGGGTCAACCATCTCCATCGAGCTCACCATCCCCGGCCAGCCGCCCCGTCCACGTCCGCGTGTACCAGAGCGACGGCGCGACGTACGGCGTCGGCATGCCGATCATCGCCTACCTGTCCGCCAAGATCACAGACGGTAAGGCATTCGCGGCGGCGACGAAGGTGACCGTCAACGGATCCCCGGCCGACGGCGCCTGGTACTTCCAGAACTCCGGGATCTACAAGGGGTACCCGCTGGAGGCGCACTACCGGCTGGCGGATTACTGGCCCGCGCACGCCCAGATCCGCCTCGACCTGCCCGTCAAGGGCAAGTCCGCCGGCACCGGCCTGGCCTTCGACAACAGCCTGACCCTCGACATCTCCACCGGCGCCGCCAACATCAGCAAGATTGACGGCCACACCGAACGGATGGTGGTGACCTCCGACGGTAAGCAGATGTTCAACTTCCCGGTCTCGCTGGGCAAGGCGAGCACGCCGACGTTCGGTGGCGTGAAGGTGGTCATGGAGAAGGACCAGGTGCAGCGCATGGTCGGCCCCGGGTACGACCTCAAGGTGCCCTGGTCGGTACGGATCACCAACTCCGGCGAGTTCATCCACTCGGCGAGCCGGAACGGCGGCAACATCGGGCAGCGCAGTACCTCGCACGGGTGCACCAACCTGCGCCTGGCCGACGCGCAGACCTTCTTCGCCTTCGCCCAGGTCGGCGACGTGGCCGAGTACAGCAACACCGGCGGTCCGACGATGCCGAGCTGGGACGGGTACGGCGACTGGAACGTGGCGTGGGGCACCTGGCAGGGCGGCGGCCGGGTACCGACGAGCTGACGCGTACGGGCCGGTCAACGCCCCGCGGGTGCGGGGCGGCGGCGAGCGAGGACCGCGGCGCGCCCGCCCAGGCCGACCGCGAACATGAGCAGGCCCGCGGTCACGGATTGCCAGGGCAGCGTGGCGACCAGCGTCAGGCAGCCGGCCACGCCGAACAGGTTGAGCCAGCGCGGCCAGCGGCGGTCGGCCGCGGGCTGGGTGTAGGCGGCGGCGTTGGCGAGGGCGTAGTAGATGAGCACGCCGAAGGAGGAGAAGCCGATCGCGCCGCGCAGGTCCACAGTGGACACAACGACGCTGACGACGACGGCGAGGGCGACCTCGGCGTGGTGCGGCACGCGGTAGTGCGGATGCACGGCGGCCAGCCAGCCGGGTAGGTCGCGGTGGCGGGCCATGGCCAGGCTGGTCCGGCCGATCCCCGCGATCAGCGCCAGCAGCGCGCCGAGCGAGGCGAGCGCGCCGCCGACCCGGACGACCGGGGCAACGCCCGAGGCGCCGGCGGCGTGCACGGCGGCGGACAGCGGCGCGGTGGCGTGGGCGAGCCGGTCGGGGCCGGCGGCCAGCAGCGCCGCCACGCCCACGATCAGGTACACCGCCACGGTGATGAACAGCGCGAGCGGGATGGCGCGGGGGATGGTGTGTTGCGGGTCGCGGACCTCCTCGCCCATCGTGGCGATGCGCGCGTATCCGGCGAAGGCGAAGAACAGCAGCCCGGCGGCTTGCAGGATGCCGTAGCCACCGCCGGTACCCAGCGCGTGCCAGCCGCCCAGGTTCGCCGTGCTGGCCTGCCCGCCGAGCAGGATGCCGACCACCACGACAGCCAGTGCGGTCAGGCCGCACGCGACCAGCACGCGGGTCAACGCCACGGTCTTCGTCACGCCGCGGTAGTTCAGCGCCGCCAAGCACACGACCGCCGCCACGGCGACGGCGCGCCGTGCCCACCACGGCCCGGGGACGGCGTACGCGGCGAAGGTCAGCGCCATGGCGGCGCAGGAAGCGGTCTTGCCGACCACGAAGCCCCATCCCGCGGCAAATCCCCACCAGTGCCCGAGCCGCTCGCGCCCGTAGATGTACGTGCCGCCCGAGGTCGGGTAGGCCGCGGCGAGTTGGGCGGAGGCCACCGCGTTGCAGTACGCGATCACCGCCGCGATCACCAGGCCGATGAGCAGGCCGGTGCCGGCGGCGCGGGCGGCCGGCCCGAACGCCGCGAAGACCCCGGCCCCGATCATCGACCCGAGCCCGATCACCACGGCGTCCGCGGTGCCCAGCCGGCGCGCGAGCTGTGCGGCCACCCTCGCCAACCTTTCCGGCAGAAGACCGATCAAACCAATTTGATGTATCCTCCGGGCGTGGGCTCGTCGAGTCAAGCCGCCCCGGCCTTCGTCCGGCTGGCCGGACATCCGTTGCGTTGGCGCCTGCTGACCGAACTCGCCCACAGCGATCTACGGGTACGGGAGTTGGCGGTGCGGGTCGACCAGCCGCAGAACCTGGTCTCGTACCACGTCCGGCTGTTGCGCGACGCCGGGCTCATCACCGGTACCCGCAGCAGCTTCGACGGCCGGGACAGCTACTACCACCTGGACCTGGAGCGCTGCGCCGCGGCGCTGGCCAGTACCGGCGCCGCCCTGCACCCGGCCCTGCAGGCGGGGCCGCGCCTCGACCCGACCGCGCCAGCACCCCTCGCCCGCCCTGGCATGGCGGTGTTGTTCGTGTGCACCGGCAACAGCGCGCGCTCGCCGATCGCCGAAGCCCTGCTGCGCCGCCACACCGCCGGGCAGGTCGAGGCGATCAGCGCCGGCAGTCACCCGAAACCGCGCCTGCACCCCAACGCCGTACGGGTACTGCGCGAGCGGTTCGGCATCGACGTCGCCGGGCAGCATCCCCGGCACCTGGACACCCTTGCCGGCCGCCGCTTCGACCACGTGATCACCTTGTGTGACAAGGCCCGGGAGATCTGTCCCGAGTTCGGCGAGCGGGCCGGCCGGGCGCACTGGAGCATCCGCGACCCGGCGACCGAGGGCGGCGACGACCAGGCCAGCTACCCGGCCTTCGCCCGTACCGCGGCCGACATCGACACCCGGGTCCGACACCTGCTGCGGGCACTCGCCCTTCCGTAGCCAACGCCAATCCGAGGAGGTCCCGCCGTGGCCGTACCCGACCAGTACGCGAGCGTCCGCTACGTCGTCGACGACGTAGCGGCTGCCGTCGACTTCTACACCACGCATCTCGGTTTCCACGTGAACTTCAGCGTCGCACCCGCCTTCGCCGACGTGGTACGCGGCCCGCTGCGGCTGTTGCTGTCCGGACCCGCCAGCTCCGGCGCCCGGGCCACCCCTAGCGCTGAGAAGGGCCCCGGTCGCAACCGGATCCACCTGGTCGTCGAGGACCTGGACGCCGAGATCGACCGGCTTCGTACCGCTGGACTGCCGTTCCGCAGCGACCTGGTCTCAGGGCCCGGCGGGCGCCAGATCCTGCTCGCCGACCCCGCCGGAAACCTCGTCGAGCTCTTCCAGCCGGCCCGCGGCTGAGCCGCTACGGTACGGGCGCGTTCCAGACCGGGAACCAGCGGGCCAGATCCTGCTCGACGGGTACGTCGCCGGACAGGTGGGCGCGCACCTCCATCTCGAAGGCGTTGTCGCGGGCCTGCGTACCGGTGGGGGCGAACGGGTAGACCGTGCCGCGCTTGAACAGGTACACCAGGCCCAGCCGGGGTGCGCTGCCGGCGGCGGCTCGGTCGGGGGACGCGGTGAAACCGATGACGGTGCACAGGAGGGTCGGGCCGAAGCCGGCGTCGACCAGCGTCGTGTTGACGGCATGCAGGTCGGTGACGAGCGCGGGCAGGTCCGGTTCGGGTTGGACGCAGGTGACCCAGGTGTACCCGTACTCGTCGTTGGTCGTGCTCACCTGCGTGGTCTTGTCGAGGGTGAGCAGCCCGGTGATGTCGGTCTGGGCCGCCGAGGCCGCGGCGCCCTCGGGGTGCTTGAAGCAGACCGTACCGGCACCGGTCGGGCGCAGGTCGAGGGCGGCGCGCAGGGTATCGGCCGCGGACGGGATGGCGAACAGCACGTCGAGGTTGGGCGTCACCGGCCGGGTGCGGCCCAGCAGCACGTCGAACAGGCGCATCAGGAGCCGAGTTCCCGCGACAGGACGGCGAGCCGGTCCAGGCGTTGCTGCAGGGACGGGTGGGTGGACAGGAGCGTGGCCATGCTGACCTTGGAGCTGAACGCGGGTGCGAAGAAGAACGCGTTGAACGCCTCGGCGGCGCGCAGGTCCCGGGTCGGTATCCGGGCCATCTGATCGCTGACCTTGGTGAGCGCGGAGGCGAGCGCGGCGGGGTTGGTGGTGAGCACCGCGCCGGCCCGGTCCGCGGCCAGCTCCCGGTACCGGGACAGTGCGCGGATGAGCAGGAAGCTGACCGCGTACACCACCGCGGATACCACGGTGATCAGCAGCACGACCGCGACGAAGTTCTGGTCCCGCCGGCCGCGACCGCCGAACATCCCCGAGTACAGGGAGAAGCGCGCGACCATGCCGGCCAGTACGCCGAGGAACGACGCGACGGTCATCACGGCCACGTCGCGGTGCGCGACGTGGGACAGCTCGTGCGCGAGTACCCCCTCCAGCTCCTGCGGCTCCAGCCGCCGCATGATCCCGGTGGTCACGCACACCACGGCCCGCTGCGGATTGCGCCCGGTGGCGAACGCGTTGGGCAGGTCGGTGTCGGCGATCGCGACCCGCGGTTTGGGCATGTCGGCCATGGCGCACAGCCGGTCGATGAGGGCGTGCAGCTCCGGCGCCTCCGCCGGGCTGACCTCCCGCCCGCCCATCGCGTACAGCGCGATGCGATCGGAGAAGAAGTACTGCGCGAACAGCGCGCCGCCGGCGATCACCACCACGATGACCCACGACCTGATCAGCGCGATGAGTATGGCGATGAACGCGACGTAGACCAGGCCGAGCAGGAACACGGTCAGCCCCATCCGGGCGGACAGCTGCTTGTCTGGGGCGAAGCGGGTGGTCATTGGCTCGCCTCCTGAGCGCCGGAGTTGTTACCCCCGGATTCGTTACCGCCGGATTCCGTACTGGCGGAGTCGTTGGCGCCGATCGCCTTCGCCTCCGGGGCGGCGCCGAGTTCCCCCTTGAGCCGGGCCAGCTCGGTATCGACGCTGACCGTGGCGGCCTGCCGATCCAAGGCGGCCTGTGCGCGATCCGGCCCGCCGGGTACGGACGCGTCGTCGAGTACGCCGGAGGCCAGCAGCTCGTCGATGGCGGACGCCCGGGACTGCATCTGTATGGTCTTGTCCTCGGCCCGCTGGATGGCGAGGCTCACGTCGCCCATCTCGTCAGACATGCCGGTGAGCGCCTCGCCGATCCGGGTCTGCGCCTCGGCCGCCGTGTAGCTGGCGTTGATCGCGTCCTTGCGGCTGCGGAACGCCTCCACCTTCGCTTGCAGGCGCTGCGCGGCCAGTGTCAGCCGGTCCTCCTCCCGAGCCAGCCCGTCCCGTTGGACCTGCAGGTCGGCGAGTTGGGTGAGGGCCGCCTGGTAGCGCGTGAGCGCCTCCCGGGCCAGGTCCTCCCGGCCGCCCACGAGTGCTTGCTGGGCCTGGGCGTGCAGCTTGTCCGCCGAGCTCTGCAACTGCGTGGCCTGCAACTCAAGGCGCCTGCGGCTGGTGGACACGTCGGCAACCCCGCGGCGAACCTGCGCCAACAGCTCGGCCTGCTTGCGGTAGGAGTCGTCGAGCACCGCGCGCGGGTCCTCCGCGTCGGCCCTGCCGGACTTGAGGCGGAACAGCGAGGCTAGGCGGCGAGCCACGCCCATCGGCCATCACATCCTTCGCGGCCTGCTTCCCGGCATGCGCACATACCACCCATCATCCCACCAGGATCCGCGCTCAGACCGAGACTCGGCTGGGAACAACCTGTGTGCGGGCTGGTAGTCCGGCTGGTCCGGGATCCGTCCGGGATGATGGCGGTATGCAGGAGGTCACCATAGCGACGGATTCGATACGGCTGGGCCAGTTCCTCAAGCTCGCCGACATGGTCGACGTCGGCTCGGACGTGAAGTCGCTCCTTGAGGACGGCGAGGTACAGGTCAACGGGGCACCGGAGGCTCGCCGGGGGCGGCAACTGGTCCGCGGTGACGTGGTCACGGTCGGTACCACCGAGATCCGGGTCGGGTGATCGGCTAACCCCGCGCGGGCAGCCTCGCCTCGGTGGCCTGCGTCCGGATGCCGGCGGGTACCCATGCGGCACTGGCGATGAGGGCGCGTGCCTGGCCGGGCGAGAACAGCGCGTCGGTCTTCTCGGTTCCGCAGATACCGTCGGACTCACCGGGATTCTTCACCCACAGCAGGGCGGCGACCGCCGGTAGGCCGGGACTGGTGGTCGATGGCTGGCCCAGTGCCTGTCGCGCCGGGTTGCACCACTGGTCGTCGGGTGGCGCGGGCAGGCCGTTGCGGGAGGTGTCGATGATGGCCTCCCGGCCGCCCAGCAGACCGGACAGCGCCAGCGCGTACCCTTGGCTGTCCTTTGTGGACTGTCTATTAGAGACGTTGACGGAGAAGCCTTCCGCGTCGGCGATCCCCGCCTGCAGCAACCGCGGCGCCATCTCCGCCGGGCCGCGCCAGCGATGGTGCCCGGCGTCCAGGTACACGTACTGGCCCGCGGCGGTGAGCAGGTGGACGGCGCGGGTGAGGATCCGGGCGCGTTGTGCGTCAAAGCAGTCCGAGGCGACGGCGTCCGGTTCCAGTACGACCACGGCCCTGGTGCCGGAGAGCACTCCGAGCAACTGGCCCAACCAAGCCAGGTACGCCGTCGCGTCCGGTGCCCCGGATCCCGCGCCGGCACAGTCCCGGTTCGGGATGTTGTACGCGACGAGAACGAGCAACTCCTTGCGCAGACGGCTCTGTCGCGCCGCCTCGCCGGCGTGCGACAGGTCGGCGGCGCCGGTCACCCAGACCCCTTGCGGCGTCGAGCTGATCGGACTCAGCCAGTCCGCGTTGTGGTCGCGCTGCCAGTCGGCGGCGAGGGTATCCGGGTCCAGATACAGCGAGGCGCCGCGGAACGGGTGGCGCAGCGGGGCGTACCGCACCGGCGGCGAGCACCCGGTACAGCCGACGGTCGCGACAAGGACGAGCCCGGCCATCAGGACACGCGAGATGGCCGGGCGCATCGCATACCTTCCGTGGCTTACAGCGGTACGTCCCGGTCTACCTCGGTGCGCTCCACGACCCGCCCGTACCCGGGCCCGGGATAGCCGCCACCATCCCGGTAGACGACGGTCCGGCGCCGCCGTCCGCCCCAGACGTACAGGGTGACGAACAGCCCGATGGCGCCCACGGCCATCAGGATCCACCCGATGACGTGGATGTCGACGCCGCCGATGTGCACGTTCAACGCGAAGGCGAGGATCGCGCCGAGCGCGATCAGGAATATGCTTGCGCCGATGCCCATGTCCGCTCCATTCCGAGGCATCCCATACCTGCGGCCACGGGTACCCGCAACGCTTTGATCGTCAAACCTGAACTCTGTTGACATGGTGAGGCTGGGGCCGCGGCACAAGGACGACGACCGCGGTCTCGGTCGATCGACGCGTGGCATAGGCGTCGAGGTTCTTGTTGAGCTCGCGCCACCGGCTCCACAGGCGGGTACGTTCCTCGCCCGCCGCCACATGCGCGGTGACCAGGCGCGTCTCACCGACCAGCTGAACCTCCGCGTCCGGGTGCGCCTGCAGGTTGAGCCACCAGGCGGGCTCGCCCTCGCCCCAGCCGTTCATCGCCAGCGTGACGAGGTTCGGGCCCTCCTCGTAGTAGCCGAGGATCACGCTGCGCGGCTGGCCGGTACGGCGTCCGGTGACGGTCAGCCGCATCGTTCCCCACCGGTTCTGTTTTGCCGGCCACACTCCCACCCGGCCGCCGGTACCGCGGTACAGGCCGCGATGCACCGCCCACGCGAGGCGGACGACCCAGCGCGGCGGAAGCCACGGCGATCGGGCCTGAGGTTCGCCTGACATCACGTATCCCCTCCAGTCCATACGCCCATTACCTGAGGCAAGCATCGGCGAAATCAACGGCACCCGGTATAGGGCGTTGTGGTAGAGGAGCCGCCCGCCGGCCAGCCGAGTCCGGTCTGGCCGGCGGGGTCGGACTGTCAGCGGGTCCGGTCGTAGAGGAGGCAGATCGCGCCGGAGTCTGATGTGGACAGATCCGCCAGGGACCATTTGCTGGCCGGTACGCCGTCCTCGAACAGGGGAGCGCCGCCGCCGACGATCTCTGGGCAGAGCGTGATGCTCAGCCGGTCCAGCTCGTCCGCGGCGAGCAGCGCCCGGATGATGCTGGAGCTACTGATGACGATGATGTCGCCGCCGCCCTGGGTACGCAGCCGGCGCACCTCCTCCGCCGGGTCGTCCGCGACGAAGCGCGTGCCCGCCCAGGACGACTCGGTCAGGGACTTCGAGAACACCACCTTCTCCACCGCGTTGAGCCAGGACGAGAACTCCCGATCCCGCGGGTCGGCGTTCGGGTCGTCGGCGACGCCGGGCCAGTAGCCGGAGAACCCCTGGTAGTTCTTGCGGCCCAGCAGCGCGGTGGTCGCCTTGCCGGTGACCCGGATCATGTGGTCGCGGGCCGTGCTGGAGATCGCGTGCGGCACGATCCAGCCCATGTCGTAGTCGCCACCGGCGCCGTTGATCCGGCCGTCCAGCGAGAGCGAGATGTTGCCGACGACCCGCCGTCCCTCGTACCCATTCATGATTTGCTCCTCGTCTTTTGTCGTGTTCCGCGGCGCTCGTGGCTGCGCCCACGGGATCAAGTCTCTCGGCAGGGCCGGCCAGGAACATCTGCCACCTGGTAGATATGGGCGGCGCCGGTGGCGGAGGGCCGGCTCTGCGATACTCGCTCGGGTGAGTACGGTCCGCGGCGCCCCACCCGAGCTGTCGTCCTTCATCGGGCGGGCCGAGGAGCTGGCCACACTCGCGAGCGCGGTGGTACCCGGACGGGTGCTGACCCTCACCGGCGCGGGCGGCTGCGGCAAGACCCGCCTTGCGCTGCGACTGGCCCATCGGTCCGCCGCGGCTGGTCCGCACGACGTCTACTGGGTGGGGCTGGACGACCTGCCGCATCCGGACGACGTCGGCGACCGGGTCGCCGAGGTGCTCGGCGTGTCCGTCGGGGGTGACACCGGATCGGCGCAGGCGCTCATCCGGGCGCTGCGCGACCGCAAGCTGCTGCTCGTACTGGACAACTGCGAGCACGTGTTGGCGGGGGCGGCGGCCCTGGTCAGCGGGGTACTGCAGGCGTGCCCTGGGGTGGCCGTGGTGGCGACCAGCCGGCAGGCGCTGCAGGTACCGGGGGAGCAGGCCTGGCTGGTACCCCCGCTGTCGCTGCCCGACGCGCTCGGCCTGTTCCTCGACCGCGCTGGCCTGGCCGAGGCCCCTGACAAGGGCGGTGACGATGGCGGCGAGGGCGTGCTGGCGAATGCGCGGGCCGGCGTGCGCCGCGTCTGCGACCGGCTCGACCGCCTGCCGCTCGCCATCGAGCTCGCCGCGGCCTGGACCGCGACGCTGGGTATAGCGCAGATCGCCGACCTGCTCTCCGACCCGTACGCACTGCTGGACGGCGGCGCCCGGACCGCGCCGTTTCGGCAGCGGACCCTGGACGAGTCGATGCGCTGGAGTCACGACCTGCTCAGCCACGACGAGCAGGTACTGTTTCGCCGGCTCGCGGTCTTCGAGCCGGGCTTCGACGCCACCGCCCTGCGCGCCGCCACCGCCCTGGGCGGCATGGATCAGTTGGCCGCGCTCAAGGCGCTGCGCGGCCTGGTGGGCGCCTCGCTGATCGTTGCGGATACCACCGGGCCGGCCGCCCGCTACCGGATGCTGGAGACCATCCGCGCGTACGGACTGGCCCGGCTGACCGAGGTTGGCGAGACCGAGGCGGCCCGCGACGCGCACCTCGACCTGCAGCTGGCTACCCTCGCCGAGCTGGCTCCGCTGCTGGAAAGCGATCGGGAGTCCTGGCGGATCCGGGTAGGCGCCGGCTATCCGAATTTCCGGACCGCCGTCGAGTGGGGATTGTCCCGGGAGGATCCCGCTGACGGTCGGCGGTTGGCGGCGGGTCTGGCCTGGCTGTGGCACGACGAGCAGCGCGGCCAGGAAGGGCTGCGGCTGCTGCGGCACGCGGTCGAGCTGGGCCGGGGGCAGCGGACTGCGCTACAAGCCGAGTGCCTGGTCGGGCTCGCTCTGGTCGCCGACACGACGGTGCCCGGTGGCGAGCCGTACGCGGCGGTGCGGGCGGCGCTCGAATGCGCGGAGGAGGTCGGCGCCGTTGCCGCCAGCCGGCTGGCCCGGTCGCTGGCGGCCGTGGGGCTGCTCGCCGTGGACCTCGACCGCGCCAGGCAGGAGGCGGTACGGGCCCGGTCCGACGCGCTCGCGGCCGGCGACGCGTTCGTCGCGCACGCCTCGGCTGCCCTACTCGGCCTGCTCCACCTGATGCGGGACGAGTACGGAGCCGCGGTCGACCTGCTCCGGCCGGCCGCCGATGGACTGCTGGCCTTGGGCGACCGGGGCGTCGCCTCCTCGGCGCTGTCCTGGCTGGCGACCGCGACCGCGCAGATGGGGCACGTCGACGAGGCGGCTGACGTCGCGGAGCAGGCGGTACGCGTCGCGGCCCCGCTGCGCGAGCTGCACCGTACCGGCCTCGCCCGCGCCGCGCTGGTCGAGATCCAGGTGTGGCAGGGCCGTACCGTCGAGGCCGCCCAGACCTTGGCGGCGCTGGAGGCCGCCGCCGGCGAGCCCGAGGCGGTCTTCATCCCCGGGCTGGAGCGGGCGCAGGCGTTGGTCGCGCTCGCCGACGACCGGCCGGCCGACGCGCTGGCCTGGTTGGAGCGGGAGCGCGCCTGGCAGCCCGGCGGCGCCCTGATCCCGGCCAGCCAACTGCTGCTGGCCAGGGCGCGGCGGCTGGCCGGCGACCCGACCGGCGCGGACGCGGTCCTGGACGGCCTGCTCGCCTCCGCCGGTGACCTGCCGTCGGTCCAAGCCGGGGCCCTGGCCGAACGCGCACTGCTCGCCGGGGACGAGGACGGTGGCCTGGGGCTGCAGCACGAGGCGTTGCGCATCCGCGCGGCTCACCAGCTCGTACTGGGCTGCGTGGACAGCCTGGAGGCGATCGCGGCGCTGCTGGTCGAGCGGGGCACCGAGGGCGTCGCCGGAGTCCTCGCGGGTGCCGCCGAACAGGCCCGCGCCGAGGCCGGGTACCGCGGATACCGGCAGGGTCCCGCGAATGGCGGGTACCCGGCGGACGCGCTCGCCCGGGGGCGCGCCATGGCCTTGGCCGAGGCGGTCACCCTGGCACAACGGGCCCGTGGCCCGCGGCGCCGGCCGGTCGCCGGCTGGGCCAGCCTGACCCCGACAGAGCTGTCCGTGGCTGGACTGGCGGCGCAAGGCCTGACCAACCCGGACATCGCCGCCCGGCTTTACGTCAGCCGTGGCACGGTCAAGACGCACCTCGCGCACGTCTACGCCAAGCTTGGCGTCGCCAACCGTACCGATCTCGCCCGGTTGGTGGTCGAGCGCGGCCGGGTCGACAGCGACGCCGCCGCGGGGCGTTGACGGCTGTCGGGGTACCGCCGCTACGTCCGCTTCCGCCGCTACTCTGCTTCCGCCGTGCGGTCGACGCGGCCGGGACGCGGCTGGCGCAGCGCCCCGATGAGCGCGAGCGCGCCGAAGACCGCCAGCGACAGCCCCGCGCCGACTCCGGTGATCGTGCCCGGGGTCACGCCGGTGGTCAGGCCGACGACCAGTGCCACCGCCGCGGCCGCGGTGACCAGGACGGCCAGTGGGATGAGGTTGCGGTCGCGGAGAACCGATGCCAGCGGTACGAAGTGGACGCCTACCACCGCGCAGATCCATACGGGAATGTACTCCGGCTGCCCGAGCACCCCCAGGACGGCGGCGCCCACGCCCGCCAGTCCAAACTCGATCCCCACGATGATCCCGTACCGCCGACCGGACTCAGGACTGTTGATCGCGGCTGTCGATGCCGGACTGGTGAAGCCGACGACCGCCCCGGCGACCGCGACGAGCAGCGCCGCGACGCTGCCGATGGTCAGCAACGGGCCCAGCCAGGCCGGTGGGGCCGCCTGCCCCCAGCCGAACCATGCCGCGCCGAAGAAACCCTCCACCAGCGCGGTAATGCCACCGTCGCGGCGCGACTGCCGAACCTTCTCCATCAGCGGCACTCTACGTCAAGGTCTCAAGCCGTCTTCCTCGTATTCTTCGAGGTTCAACGGTGGGCTATGCCGCGCCAGACATGCTTGTACGGCTCGCCCGTCTTGTGATGCGGAACCAGGACCGGTACCAGTCGCACCTCCTGCCAGCCTGCCAGGAGCTCACGTAGGTAGGCCTCGGAGAAGAAGTGCATGGTCTGGCCCGACTCCTCGGCCACGTAATCCGGCTCGAGCTCACGCGCGGGCAGCCTGCGGGCGCGCAGCGGCCGGTCCTCCAGCGAGTTGACGTGGAAGACGAACAGCCCGCCGGGGCGGACGACTCGCCCGACCTCCGCGAACACGCTTCGGGTCACGCCGTCGGGAAACATGTGTATGGCGACGTTGGACATGGCCGCGTCGAAGCCCCCGTCGGGGAAGGGGAGCCGCTGCGTCATGTCGGCGACCAGGAACCTGGCCAGCGACCCGAACTTGGCCTGCGCCTGCCCGATGGCCTCGCCCGACAGATCGATCGCCGTGACCGAGTAACCCTCACCGGCCAGCCGGGCCGCGTCGTTGCCCGTACCGCATCCGAGCTCCAGGACGGTACGTACGCCGGCCTGCCGCAGCGGGGCCAGGAACGGCGTCGTCCACAGCCCTGCCCAGTCCAGGTCAATGCCGGACGCCAGCCGTTGCCGGAAGAACTGATCCCAGTACTCAACACCCGCGTGGACCACATGGCCACGCTACGCGCTTGTGTCCCGGAGATTCATCCCGCCGATTTATCCCGCAGAGGCAGGACGTATGGGAGCCTTATCTGACTCGCGAATGGCGAAGCCGGCCGCGTCGGCGGGCGATGTGCACGATCAGATACAGGGTCAGCAGCAGGCTCGTGGTGGTGTGCCAGTTCAGCGGCGGAACCCCGGGCACACCCACCATCACCGGCTGCCGCAACATCCAGTCCGCGATGCCGGAGAGCACCACGTTGGCGGCCAGGAACGCGAGCACCCCGTCGGCCACCGCGAGCCGGCCGCGAGGCGTACGCCACGCCGGTGTGAACAGGTTGCCGGCCAAGGCATGCAGGGTGCGCCGGCGCTGCGCCAGGTGGGCGCCGACCAGCAACGCGAAGCACAGCCCCGCGATGATGTGCAGGTCGACCCCCAACCGGGCGAGCACGGTCAGAAGCGAGACTGCGAGCGACGCGAGCAGGCCGAGATGTACCCACCAGCGGCGGGTGCTGTACGTGTCGTTCGAGCCAACCTCGGTGGCGGCCATGGGCTGCTCCCTTGCCTTGCGGGCCTGCGGATCTGCCCGGCGCTGCCTGCGATCTGCGGTACCGTCTGCGCCGTGATTGTGCCTGTGCAAGCGGTTGGGCGAGTGTCGACGGGTGGTCAAGCTGGTCTGCTGTCGTGGGGCGGCCCGATGTGGCGATCGAATGGCGTGTTGCATACCGCGGTGCGTCTGGACACCGAGCTACGCGTCTTCGCTCTCGATTTCGAGCATAGTGAACTGCGTCGGGTGGCTGTGTTCCCCGCGCCGTGGCGCAGGTGGGAGACGGCTCGGGACGCGGTCGCACCCGACCTGTCCTTTGCGGTCTTCTCCGGGCAACACGCCATCCGCGCCACCGATCAGCGCGGCGAGGTTCGGTGGGAACGCCGGCATGATTCCTGGGACTCGGGGAGCGGTTCGGCCGCCGTCACCGCCGATGGCCGAAGCGTCTGGGCGACGGTGCCCGGTCCCCAGCCGACGGCGGCTCCGTGGGAGTACGGCGGCGACGAATGGCTCGTCCTCGATGCCGCGACCGGCGAGCAGATAGGAAAGGCCACGCTCGACTGCGCGGCGGCAGGGTCGCTCCATTCCCTGCATCCGGACGCGACGCATGTGGGATTGTCCGTCGGCGAAGGACAGGACGGGTCGCCCAGCTACTGGGGATCCCTTGACAACGGCACCCTCACCGTACGGACATTCGGCGATCGCGACCGGGCACTGCTCGACGTCGCCCCGGACGGCCGAGGCTTCCTGACCGTCCAGCATCTGCTCGGCGATGTGGCCGTACACGACTTCGCCGATGACGCGGTCACCGCCGAGATCGACGCGGCCGGCCTCCTCGCGCACGCGGGTCATCACGTGGAGGACGCGTCATTCCACTACCAAGCCGGTTACCTCACGGCCGACACAATCATCGCGTCGGCATATGAGATCCATGAACGGGGTGGATCCCAGGAGCATCAGCACTGGATCCTCGACGGCCGTACCCTCGCGCCCGTCGGCAGGGTGGCTTACCCCACCACGCCCGGCACCGACCTGTGGGCGTTACGCGACGGTACCTGGCTGACAGCCGACCGTGACCACGTGTCGCGGTGGAGCACCGCGTGATGCGGGCGCGGGGTTCAGCGCGGCAGCGGGGACGGCACGTAACTCTGGGCGGTAATCGGCGGCAGCTTCACACCGTGGTTGGCGCACGCCTTGGACAGGTCGGTGAACGCCGTCATCACTTTCGCTAGGGCCTGCCTCATGATGGCGACGATGTCGGTGCCTGTCGGGGTGGGCAGTCGCATTGTCGTCAGGTCCAGGAACTCGGCGCCGGCTTGGCGGAGGTCGGCATAGCGCGAGCTTGCGAACTGCTTTCGCATGTACTGCACCTGAGCGTCGTTCAGCTTGGGGGTACCCGTGCCGGAACCCGATCCGGAGCCGGCTGACGGCTTTGTATCGCGCAGCAGCTTGCACATGGCCACCCCCGGGTCGGTCGCCGGCCCGGCTGCCCCGCTCGCGGCCTGGGTCGCGCCGGAGGCTCCCGAAGCACCCGGGATCGGTGAAGGGTTCGCCGTACTCGAAGCCGCGGCGGCCACACTCCGTACCCCGGGCGACCCGGTGCCGTACCACTCGTAGGCGGCGACTCCACCCGCGCCGAGGAGCAGAACCACCACGATGCCGGCCACGATCACGCCCCGCTTGCGACGCGGTTGCTCCGGACCGGGGTAGCCGCTATCCGGATAGCCGATATTCGGACGGTCGGCGCCGGAACGGTGGAATTCTGGCGAGCCGTACTGCGGCGCAGCCGAACCGTAGACCGTGCCGCGCGATCCGGGCCCGTCGGCCGGCCCGTAGGTCGGCCCATTGGTCGGGCGGACGTACGGCGGCGGATAGCCGGGTTGGGTGCTCTCCTCGGGGCGGGACCACTCGCCGTTGTAGGGCAAACGGCGCCCGTACGGGTCCGGTTGCTGGGTCACCACTGCTCCCTCCGAAGGCGTCGCTGCCGGGAGCGTCGACGCACCGGAGTACAGGATGGCACGTCGACCCGGCGCCTGGTGCCCGGCGTGCCGGCCGACGGTCGGCTGCCAACTCCCAAGACCGACACTCGCCGACACCGGCGGATCTTGCGCTCAGATGTTGACTTTGAGGCATAGAGGTTGCGAATACGCCAGGCCCCCCGCTGTCGTGATCCTGACACACTCCATAGACGTACGACGGTATTGACAAAATTATTGCACTGTTAGCCTTTAGCCGTTCATCAACAGCACTCAATACGTGACGACACCGTCCACTGTGGCGGGTCGATCTCGGGCGCGCCAATACCCGACCGCCAGCAGTGACGCGATGCCGCGCGTGCACGGGCGGAAGAGGTTGTCGTGATGAAGATGCGCCGAGGCGTGCGCCAAATCCTATCCAGTGTCACCGTTCTGGCGGTCGTGGTCGGCGGCATGGTCGCCGGCACGCCGCGTCGTTCATACGCTGCGCCGCCCGGCCCCGACCAGGCCGCCAGCGATGTCATCGGCGGCCTGGACAACTGGTTCAACCTCATCGGTGGATTCGCCGCCATAGGCGCCATGGGCAAACCCTTACCGAGCCTGAATCTCGCGCCCGGCGGAGCGTCCGGCGCCGACCTTGCCGGCTTGTACCAGAAGTTACGCCAGGGCCCGTTACACGACTGGGCCGGCGTAGTGTCCACATCGGACATCGTTCGGCTGCTCGACAATGCGGACGGCTCGCTGCCGGACCGGTCGGTGAGCACAACGGCCACGGACACAGTCGACGCCGGACGACACCACATCGCGGTTGACCTTACCGCCACAAAGCACGTCGATGCCGGACTATCCATCTCCGGCGGTCCGGCGAACTTCAGCTACAGCTCGGTCGCTGGCATCCGGCTCGTGGTACAGGAACACGTCACCTTCACCGTCGTGTACGACGAGGGCACCCGCGCGTTCGGCATCCAGCACGACGCGGGCAGCAGCCCCACCCTCCAGGTCGGGGTGAGCGTGGATCCGGTCGATCCGGTCAACGCGGCGGGTTCCCGGGGAGCGCTGGGCATCCTCGGCGTCGAACTGGGAAACGGCACGACGTACGCGTTCAACGCGGCGCTCACCGGTACGCTCGCGGACCCCGACAACGACGGGTTGCTCACCCTCACCCGGCCGGGCGGTACGCCGGGCGAGCTGAGTGCGCCCGACGCGGTCGCCGGCCTCGGCTCCGTGACACTGACCGGTAGCGCGCACGGTTCCCTGGTGATCGCCGGTACCGCGACCAGTGCCATCGCCGACCTGCCCAGCCTTGCCCGGGTGACCGTCGCCGTGAACTGTCCCGATCTGGCCAGCGCGCCGGTCACGCTGGACTACGACCCGCACGCGCTGGACTCGGTACAGGCATTCATGACCATGGGACCGAGTGACCTCGCCGCCGCGCTCGAGCATCTGGCCACGACGCTGCGGGCCGCCGGTTCCACCAACGGCGCGCCGCTACCGCTGATGCAGGGTACGGTCGCCGACGCGATCCCGTTCGAGGAGGCGCTCACCGAGTTCCTGGCCAAGCACGTGGTCCAGGCGCCGACCGGATCCGCCTCGCCGGCGCAGCTGGTCGACGTCGGCAAGACCGACTTTTCATCGATCCAGTCGCTGGTCGAGGAGATGGCCGCGGAGACCGGCCTGCCGAGCGGCGCGCGGATCTCGGTCAGCGACGGCCGGTACGACCTCGGCGATGCGGCCAAGCCGAAGCTGCGCCTGACGCTCACCCTGCACCGCGACCCGCCCGCCGATCCGCAGCCGCTGGACGTGGTCGCCACCCTGCTCTCCGGCTCCGGGGCGTCGGTCAGCTACACCGACACCACGCTGGTCGACACGTCGAAGACCTTCACCGACCAGGTCGCCGGCCTGCAGGTGGCGGCCGGTACCGCCACCGCGCGCGTCGACAAGGTGGACCCGGCCGATCCGGCGCACCACACCCTGCTGCTGGACCCGAACGCGGTCCTGCCGAATTCGGCGTCGCGCTGGAACGGCGGTACGCCCACCGGCAACCCCGCGCCGCCGTACAGCCTCAGCGGCGACGACCCGCGCACCGGCCAGGTACAGCTCGCCGACGTACTGGCTCCCGCGACCGGGATCCGGCTGGCCAACGGCAACGCTCCACTTGCGACGGTGAAGCCCAGCTACACGGTGACGGCTCCGCTCGTGCTGGACCTGGAACCGGTGGACACCACCGACTGCGACCCGGGACCGGGCCGGGCAGCGTGCCCGTTCAGGTACGTCGACGCGAGCGGCATGACCACGATCGTCAAGTCGCTTCCGTTGCCGGGACAGCGGGTGATGCTGCACACGGGTACCGGGCTGATCGCGGCGGACGCGCCGATCAGCACGCCGGTCAGCCTGCCCGCGAACACCGGGTACCTGAAGACGCAGGTAACCGGCGCGCTGGTCGAGTGCACGGCGGGTGCCCCCGCGGACTGCTCCGCCGGCCCGCCGGCCGGCAGTCACCTGTTGACCGTGGGCCTGAAGCCGGGCGGTGACAGCGACGGGGACATCACGCTTTCCGACCTTGTCAACGCGCTGCGTACCGACGCCGGCGGCACCATCACCGGCGGCGTCACCGGGCAGGCACGCGCCGCGCTGACGTTGTCGGTACCCGGCAACCCCGGCTTCTTCGGCGGCCGGGCCGCGAACCTGACGCTGACCATGCCCGACCTGACCCAGCCAGGCAAGATCACCACCGACACCCAGTACCCGTCGCTGAGGGCCTTCGACACCCTCGACCCGAACCCGCAGGCGCTGTTCGGCGTGGTGCTCGCCGCGCTGGGCGAGGTGTCGACGCGGGTGGACTCCCTCTCCGGTGGCGCGTTCGACACCTCCGTCCCGCTGGTCGGCCGCAGCGCCGGGGATCTGCTCGGCGCGACCGAGAGCGGCGGCGGTGCGGGCGTCAGCTACGGGGCCAACACGCTCACCGATACCAGCAAGACCTTCACCAAGGAGCGGTACCTGGGCCGGCGCGTCGCGATCGGCTCGGAGCTACACGTCGTCACGGACGTCGTCGGCGGGCACCTGGTCTTCGCCGACAACTTCGACACCCCACCGGACGACGGGACGCCGTACGTGCTGGGCGACGAGCTGACCATGGCGGTCGACCGGCTGACGGCGAGCCCGACAACCAGCATGCAGGACCTGATCGCGGTACTGGGTGGATCGCTGGGCAACGGCAGCACCGCGGGGTACACAGTGGACACTTCCGGTACACCCACGCTGCGGCTGTCGATGGACTGGAAGCGGGCGTACCACACCCAGGTACCGCTGGCACTGACCTTCGCGCTGGACGGTACGGAGCGCACCCTGCTCGGTACCACCGCCCGGGGGATGCTGACCGCGGACCTCAGCGGCGACGTGTCGCTGACGCTGTTGCTGCCGCTGACCGCCGCGACCGTGGCGAACCCGGTCGGCAACCTCACGGTCGATCCGGGCGGCGCGCTTTCGGTACGGGCCAAGGTTTCCGCGCCCGAGGGTCAGGCGCTGATCGCGACGGTCGACTCGCTCAGCGTGGCGCTGGGCGACCCGAACGCCAACCCGTCCGGCGCCGAGCTGAACGCCGACGTGGAGTTCACCGCGAAGGCACCGGACCTCACCGGACCGGTACCGCTGGCCACCCTGCTCTCGAGCGCCTCGGTCGCGGTAACCGGCCACGACGTCACCTGCCCGGGTGTGGATGGCGGCGGGACGCTGTCGATCTGCGCCAACCTGCCCCTGTACACCCGCGAGGACGGGGTCTGGACGCCGCTGCCGCCGGACTCGGCGCCGAACGCGACCACACCGCAGAGCCCGACGCCGCGCGCCGGAGCCCGGGCCGCGACGCCCGCCGCCGCGGTGCGGGTGAGCTCGCTGACGAGCGACCCGGGCAACGCCACCACTACTGCCTCCAGTTCCCTGACCAACTCGATCGTCGGCGGCGCGCTGGACCTGGCGGTGCTCGGTGACGGGCTGGACAGCTACATCCACTACTTGGACACCGCGATCAGCCTCGCCGACAAGGGCGGCAGCCTGCCGATCGTCGGCCCGGATCTGCAGGAGGGCAAGGCATTCCTGCAGAAGCTGCGCTCAGCCCTCGCGTCGGTACTCGGCACGGACGCCAACGGCGGCCTGCTGAA
Source organism: Rugosimonospora sp. (assembly GCA_051986465.1). Classification (GTDB taxonomy): domain Bacteria; phylum Actinomycetota; class Actinomycetes; order Mycobacteriales; family Micromonosporaceae; genus DATEJJ01. The sequence continues at coordinate 20,217 of JBPYFB010000446.1, forward strand.
GTTCAGCTCGTTCTCGGCCGTGAACAAGTACCTGACCCAGCAGGTGGGCGGCGTACTGCCGGGCGGCCAGGTCGCGGTCGGCGCGGTCTGTACCGGCCAGCTCGACCCGGTCACCGGCGTCACCGCCACGGTCAACTCCGGCACCGGCGCCACCACGTACCGGTACAAGGTCATCGCGACCCGGGACGACGGTACCGGCGACACGATCGCGGCGGAGAGCGGGGAGATCACGAACGCCAGCCCGCTCGGCTCGACCGCGTCCAACACGATCACGTGGACACCGAGCGCGCTCGCGAGCGGGTACAAGATTCTCCGTAATACCGGCGGTGCCGGGTACAAGCTGATCAAGGAGTTGACCGGGCAGAAGTCCGCCTCGTTCACGGACAACCTGGGCCCGGACGCGGAGCAGGATCCGCCGGCCGCGGTGGGCAGCCCGCCCACCATCAAGGGTTGCCTCGGCGACACGTTCGACGCGTTGACCGTCAGCCTGGACATGGGCCAGGGAGACGTCGGCAACCCATCCAACTGCGGCTCCGGCCCGCTGTGTGTCTCGCGGCCGCTGGACATCGGCCTGCCCGGGCTGGCCATCAAGCCGGTGCCCGGCGACGCGGCGGCGAACCGGGTCTCCGGCGGTATCGCCTGGCACCTGCACATCAAGGTCGGCCTGGGCCGTGACGGCGGATTCCGGATCTTCACCAAGGACACCAACGCCCCGGAGCTGCAAGTGGGCCTGGGCATGGACCTCAACGCCAAGATCCAGGCCGAGCTCAGCTTCATCAAGGTGGATGTCACCAAGATCGCCGGCAGCGGGCAGCTGTTCGGCGGCGTGGCCGGCGTGGACCTGCACCAGCCCGGCGGTGACGACAATTGCAACCCGTCCTCCTGCAAGATCACGGCGGACCAACTGGCGAGCATCACCACGATGAAGCAGGCGCTGAGCCTGCGGCTGACCGCCGACGCCACCATCGCCTGGCAGCTCAAGGCCACCGCCGACGCGGCGCTGCCGGGTATCTCCAGCGAGTTCCGGCTGCACTGGGGCTGGAATTCCCAGGAGCCGAAGGACATGGCGGGCTTCACCGAACTCGCCTTCGACAACGTCACGATCGACCCGGGCGGATTCCTGGACTCGGTACTCGGCCCGATGTTCCAGCAGGTGGCCGCGGTGTTCAAGCCGCTGGAGCCGGTGGTGAAGGCGCTTCAGACGCAGGTACCGGGGTTGTCGAAGATCGGCTTCAGCGGCGACACCAGCCTGCTCGGCTTGGCGAAGCTGTTCAGTACCGTCGGCGACAAATGGCAGTCCGTACCGGAGTTCCTGAACCTGTTCGTCGCCGTGGTCGACATCGCCAGCGCGATCGGCAAGGACCCGTCCTGCCCGGGATGCGTACTGGTCGGCAGCTTCAACATCGACACGTCGAAGGCGCGGAACACCAAGAACTCGCCGGACACCGCGGCGAGCCTGATCACCAGCAATAAGCCCGCGACGCAGAAACCGATCGACCAGGTCAACTCGGCGTACACCCAGGCGCACCCGGGTCACCGCAGCCTGACGGTGACCCGGCCGGACGTCTCCGGCGTCGGCGTCACGTTCCCTGCCCTGCAGGACCCGCTGCAGCTGTTCGGATTGCTCGTGGGCCAGGACGTGACGTTGATGCGGTTCGACTCCGGGCCGCTGACCCTGGGCCTGTCCATCGACCTGGACCACATCGGCCCGATCTGGGACGTCCCGCCGATCTACCTGTCGCTGCACGGCCGCGCGGATGTAACGGCCCGCGTGGTCGCCGGGTTCGACACGTTCGGGCTGCGCGAGGCGGTGGAGAAGAACAGTGCGCTGAACATCCTGGACAGCTTGTACTTCGAGACCGTCGACGCGGACGGCAAGCCGCTGGCGGTCGTACAGTTCACCGGGAGCATCCTGGCGGGGCTCGGTACCGGGTTGGGGCCGCTGGTCACCGCCGAGATCCAGGGCGGCTTCAAGCTGACGGTCGCGATGCACTGGAACGACCCGGACAACGACGGGAAGTTCCGGTTCCAGGAGTTCCTCTCCAGCGCGTTGAACAATCCGAAGTGCCTGGTCACCGCGACCGGGAAGTTCGGCGTGGTCGTACAGTTGCATTTCGAGGCGATCGGCCTCGGGTCGGCCGATGTACCGCTCGTCGATGTCACGCTCCTGAACTTCGAGATACGCGACCCGGACTGCGCGGCCGTGACCGGTCAGCCCGGCGGCGGCGACCAGCCGCCGGTACTGGGTGTGCTCGATCCGGATACCAAGACGCTGTACCTGGCAATGGGGCGGCTCGGCCCGGGCGGCGGCGCGGACGAGCAAGCGGTGGTACGCGAGAGCGGTGACCCCGCCAGCGGTGGCGTGGTGACCGTCGAGAAGGACGGGCAGACCACCGACTACCCGTCCGACGCCGTACTCAATGTGGTGCTGGACGCGCGCGGGTACCAGGGCGCGGAGAACGTGTCGTTCGTCAGCGACGCAGGTACCTTCGACAAGAAGGTGATCGCCTTCGGCGGTGAGAAGAACGACGTCATCCAGACCGATGCCGGTGAGTCCTGGGTGGACGGTGGTGGCGGCGACGACACCATCACTACCGGAGACCGGCCCGACCTGACCACCCCCTCGTCCGATGCCGCGAAGGCATACGTGGCCGGCGGCGCCGGCAACGACACCATCTCGGTCGGCAACGCGGACGACTGGGTCGCGGGGGACGCGAAGCTGGCGCCCACCGACGGCAAGCAGTTGAGCTTCCCGACGCACGGCAACCTGACCGTGATAGACCCGGATTCCATCGCCATCGGGGACACCGCCCCGCTACCCAGTGACGGCAACGACGCGGTGACGGTGGGCAGCGGTACCGACGAGGTATTCGGTGGCGGCGGCGCCGACCTGGTCAGCGCCTCCGGGGACAGCCCGCAGGCGGGCCTGCCGGACCTGCCGGCTCCGCCGGGCAACTACCGTGCCGGGAACCTGCAGGTGACCGGCGGCCCGTGCAGTGACCGCATCAACACCGCCTCCGGAGACGACGTCGTCTACACCGGGCTACCGGCGGGTGGCGCGGATACCGACGTGGACGCCGCCGGTACCGGGGACGGTCCGGGTGACAGCAACACCGTCAATACCGGTACCGGTACGGATGTGGTCTACGGCAGCAACGGTGGGGATACGGTCACCGGCCGCTCCGGACCGTCGCAAGTGGACACGTTCTACGGCCACGCCGGCAACGACGTTCTCATGGGCGGATACGGACCGGACCTTCTCTACGGTGGTCCCGGCGATGACTACGTGATCGCCGAACCATCCACAGTGGACGGCCAGGGTACCGCGACCGACGCGCTCGGCAGCGGGCGAGCCGTGACGCACCTGCCGAACCCGAACACCCCGTCGGTCAAGACGCTCGTCGGTGGCGGCGGGTCGGACCGGATCTACGGCGGCGACGGTAGCAGCACGATCTTCGGCGACCACCGTACCGACGGCTGCTCCGCCGGTACCCCGCTGGCATCCGACCCGCCGGGCGAGCACCCGGGCGCCGACGACGGCCCGGACCTCATCATCGGTGGCAATGGCAGCGACACCATCAACGCCGGGGGTGCGGACGACCACGTCAGTGCCGGCGGCGGTAACGACCTGGTCTGTGGCAACCAGGGCGCCGACTCGCTCGACGCCGGACCCGGTGCCGACCAGGTCTGGGGCGGTACCGGCAACGACACGATCAACGGTGGTGACGGCGTCGACCTGCTGTATGGCAATGACGGCAACGACACCGCTTACGGCGGTACCGGCAACGACGCCATCGAGGGCGACAACGGAAGCGACACGCTGTTCGGCGGCGCCGGTGACGACACGGTGGTCGGCGGTACCCCGATCGCCGGCCGCCACGACGTCGGCGACACCCTTTACGGCGACGTCGGCAACGACCTGCTGATCGGTGACAACGCCGCCGGTGGAATGCCGACCGACCTGGACGGTACCGACGCGTCGCTCGGCGGGCCGGACACCGCCTCGGGCGGCGACGGTATCGACCACATCTACGGCGGCCTGTCCGGCGACACCCTCTCGGGCAACGCCGGCAACGACTACATCGAAGGCAACAACGGCGCCGACACCATCAGCGGCGGCACCGGCGACGACGACATCATCGGCGGTAGCTCGCAGATCGCGCAGCCCGGCCCCGGATCGGTGACCGGCCGGCCGGATTCGGGTGACAGCATCACGGGCGACGCCGGCATCGACCTGGTCGCCGGGGACAACGCAACATTCACGACCGTGGACGCGGCGGCGGCCACGCCGGCCATGCTCGGCCGGGGCGCGGCGCCGGACCGGCTGCGCTCGGTCCAGCTCTACGACCTGGGTACCGCACCGGTCGCCGGTACCTCCGGCGGCGACTACATCGACGGGGGCGACGGTTCCGACGTGATCTTCGGCCAGGGCGGCGACGATCGCGTCCTGGGCGGCGACGGCGGCGACTACGCCGAGGGCGGCCCGGGTAGCGACTGGATCGAGGGTGGCGCCGGTGACGACGAGGTCATCGGTGGAAGCTCCACAATAGACGGTCCGGACACGGACGTGACCGCGAAGGGCCAACCGGACACCGGTGACGTGCTGTTCGGCGGGGCCGGTGACGACCTGGCGGTCGGCGACAACGCACAGGTGAGCCGGGTCGGCACGCTCGATCCGCAGACCCTGCGCGCCAACGCGGCCGGCGTGGTGACCCAGCGGCGCTCGATCCGGTTGCTGGACCGGCAACAGGCGGCGGACGACGTACTCACCGCGTCCACCGGCCGCTCCGGGCCGGACCAGATATCCGGTGGCTCCGGGGTGGACGTGCTGCTCGGCCAGGACGGCGATGACGCCATCTCGGGTGGTCCGGATGAGGACTACATCGAAGGCAACGGCGGCGCCGACCGGATCACCGGCGACCGTACCCTGGCCGCGATCGGGGTGACTCCTCCGGCGGTGGCCTGGCCCGGTTCGCCCGGGTCGGCACCCGACGGCGACCTGAGCCAGCCCGACGGGCAGGACGACATCATGGGCGGTACCCCGGTGCCGGGGTGGCGTGACAGTGCTGACGTGATCGACGGTGACGGTGCGGCGGACTATGTGATCGGCGACAACGGCACTGTGGTGCGGGACGTGCTGGACGCGTCCGGCAACGCGGTACCCGACAGCGCGGCGACCGGTACCGGCCCGGTGCACGAGCGGGTGTACGCGCTGCGGTACCCCGATCCTGCTCCGGTGGGTGCGGCGTTCATCCGGCACGGCGCGCCCGGACAGGTCTCCACGCGGTTCTGCGTCGAGCGCCCGCAGGGTACGTGTGAGCAACCGGGTGCGTACGGCGCGGATGTCATCCGGGGCGGTGCCGGCGACGACACCCTCTACGGCCAGGACGGCAACGACGTACTGGCCGGCGGGGACGGCGACGACGACATGTACGGCGAACTCGGCGACGACCAGCTCACCGGCGACGCGGGTGACGACGCGATGGTCGGCGACCGGGGTGGCGTGGTGGATCGCCGGGAGGATGGCTCCCGTACGGTCACTGTGGACATGACCGCGGTACCGAAGATTCATTACGTGGGGCTGCTGGACGGTTCGGTGACCCGCCAGACCGATCTGCTGCACGACGTCAACGGCGACGCGTTCGTGGGTCAGGCGACCGATGCCCCGATGCCGTACGACGGGGTCAACTTCGGTGGCAACGACAGGATGCGCGGCGGTTCCGGGCACGACTCGATGCACGGCGGCCCGGGCGACGATCTGATGAACGGG
>JBPYFB010000447.1:0-7796 GCA_051986465.1 Rugosimonospora sp.
GCAGGGCGGCTGCGGCTGGTGCTCGACGAGGCGGCGGCGCGCGCGGTGCTCACCGACCCGACCTGGGCGCCGCTGGCGGCCGACCTCGGACGCGCCCACCTCGTGGTGACGCCGGACGCGGACCCGACACCGTGGGACGCGGCGCCGCCCACCGACCCCGACGCGCTCGCCTACGTCATGTACACCTCGGGCTCGACCGGTACCCCGAAGGGCGTGGCCGTGCGCCACCGGGACATCGTGGACCTGGCCATGGACCGGCGCTTCGACACCGGTGCGCACCGGACGGTGCTGCTGCACTCGCCGCAGGCGTTCGACGCGTCAACCTACGAGCTGTGGGTACCGCTGCTGCGCGGCGGGCGGATCGTGGTCGCGCCGCCGGGCGACGTCGACGCCGCGGTGCTGCGTACGGCGATCACCGCGCACGGGGTGCGCGCCGTGTGGCTGACGGCCGGCCTGTTCCGGCTGCTGGTCCAGGAGGCGCCGGACTGCCTGGCCGGGGCGGCCGAGGTGTGGACCGGTGGCGACGTGGTACCGGCGGCGGTGGTGCGCCGGGCCCGGGCGGCCTGCCCGGGACTGACCATTGTGGACGGTTATGGTCCGACCGAGACGACCACCTTCGCGCTGTCCCACCCGATCCCGGCGGACGGACCGGTACCCGAGCAGATCCCGATCGGCCGGCCGCTGGACAACATGCGCGCCTATATCCTGGACGCGGCCCTGCGTCCGGTACCCGTCGGGATCGCCGGCGAGCTGTACCTCGCCGGCGCCGGCCTGGCCCGCGGCTACCTCAACCAGCCCGGCCTGACCGCCCAGCGTTTCGTCGCCAACCCGTTCGCACTAACCGGAAACGGCCAGTCCGCAGACCGGCGCATGTACCGGACCGGAGACCTGGCCCGGTGGCGTGCCGACGGTACCGTCGAGTTCCTCGGGCGCCGCGACGACCAGGTGAAGGTGCGCGGCTTCCGGATCGAACTCGGCGAGATCGAGGCGGTGCTGTCCCGCCAGGATGGCGTCGCCGAATGCGTCGTCGCCGCGCAGACCGCTGACACCGGCCAGAAACGCCTCGTCGCCTATCTCGTACCGGCGACCGGCGCGGCCGCCGATCCAGACACACTGCGCACGGCACTGGCGCGGATCCTGCCCGAGTACATGGTGCCGTCCGCCTTCGTGACGCTCGAAACGCTCCCGGTCACCGCCAACGGCAAGGTGGACCGGCGCGCCCTGCCCGCCGCCGAGAGCCAACCCGCGTCGCACACCTATGTCGCGCCCACCGGAGCGGTGCAGACCGCGCTCGCCGGGATCTGGGCCGACGTGCTGGGTCTGGACCGCGTCGGCGTTCGGGACAACTTCTTCGAACTCGGCGGCGACTCGATCCTGAGCATCCAGGTGGTATCCCGGGCCCGCCAGGCCGGACTGCATGTCACCACCCGGGACCTGTTCGCCCACCAGACGATCGACGCGCTCGCCGGTGCGGTGACCCCGCTCGGCACCGCGATGCCCGAGCACCGGGAGTTGGCCGGACCGGTGCCGCTGACTCCGGTGCAGCGGTGGTTCTTCGAGACCCGCCCGAACGCGCCCCACCACTTCAACCAGTCCCTGCTCGTCGAGCTCGGCGAGGACGTCGATGCCGGCGCGCTGGGGCTGGCGCTGGACGCCGTCCTCGCGCACCACGACGCGTTCCGCCTGCGGTACCAGCGGGTGGACGGCGAGTGGCGGCAGCAACAGACGGTGGACAGCGCCGCCGCGCCGCTGCGCTGCCACGACCTGTCCACTGTGGAGGAAAGCGACCTGATCCCGAGCATGGAGCGGGTCGCCGACGAGGTGCACGCGGGCTTCGACCTGACCCGGGGACCGCTGCTCGGCGCCGTACTGTTCACCCGCGGCACCGGACGCCCGTACCTGCTGCTCGTGGCCCACCATCTGGTGGTGGACGCGGTGTCCTGGCGCATCCTGCTGGACGACCTGGGCACCGCGTACCGGCAGGCCGCCCGCGGCGACACCGTCCACCTGGGACAGCCGACCACCGCGTTCGCCGACTGGGCGCGGCGGTTGGCCGAGCACGTGGCCGCCGGCGGGCTGGACGCCGAGCTGCCGTACTGGCGGTCCGCGGGGGAGTACCGGCCGCTGCCCGTCGACCATCCGGTACCGGATCGCGGCGCGGCCGACCGCGGCCGGACCGTCTCGATCGAGGTCGATGCCGAGGATACCGGTGCGCTGCTGCGCTGCGCGCCGACCGCCTACCGCACCCGCATGGGCGACGTGCTCCTCGCCGCGCTCGCGTGGGCACTGTCCCGCTGGACCGGTCGCACGCGCGTCGACGTCGCCCTCGAAGGCCACGGCCGCGAGGACATCCTCGACGGCGTCGACCTGTCCCGCACCGTCGGCTGGTTCACCACCATCTACCCCGTGACGTTGGAGGTACCCGCGTCCGGCTGGCGCGACCTGGTCCGATCGGTGCGCCGCCAGCTGCGCGCCGTACCGGGCAACGGATTCGGCTACGGCGCGCTGCGTTACCTCGGTGGAACCGAGGCGCGCCAAGGGTTGGCCGGCGCGCCCGGGCCGCAACTCGTGTTCAACTACCTCGGCCAGTGGGAGGCCGAGCCGGCGGCCGAGCCGGACGGCCTGTACCGCGCCGTGCACTCGTCACTGGGCCGCGATGGCGACCCCGCCGACCGCGGGGAGCACCTGCTGGAGGTGGTCGGCGCCGTGGACGGCGGCCGGCTCCAGTTCACCTGGTACTACCAGGCCGACGTCCACGACGAGGCGACGGTGGCCGGTGTCGCGGCGGACTTCGCCACGGCGCTGCGAGCCATCGCACGGGATGCCGCGGCCGCCTCGACCGCGACCGGGAGGACCGCATGACCACGACGAAGCCGGCGGCGCCGACGACCGCGGCCCGGCCGCTGTCCCGCAACACCAACTACCGCCTGCTGTGGGGCGGGCAGTTGCTGTCCGAGTTCGGCTTCAACGCCACCACCATCGCCTTCCCCTTGGTGGTACTGGCGGTGACCGGCTCGGCGACCGGCTCGGGGATCGTCCTCGGTACCATCGCGGCCGCCCAACTGCTCGCCGGGTTGCCCGCCGGTACCCTGGTGGACCGCGTGAGCCGCAAGAAGGTCATGCTGTACTGCGAGGCGGCCCAGGCGATCTGCGCGGCCAGCCTGGTCGTCGCCTTGTGGTTCAACGCTTTCAGCCTGCCGCACCTGGTGGCCGTCGCCGCGGTGTTCGGGGTGTCCGCGGCCCTGTTCGAGCCGGCCGAGGACGCGACACTGCCCAACGTGGTGCCACCGGAGCAGCTTTCCACCGCGGTGGCATTGAACTCCGGCCGGGCGGCGCTGGGCCAGCTGACCGGTACCGCGGCCGGCGGTTTCCTGTTTGCCGTCGGCCGCTTCGTACCGTTCGCCGTTGACGCCGTGACCCACTCACTCGCGTTCGTTGCCTTGTCGCTGCTGCGCGTGCCGCCTCCGCCGGCGGCAGACCCGGTGCAGGACAAGCACTTCGGCCGTGAGATGGCCGCCGGGCTGCGTTGGGTATGGGGCCAGCGGCACATCCGCGCCACCGCGCTGTGTGCCGTCGTGCTGAACCTGTTCTTCAGCGCCTTCTACCTTGTCGTCATCGTTTTGGCGCAACGGCGTGGCATCCCCTCGGGACAGATCGGCGTGATGGCGGCGATGCTCGGTGTCGGTGGCCTCGTCGGTGCGCTCGCCGCCCCGTACCTGCATCGCCTGGTCAGCCCGTACCTGTCGATCGCCGCGGTGTTCTGGGTGCTGACCGCGCTGACCCCGCTGGCCGTCTTCGTACACAGCGGGTACGGGTTGGGCGCGCTGTTCCTCGGCATGGCGCTGCTGCCGCCGACCGCGAATACCACCATCATGACCCAGCAGTTGCTGCTCACCCCGGACGAGTTGCGTGGCCGCCTGAGCGGGGTGATCGGCCTGGCGACCGGCGTCGCCGCGACGGCCGGGCCGATGCTCGGCGGGGTCCTGATGACGGTACTGCCGCCCAATCGCGCCGTGCTGGTCTGTGCCGCCGGCATGGCCCTGGCGACGTTGCTCCTGACGCTCAGCCCGGCCCTGCGTGGATTCCCGCGCGGGGAGACGCCAGATTCGTGACAGAGAGGGAGAATCCACAATGGACGACGACGCGCGCTACGAGGTGCTGCGCAACGACGAGGACCAGTACTCGCTCTGGCTCGCCGGTCACGACGTACCGGCCGGCTGGTACCGGGTAGGCAAGGAGGGCACTCGCGACGAATGCTCGGCGTACGTGGACGAGGTGTGGACGGACATGCGCCCGCGCAGCCTGCGCGAGCGGATGGACGGCGTAGCCCCGGCCAGCTGATCCCGGTGGCGCGGCCCGGCGGCGACCCGCCGGGCCGGCCGTCACCGGCTCGGTGCCGACAGCCACCCCGACTCCTCGGCGTGCCGCACGGCCTCCAGCCGGTTGCGGCTACCGGTCTTGCGGATGATCGTGGAGATGTAGTTGTCCACAGTGCCCTTGGTCAGTCGCAACTGTGCGGCGATCTCCGCCGAGGGCAGGCCCTGGGCCATGACCCGCAGGATGTCGCGCTGTCGGGGCGTGAGCGGGTTCGGGCGGGCCCGATGCGCGATGGTCACCAGCGCGGGGTCGACCACCCGCTCACCGTCCGCGACCCGGCGGATCGAGTCGGCCAGCCGTACCGGTGGCGTGTCCTTGCCGACGACGCCCCGCACCTGAGCGCCGCACGCGACGCGCAGCGCACGGGCGTCGCCGGGATCGGCGAGCACCCGTGTCCCGCACTCCGGTGACGCCTCGGCCAACCGCTGCGCCACCGCGGTACCCTCGCCGGCCAGCAGGTCGATATCGACCACGGCAACGTCCGGCACCAGCGCCTGGGCAGCCGCCACCGCCTCATCGACGGTGGCCGCCGCGCCGGCGACGTGCAGGTCACGCTCCGCGGACAGTGCCGCGGTCAGCGCGCCGCGCAGCAGGTTCATCCCTTCGACCAGCAGAACGCGAACGGGATGCCGGCGGGGTGCCGGTACCGGAATGGTGTCCTTGCGCAACAGGAGATCCCTTCTGGCGGCGGCATCGACGGGCCGGGGAACGGGCGGATATTCGTGGGCCGTGTACCGTCACCGGCCCGTGGTATATCTTTCCCCACTGACCCTTCGTCTGAATCTGCGGCAGCGTTACATCCAGATGATAGGATGGCGACACATCGCTGGCGATCTATGGCGATCTATTGCCCAAGAAGCGGAAACGGACGCTTCCCGGCGTGCCGACGTCGGTGATTCCGCGTACGCTTGCGATGGCTCCCGCCGGTTCCAGCAACCAAGGCGCGCGGCACCATTTCCGGATTGTGAAAGCTACAGCCAGCCCGCCTGGGCGGCGATGCGGAAGGCCTCCAAGCGGGTACGCGCACCGGTCTTGCGCATGATCGACGATAGGTAGTTGCGCACCGTGCCGACGGACAGGTGGAGTTCGTTCGCGATCTCCAGCGACGTTCGGCCCTCCGCGGCGACCCGCAGGATTTCGCGCTCCCGGCGGCTGAGCGGGTTGGGCCGGGCCTGCCAGACCGCGACCGCCAATGCCGGGTCGATGACGCGTTCCCCGGTGGCGACCCGGCGGACGTACTCGACCAACTGGTCCGGCGGGGTGTCGGTGCCGACGAACCCGCGTACCCACATATCCAGCCCGCCCCAGCCCGCACTCGGCGTGTTGACGTCCACCAGCAGCAAGACCGCGCACTCCGGCAGTTCGCGGTGCAGCTGGTCGAGCGCGGCCACGGCGGGCTCGGCGGTCAGGTCAACGCCGACGATGGCGATATCCGGACGCAGCCGTACGGCGATCGGCGCGGCCTCCTCAATACGGGCCAACTGCTCACTGATCTTGAAGCCTTCGGCCGACAGCACGGTCGCGAGCGCGCCGCGCAGCAGGCTCATCGGTTCGACCAGCAGAATGGAGACCACGCCCGCTCCCTGACGGCTCAAATTCGCGCAGCCGACCGGGCGGCAAAGCGAAAACGGATCACTTCCGGCGACGGAGCCCGCCGGCGAGGAATCTCGGCGTACATTGACCGGGCGCCATAGCAGCGCTGTCACCCGTTCCCCACCGCCCCAGGCATCCGCAACATATCTTGAAACACCTGCGGCGCGCGACAGCGGTACCCGGGGGAGTACCTTGGGCAACAAGCCACAAGCCAACGAAAAGCAACGCAAATGTCGACGACAGATATCCGACAGCTTGGCGGGTGTTCACGTGTAACGCGCCGGCAACGTGTACCGATGAAATGGTCGTGAGGCCCGAAAGCGCACGCCGTCGCCGGATCCGAGTCCTGCTTGTCGAACCGGCCGGACTGCTGCGGGGGGCGCTGGCAGCCGTCATCTCCGCCGAGGACGACCTCGAGATCGCCGCCGAACTCGACACGCTCGACCGCGCCCCGGCGACGGCCTCCCGCGAGCACGCGGAGGTGGTCATCCTCGGCGTCGACGGGGCCGAGGACAGTACCCCGGAGACGGTGTCGCGGCTGCGCGAGCAGGCGCCGGACTGCGCGATCGTCGTGCTGACCACCCGGTACGGCGCGGACCGGCTGCGCCGGGCACTGGCCGGCCGGCCGGTGCCCGAGCAGATCCGCGCACTGATCGACAAGGACACCACGCCGAGCCAGTTGGTCCGGTACCTGCGCCGAGTGGCCGGCGGCGAGCGGGTCATGGACACCAGGCTCGTTGGGCGGCTGGCGGACCGGTCCAACCCGTTGACCCGGCGCGAGCGCGAGGTGCTGGAGCTGGCTGCGCTGGGTACCCCGCGGGCGGAGATCGCCGCGAGGCTGCACCTGTCCGTAGGTACGGTGCGCAACTACCTCTACGTGATCGTCTGTAAGACCGGCGCCCGCTCGGTCGCCGACGCGGTACGGGTGGCGGAGCGCTCCGGCTGGCTGTAACGGCTTGCCGCGCGGGGCCCGTCAACTACCCGCAGCCCACCCGAGCACCCGGTGAATCCGTTCGGCAGTGGCACGGGGGCGGAAGGCGTAGCCGTTGTGCCCACCCGGGAACGCCTCGAAGGGGACGGCCAACTCGTCGGCCAGTAGCCGGCCACAACGGTGGGGCCAGATACTGCCCGAGTTCTGCCCGCCCCCGGCAACGATGCGGGCAGGCGACGCCTTGAGCGCGGCGAGGTCGACCGCATGCCGCTGCAGTACGGGCAGATCGTGGGTGAGAAAGAACTCCGCATTCGACATCTGCCGCGGCCCGGCAGCAGCCACCTCGACGTCAGGCTCGCCATCCGCCGGATCAATGTGGAGAACCTCGGCGAACCGCTGGAGACCGGCACCAACGCCACCGGTCAAGAAACCGCTTTCCACATCACGCAGATCCTGTTCAGCAGCGCGCCGCTCCGACATCGGTAGCAGCTGGATCACGGGTGGCTCGTGAGCAATCACCACACCAAGGCGTTCGGCGTTGGTGGCCGCGAGCTCCAGCGCGATCAGGGCGCCAAAACTGGTGCCATAGACATGGATCGGTTCGGCGGTGCGGCGGCCGAGCAACCGCGACAGATCGTCTGCGTGCGTGGCCAGCGTCTTGGCCGGGGCGCTCGTCGTGCTCCCCGACAGGCCACGGCGGTCGTAGGTGAGGACGGTGTACCGGTCGGCGAGGTGGTTCGCGAGCGCCTCGGTCCTGGTGGCATCACCGTGGCCGCCGGCGATCAGCACGAGGCTGGGGCCGGAGCCGCGCACGAAGGAGCGCAACCGCCCGCCCGGGACATCGAGGACGGATTCCGTGGCTTCATATGGCATGCGTTCATGGTGGCCAAAGACG
>JBPYFB010000448.1:0-8505 GCA_051986465.1 Rugosimonospora sp.
GTGCTCGTAGAAGCGCAGGTTCGCCTCGGTGAGACCCAGATCCAGGTACCAGTCCCAGCGCTGGCGCAGCCAGTACTCGTGCCACTCCTCGTCGGTACCGGGCTCGACGAAGAACTCCATCTCCATCTGCTCGAACTCCCGGGTACGGAAGATGAAGTTCCCCGGGGTGATCTCGTTGCGGAAGCTCTTACCCACCTGGGCGATGCCGAACGGCGGCTTCTTGCGGGCCGAGGTGGCCACGTTGTTGAAGTTCACGAAGATGCCCTGCGCGGTCTCCGGCCGCAGGTAGCTCAGGCCCTCGTCGCTCTCGACCGGGCCGAGGTACGTCTTCATGAGGCCGTTGAACATGCGCGGCTCGGTGAACGTGCCCTTGTTGCCGCAGTTCGGGCAGTTGATCTCGGCGAGCGAGGTGGGCGGCCGGCCGTGCCTGCTCTCGTACGCCTCCTCAAGCTGGTCGGAACGGAAGCGCTTGTGGCACGACTGGCACTCGGTGAGCGGATCGACGAACTCCGCGACGTGGCCGGAGGCGACCCACACCTCGCGGGCGAGGATGACGGCGGAGTCGAGGCCGACGATGTCGTCGCGCTGCTGCACCATGCTCCGCCACCACTGGCGCCGGACGTTCTCCTTCAGTTCCACGCCGAGCGGGCCGTAGTCCCACGCCGACCGGGTTCCGCCGTATATCTCACTGGACGGGTAGACGAAGCCCCGGCGCTTGGCGAGCGAGACAACGGATTCGATGCGGTCAATGGGCATGGGTACCTCCTGTGTGCGCCGCCGGCTGGCTGTCGGCGGTGGTCCGCGCGCGGACGTGAGTCTGCGACCGAGTGGTGGCTGGTTACCCCGCAAGATACGACGGCACCGCCCCCGGCGCACCAGATTACTGGGTGATCTGGCAGATCTTCAGCGAGGTGGTGGTCTGCCCGTCCTGGACAAGCCGGAAGTTGTCGGTCTCCATAGCGTTCGAGCGGGTCACCTCGGCCCGTACCAAGATCGCCGAGCCCTGCCCGCGGGGCGGTTCGAGCGAGTAATCGAGCACCTGGGGTAGCTGCGCCTGGGTCGTCTGGAACTGGCCGAGGCTGATCTCGTGCCGCAGGTTGGTACACAGTTGGTTGTACGCGGCCGGGTAGTCGCGGCTGCGCAGCGCGCCGAGGTAGGTGTCGACGACCGCGGTGGCCTGGTTGAGCAGCTCGCGACTGGTCTGCACGACCAGCGTGCCAAAGCCGAAGATGCCACCGACGCAGCAGACCGCGAACAGGGCACCGCCCACGCCCAGCGCGATCCACAGCCGGCGCCGGTCGCGCTCCGCTGGCGGCGCGGGGAACGGCACCCGCACCCCGGGTCCCGGCGGCGGGCCCGGCGGCGGAGGTGGTCCCTGCGGCTGCGGAGGCTGGGGCGTCTGGGGTGGCTGGCCCGGCGATCCGGGCGGCTGGAGCATCATGCCCGGGTCCCGGTTCCGCGGCGAGCGTGCGGGTCCGCGACGGCGTCGCTACGGACGACCTGTACCGGCCCGGCCGGCCCGGCCAGTGCCAGTTCCTCGTATGCCGACGGCTCGTCCAGCGACTCGGCCAGCAACGGCGTCGCGGCCACCTTCACCTCGTACGCCGAGAGCGCCCGCCGGTACGCCCCGACCGACTCCCACTCCGTGCACAGGCACCAACTGTCCGGGTCGTCATACGCCCGGCTCAGGCTCCCGCGCAGGTACCCCGGGCGGTCGGCCAGCGCGGCCAGGGCTGCCCGGGCCCGCTCGCCGAATGTCTCCTGGTCCTCGCTCGCCACGGCGAACCGGTTGACCACGAGCACTGTGCCCCTCCGCTGCTGATGGTTGAATGAACGGTCGTACCTATCAAACCCTAGAGGAGCCCGGCGTGGACGCCTTCCTGTACCGCCTCGCGCGGGCGAACCGCACGGTCGTGTTCGCCGTGGCGGCGGTACTCGTCCTGATCGCGCTGTTCGCGCCCGGCCTGTACGGCGCCGTGCTCCTGCTCTCGATCGCGGCCGCCCTCTTCGCGCTGACCACCGTGACCTGGCGCGTCCAGCCACCGGCGACCCGCGGTGCCCGGCTCGTCATCCTCGCCGGCCTGGTCCTGCTCGCCGTGATCAAGCTCACGCTCGCCTGAGCGCGATGAGCGCGAGCGACGCGTACGAGCCCGCCGGCGAGCTGCTGCGGGCCCTCGCCGCGCCACTGCGTATTGCGATCGTGACCGAGCTGGGTAGCGGCGCGAAGTGCGTACACGATCTGGTGGACGCGGTACGGGCGCCCCAGCCGCTGGTCTCCCAGCACCTGCGGGTACTGCGCGGCGCCGGCGTGGTACGCGGAGCCCGGCGCGGGCGGGAGATCGAGTACTCGCTCACCGACGAGCACATCGCGCACATCGTCGCCGACGCGGTCAGCCACGCTCGGGAGATCACCGGCTGAACTCCTGTGCATGTATCGATGCTCGCCGGGGCATCCTGTTGCCGTGAAACTCTACGCCGACGCGCCGGCCCGCCGTGGACGGCAACTGCTCACCGACGTACTTGTGGTCGCCTGGCTGTGGTTCTGGATCTGGCTCGCGATCAAGCTCTACAACCTCGTCGAGAAGCTCGCGGTACCGGGACAGAAGCTCGCCGGCGCCGGCGACGGGATGGCCGGTGGCCTGTCCGACGCGGGCGGGAAGCTGGACCGGCTCCCGGCGGTCGGCAGCGGGCTGGCCAGCCCGTTCAACAAGGCCGCGGATGCCGCCCGGTCGCTGGCCGCCGCCGGGCGGGAACAGCAGCAGGTGGTACACGACCTGGCCTGGGCGCTGGCGCTGCTGCTCCTGCTCGTACCGGTGTCCCTGATCCTGTTCGGGTGGCTGCCGCTGCGGCTGCGCTGGATCGCGCGCGCCTCACGCGCGTCCGAACTGCGCGGCGGTACCGCCGGCCGGGACCTGCTGGCGCTGCGCGCCCTCGCCAACCAGCCGCTGCGCCGGCTCGCCCGCGTCGACCCGGACCCGGTCGCCGCCTGGCGCCGTTCGGATGAGTCCACAGTGGACGCGCTTGCCGCCCTGGAACTCCGCCGCCTGGGCCTGCGCCCCTAGCTCGTCGCAGCCGAACGCCCGCCCCAAGATCACCGCAACTTCATTGAAGTTGCGGTGTTGGACGGCCCCGGACACCGCAACTTCAATGAAATTGCGGCCGCGGCGCCTTGATCAGGGTGGCCGCCAAGCGGCGCGCAGGGTGGCCGGCCAAGCGGCGGGCAAAAGCGTGCGGGACAGGACTCAGAGGCGGCGGCGTACATCCTCCACTGTGGACGGACCGGGTTGCCAGGAGGAGACCCACTCGCCCTGCTCCGGCAGCGGCATGATGCCGTCCTCCAGGGCTACGTACCGGCCCTCCACGACCGCCTTGGCCGCCCGGTTGTCGAGCACGTCCGTGTTGCGCCACAGCGCGTCGAAGAGCGCGTCGACCCGCAGCCGCGCCTGCCGGCAGAACAGGTCGGCGAGTTCCGCACCGGTGGGGTCCTGGTACTGGGCGAGGTCCGCCTTCGCCCGTACGCACGCCGCCGACATCGCGAACAGCTCCGCCCCGATATCCACCACGCGACCGAGGAAGCCCTGCTTGCGCTCCATCTTGCCGCGCCAGCGCGCCATCGCGTAGAACGTCTCCCGGGACAGCTTGCGGGACGCCCGCTCCACGTACCGCATGTGCGCCGCCAGCGGGCCGAAGTCCGCGAAGCCGCCGGGCACCTGACCCTTGCCGACCGCGAGGCTGGGCAGCCAACGGGCGTAGAAGCCGCCGGCCCGTACCCCCGCCTTCGCCTTGCGGGACAGTGGCGCCTCCGGATCGATGATGTCGCCGGCGACCGACAGGTGCGCGTCGACCGCCTCGCGGGCGATGAGCAGGTGCATGATCTCGGTCGAGCCCTCGAAGATCCGGTTGATCCGCAGGTCCCGCAGGATCTGCTCGGCGGGCAGCGCCTTCTCGCCGCGCGCGGCGAGCGAGTCGGCCGTCTCGTACCCGCGCCCGCCCCTGATCTGGATCAGCTCGTCCGCGACCTCC
This sequence comes from Rugosimonospora sp., assembly GCA_051986465.1. GTDB lineage: Bacteria > Actinomycetota > Actinomycetes > Mycobacteriales > Micromonosporaceae > DATEJJ01. Next base: position 4,024 of record JBPYFB010000448.1, read on the forward strand.
CACGCCTTCTCCGAGGCGAACAGCTTGATCAGCGCCGCCTCGATGCGGATGTCGTTGTGGTCGTCGTCGGCGAGCATGCAGGCCAGGTCGAGCATGGACTCCATGCCGTACGAGGTGGCCGCGATGAAGGCGAGCTTCTGTGCGACCGCCTCGTGCTTGGCCACCGGCAGTCCCCATTGGACCCGCTGGCCGGACCATTGCCGGGCCACGGACAGGCACCACTTGCTCGCGCCGACACACATCGCGGGCAGCGAGAGCCGGCCGGTGTTGAGCGTGGTCAGCGCGATCTTCAGGCCCTGCCCCTCGCGCCCGATCACGTTCGCCGCGGGTACGAACACGTCATGGAAGCGGGTGACGCTGTTCTCCAGCCCGCGTAGGCCCATGAACTCGTTGCGCCGCTCGATCGTGATGCCCGGCGAGTCGCCCTCGACCACGAACGCGGTGATCCCGCCCCGGTGCCCCTCGGACTTCGGTACCTGCGCCATCACGACGAGGAGCGTGGCGAGGGTACCGTTCGTGGCCCAGAGCTTGACGCCGTTGAGCCGGTACCCGCCCTCGACCGGCTCGGCGCGGCAGGCCAGCCGGGCCGGGTCGGAACCCACGTCGGGCTCGGTGAGCAGGAACGCGGAGACCTCGCCACCGGCCAGCCGGGGCAGGTACGCCTGCTTCTGCTCGTCGGTGCCGAACAGCTTGAGCGGCTGCGGTACCCCGATCGACTGGTGCGCCGACAGCAGCGCCGAAAGCGTCGGGCTCACCGAGCCGACGAGCATGAGGGCCTTGCAGTAGTGCAGGTTGCTCAGGCCGACGCCGCCGTACTTCTCGTCGATCTTCATGCCGAACGCCCCCCGCTCGGCGAGGCCACGCAGCACCTCGTCGGGGATCCGGGCCTCCCGCTCGATCAGACCACCGTCCACTTCGGACAGAAAAGCGCGCAGTGTGTCGAGGAACTCCTTCGCCTTCGCCGCGCGCCGCGGGTCGGGCCGCGGCCACGGGTCGATCAGATCCAGCCGCAGCCGGCCGAGGAACAACTCCTTGCCGAAGCTGGGCTTGCGCCACTCGGCCTCGCGCGCCTCCTCAGCGACCCGACGAGCCTGCTTCTCATCAACCTGAGCAGCACTGCCGGAAACCTGAGCGCCGTCGGGCGCGGGGCCCGAGGGCCGGTTGTCGGTCGTGGTCATGACGAACCCCCATCGACGGGTACCTTCTGCAAGGCTACTCGCCAGTAATACCCATGGGTAGGGCCGGTAAGCGCGAAACCAGGCCCAGGTGTTACGGTCAAGGATCACAAGTCCACCTCGAACAGGGGAGCGCACAGCGCTGAGAGTGCGTCGCCGGCCAGGCGACGCAGACCCTCGAACCTGATCTGGGTAATGCCAGCGCAGGGAGTTCGGTCGCACCTCCAGCCCGCGCCGTGCCCGCACGACCGGGGCACGGCGTGCGTCTCCTCCGGGTACCCCCACCAGGAGGAAAGTCATGAATAACGAGTCGTCACAAGCCAGATGGCGCACGGTCGACATCGTCGTCGCCGCCGTCATCGCGGTCGCCTTCGGCGTCATCTTCTACGCGTGGGACCAGCTGTGGAACGGCCTCGACAACGCGTTCACCGGCTTCCCGCCGGCCCGGGCGCTGATCGCCGGGGTCTGGTTCCTGCCCGCCGTCCTGGGCCCGGCCATCATCCGCAAGCCCGGCGCGGGCGTGTTCACCGAGGTCGTTGCGGCCGCCATCTCCGCTCTGCTCGGCGCCCAGTGGGGCCTGACCACGATCCTGTACGGGCTGCTGCAGGGCGTCGCGGGTGAGGCGCCGTACGCGGCCACCGGGTACCGCACCAACAAGCTGCCCGTGTCGCTCATCAGCGGCCTGCTCGCCGGCGCCGCCGCCGGCTACCTCGACCTCGCCCTGTACTACCCCACCTGGAAGGCGAGCTGGAAGTTCGGCCAGGTGGGCGTCTCCGCACTGTCCGGGCTGGTCATCGCCGGGCTGGGCGGTTGGCTGCTGACCCGGGCGCTGGCCCGCACCGGCGTGCTCGACCGGTTCCCGTCCGGGCGCGAGCGGGCGCTCGTCTAGCGTTACTGAGTTTCTGGCATTGCTGAGCTTCACCGGCTTCGGCTGGCGCTACGCCGGCCGGAGGCAATGGGCGGTCCGCGCCGTCGACCTGCGGATCGAACGCGGTGAGCGGGTGCTGCTGCTGGGCGCCTCGGGCGCCGGCAAGAGCACCCTGCTCGCCGCGGCCGCCGGCCTGCTCGCCGCCGACTCCGGGGAGCGCGAGGGCGCGGTCACCGTGGGCGGCCGGGCCGGGATCCTGTTCCAGGACCCGCAGACCCAACTGGTCATGGCGCGCGCCGGGGACGACGTGGCGTTCGGGCCAGAGAATCTGGGGGTACCGGCGGCAGAGATCTGGGGTCGCGTGGACTCCAGCCTGTCCGCGGTGGGCTTCCCGTACGGGCGGGACCGGTCCACCGCCGCCCTCTCCGGCGGCGAACAACAACGGCTGGCGCTGGCCGGCGCGCTCGCCCTGCGCCCGGACGTACTGCTGCTGGATGAGCCGACCGCCAACCTCGACCCGGCCGGCGCGGCCCTGGTACGGGAGGCGCTCGCCCGGGTGCTCGCCAGCCGGGAGACCACCATGGTGCTCGTGGAGCACCGGGTCGCCGAGGCGCTCCCGCTGGTGGACCGGGTCGTCGTGCTCGCACCCGGCGCCGGTGTGCTCGCCGACGGGGCGCCCGGCGAAGTCTTCGCCCGGTACGGGGACCAGCTCAGCGCCGAGGGCGTGTGGGTACCGGGTCATCCGGTCGCCCGGCACGCGGCCTCGGTACCGCCCGGTCCCGTACTGCTGCGCGCTGACCGGGTCGGCTTCCGCCACCGCGGCGCGGCCGACCCGACACTGTCCGATGTGGACGTATCGGTATCGGCCGGCGAGGCGGTCGCGGTACTCGGGCCCAACGGCTGCGGAAAGTCCACGCTCGCCCTGCTCCTCGGCGGGCTGCTGCGCCCCTCGTCCGGCCGGGTGGCGGCAACGCCCGAGCTCGCCGGTGGGAATGCGGACCGGCCGCCGCACCGCTGGCCGGCACCGGTACTGGCGGCCCGGATCGGCTCGGTGTTCCAGAACCCGGAGCACCAGTTCGTGACGAGCCGGGTCGACGAGGAGCTCGCCCTCGGCCCCCGGCGTACCGGCGCCTCCCCCGCCTCGGTCAAGTCCACAGTGGACGATCTGCTGTCCCGGCTGCGCCTCGACGCGCTCGCCGCGGCCAACCCGTACACCCTCTCCGGCGGCGAGGCCCGGCGGCTGTCCGTCGCGACGGCGCTGGCCACCGCGCCCCGCCTGCTCATCCTCGACGAGCCCACCTTCGGCCAGGACCGGCGCACCTGGGCCGAGCTGGTCGACCTGCTGGCCAAGCTGCGCGACGACGGCTGCGGCGTGCTCGCGGTCACCCACGACGCCGACTTCGTGACCGCCCTCGCCGACCGCCGGCTCGCCCTGACTGAGGAAGGATTGCTGTGAACGCGGTACTCGGCCGGCGCAACCCGGTCGCGAAGCTCGCCGCCGCGGCCGTGCTCTCCTTCGCCCTGCTGCTCACGCTCGCCCCGCTGCCGCCCGCCGTCGCGCTCGCCGTCGAGGTCGCCACGCTCCCCCTGTTCGGCATCGGCCTGCGTACCCTCGCCCGGCGGTCCTGGCCGCTGGTGCTCTCCGCGGCCGGCGTGGGCCTGGCGCAGAGCCTGTTCGGCACCGGGGACTGGCTGGTCAGCCTCGGCCTCGCGCTGCGGGTACCGGCGGTGGCCCTGCCGGGCGTGGTGGTCTTCGCGACCACCGACCCGACCGACCTCGCCGATGCCCTGGTCCAGCAGGCGCGGGTACCGGCCCGGTTCGCGATCGGCGCGCTCGCCGCGTTCCGGCTCATGCCGCTGCTCGGCGAGGAGTGGCGACTGCTGCGCCTGGCCCGGCGGGCCCGCGGGCTTTCCGCCGGGCGCAACCCGCTCGCGCAGGTACGCCAGTTCGCGGCGCTGAGCTTCGCGATCCTGGTCGGCGCGATCCGTCGCGGTACCCGCCTGGCTACCGCTATGGACGCGCGCGGCTTCGACTCGGGTCACCCGCGTACCGTCGCCCGCCCGCAGCGCTTCACCGCCGCGGATACCGCGTTGATCGCCGGTGCGGCGCTGGTCGCGGCGGCGGCCCTGGCTACGGCGTGGTGACCCCTACGGCGTGGTGATCGCGAGGTCTGGGTTGACCGGGTTCGGGATGGCGCCGCCGTACCGCCGGTCGCGCTGCGCGTACAGCTCGCAGCCGTACCAGAGGTGCCGGCGGTCGAAGTCCGGCCAGAGGGTGTCCAGCGGCACGTACTCCGCGTACGCGGCCTGCCAGATCAGGTAGTTGGACAGCCGCTGCTCACCCGAGGAGCGCAGCACCATGTCCACGTCGGGTACGTCCGGGCAGTACAGGTACCGGTGCACCGTCTTCTCGGTGATCTTGTCTGGCTTCAGCCGCCC
>JBPYFB010000449.1:0-9529 GCA_051986465.1 Rugosimonospora sp.
CGAACCGGTTCGACGGTCGTTAATGGAGGGAGGGCGGATGAACATCGGCGAGATCGCTCACCCTGCCGGCGTTCATGCAGCGCGTGCCGTACGCGCCTCGCGGCACGAGCCGTATCCGAGGCGACGCGGCGGCGGGTCGCCGGCACGGCACATCCTCCCTTGGGCGCCGATCTCGCTACGAGGGAACCGGCCCGCCAGAACCACGAGCGCGTTGAACCTCGGTACCGCCGTTCCCGCACACCCCCAACACCCCAAGGAGAACGTCGTGAACGATCTGTTCTAAATCCCACGGCAACCCGGGAGCGACCGGAAACTTTCAATCCGCTCCGTCCATAGTGGACGCCAGCTGTCTTGGCCGACGACGTTACCGGTAACAACGATGTGTCACACCCGCATCGCCAGAGGTCTACCAGCGGTAGGCGCTACGGTCGCGTAACGGCCGGCCTTCTGGTTGGCGCCGGCGGCGCACACGCAGCGGTATCGCTTCCGTGTGACATCCAAGCGGGCGGCGGCACGCCGTGAGTGGCGGCGCACAGCACCATCCGCCGGCTATTCGGGCGAGGGCCTCCGGTACCGCCACCGCTACCATCAGCGCCAGCGTCGTCCCCGGGCGCGGCGTCGTCATATCCCGGGCGGCACGACCGACTGCGGCGGTTCGTCAACGACGAATCCTGCGCGGCGTCGGCAAACCTCCGCCTCGACGAGCCGGCCAGCAACGCCACCAACTGCAACGGCGGCACAACCCAGCAACGGCGGCACAACCCAGCAACGGGGGCACAACCCAGCCACGGGCCCACACCGGCACGCGTCGTGCTGTGCACCTGCCATGGCGGAAGCAACCAGAAAGTGGAAACGGTCGCGACTGCAACAAGGAGACATACCATGCAACGACACACCAGTGACAAACCGGTACCAGCGGGTGCCGGAACCACAGCGATGCAGACTTCCGGCCGGAGACGCCACCTCAAGCGCAGCGTGGCTGCCATGGTCGTGCTGCTCGGGCTGGTCGCCGGTACGGTGACGACACTTCATGCGTGGGCCGCCACGGGAAGCCCGATCGTCGGTGGCCAGTCGGGCCGATGTGTGGACGTTCCCAACGCCACCACCACCAACGGCGCGCAGGTCCAACTATGGGACTGCAACGGCGCGAGCAACCAGTCCTGGACCTACACCGCCAGCAAGCAGTTGACCGTGTACGGCAACAAGTGCTTGGACGCCAACGGGCAGGGCACCAGCAACGGTACCGCTGTGATCATCTGGGACTGCAACGGGCAGACCAACCAGCAATGGAACGTCAACTCCAACGGCACCATCACCGGGGTCCAGTCCGGTCTGTGTCTGGACGCGAACGCCCAGGGCACGGCTAACGGAACGAAGATCATTATCTGGAGCTGCAACGGCCAGAGCAACCAGCGATGGAGCATGTCGACCACGCCGCCGTCCACGCCGCCGTCCGTGCCACCGTCCGGCGCGGGAGTGTGTGACATCTACGCCGGGGGTGGCACGCCGTGCGTGGCCGCACACAGCACGACCCGCGCGCTCTACAGTTCGTACAACGGCAACCTTTACCAGGTGCGCCGCTCGTCGGACAACACGACCCGCAACATCGGTGTGCTGAGCCCCGGCGGGTACGCCAACGCGGCTGCGCAGGACTCCTTCTGCGCCGGTACGTCCTGTGTCATCACCGTGGTCTACGACCAGTCCGGGCACGGCAACGACATGTGGTACCAGGGATCCAGCGTGGTCCCGGGCTCCAGCCAGAGCAGCCCAGCCAACGCCACCTCGGAGTCGCTCACGGTGAGTGGCACCAAGGCCTATTCGCTGTACATCAACCCGGGCAACAGCTATTGGCGCGACGGCCACCTGACCGGCGTCGCCACCGGTACGGCACCAGAGGGCATGTACATGGTAACGAGCGGCACGCACGTCAACGGCGGTTGCTGCTTCGACTACGGCAACAGCGAAACGGACCGGATGGCCGACGCCGCGGGCGCCATGGACGCCATCAACTTCGGTACAGAGTGCTGGTTCGGTGGGTGCTCGGGCTCCGGACCCTGGGTCCAGGCCGACCTCGAATGGGGTCTCTACTCCGGCGGCAGCCAGTCGTGGAACTCGGGCCAGCGCTCCTTCACCAGCAAGTTCGTCACGGCAATGCTGAAGAACAACGGCACGTCGCAGTTCGCCCTCAAGGGCAGCAACGCGCAGTCCGGCAGCCTCACCACCGTCTGGAACGGCGGACTACCTCCCGGGTACAGCCCCATGAAGAAACAGGGTGCCATCATCCTGGGCAGCGGCGGAGACTGCTGCAAGCCGGGTGGCGGCGCTAACCTCAGCGCGGGAACGTTCTACGAAGGAGCGATGGTTTCCGGTTACCCCTCCGACGCGACGGAGAACGCGGTGCAAGCGAACATCGTGGCGGCCGGCTACCGTTGACCCTCGGTGCGTGCGACCGGCAATGGACCGTGCACGCATGAGCGCGACCGCCACCAGTTGCCCTCCCCGGCCGGGGCCACTGGGCCCCGGCCGGGACCCGTCCCCATGTCCAGGAACAGTGCTGCCTGCTCTTGACGGACTCAGAGGCCTGCCGGCGATTTTCCGTTGATGACGCGTGTTGGCATTGGCCCGTTGCCGCCACGGGCCACACGCCGCGCCGTCACCAGCCCCGTCGGTGACCCCTTGGCCGAGGCCGTCGAACTGACCCGACGCCTCAAGCTGCCCCACATCCGCAAGGCGATGGCCGACCTGATCCGCACCGCCAAGGCCCAACGCTGGGACCCCGCCGAAGTCATGCGGGTCCTGCTGGCCGAGGAGTCCGCCGGCAAGACGGTGGCGTGGGCCGGATTGACTGAGCGGATCTCAGGATTGCTCAGGCGTATCACAGCCAACCCGGCAGAGCATGTGACCGTGAATGCTGCACGCTGGCGGTCGCGATGGCCACTTCAGGATGGGCAGGTCCAGCGATGGGTACGGCCCGCTGCCGCTGCTGTGTCGGCGAGTCTTGCCGTCGCCGTCGGGGTCGGGGCGTCCATTCGGCAGGAACGTCTCGCTGGGATCCCAGAGGCGGCCGTGCCCGGCGCTGTGGTGCTGCTCGCCGGTGCCGTCGCCGCGCTGGCCACCATGCAGCCCTGGGGTCGGCGGCTGCCGCGCCACCTGGTGACCGGTACATTGTGGACGGTTGCCGGCAGCTGTCTGGCATGCAGTTGCTGGATCCTGCTGGACCTGTGCCAACTCGTACTGCAAGGCACCGTCACCGACCGCGCCGGCAAGTCCGACTGGCTGCCGTTCGGTGAACGGTTCGGGCTGACGATTGCCGGTGCGCTGTTCGTGGGGACGGCGCTTGCCTGGCAGCGGACGATCGTCTGTACCCGTTGCGGACGTGTTCACGCGGTCGTGACCACCGGGCCTCGGCCAGCTCAGTTGCGTCCGGCATCCCAGCGGGTGCGGTGGATCGGGTATGCGGGTTGTCTGGCCTGGCTGCCGTACGCGGGTCTGCACACGCTCGGCGCCTTAGGTGTGCCAGGCATTGAACCTGACGGCTACCGACCACCGGTGGAGGTGGCGATCGTGTTCTGGTTCGGGATCGGCCTGTCGGTCTTCCTGCTTCTCGGGCTGGTAAGTCCGTGGGGTCTGGTCTTCCCGCGGTGGGTGGCGCCACTGGCGGGCCGCCGGGTCCCACGCATGCTGCCGATTGTTCCGGTGTGGCTGATCGCGCCCACCTTCGTGCTGTACGGGTTGGGCAGCGCCGGCTACGTCCTGCTGCTCGCGTTCGGCGTGGTCACCTGGCACGGCGGGCACGGCCACATCGGCGTGATCGGATTCGCCGAACCGACCTCGTTCGCCGGTTACGGCCTCGCGGTCACCATCGCGGCCGTCTCCTACCACCGACGCACCCGGCGCGTTCCGGCCGTCGTGGCACCGTGCCCCTTCCTCGCAGCCACTGGCGCTCCTGCCGATCCGCGCCCGGTGACGCAGCCTTGAAGCACCCACTTGAGGCACCCGCTGTCGGCGGAGACGGGTCAGGTCGGCCTCGATGGCGTCCCAATCGATCTCGCTGTGGGCGTACTTCGGCGGCCTTGTGTCGCGGCGGCTGCAGGCCGCTGGTCAGGTGCTGTACGGCTGGGTGCCGACATGCGTGGATGGCCTGTCTGTAACATGGGCTGGCCACGCTCGCCAGGCGATGGGGGGGACCAGGCTATGGGCCGGCGCGCTCTGCAGGTGGTGTTGGCGGTGCTGGCGACGGTCGCGGTGGCTTCCGGACTGGCCGGCATGCTGCTTGGCCCCGCTGTCCTGCCAGGGGCACACGCGGTGGACGCGACAACCGACAGCGAATACCGCTTCGTGAACGCGTTCTGGTTCGGTGCTGGCGTGCTGGTGTGGTGGGCGGTTCCCCGCGTGGAGCGCGCGACGGCGGTGCTACGCCTGACGCTAGGCGCCGCCTTCCTCGGCGGTCTGGCCCGGTTGCTGGCCGCGGCCGAGTCCGGCTGGCCGCATCCGGTGTTCATCGGCGCTCTCGTCGTCGAGGTGCTCGTTGTGCCCTGCGTGTTGCTATGGCAGAGCCGGGTCGTCGGATGGCACGTCGATGACCGACCGTAGTCATAGTCCCGGCCCCTGGAATGCTGGCCGACGGTTCGATGCCGGGGATCCGCCCCCTTCGCGTGGCTGGGACACGTGTATCGGGACTGGGCACATTTTACGTGCCGGTCATCGAGGCGGTGAATCGCCGAAATCAGCGGGCGATTTCGTGGTCAACGACCCACCCCAGTTGGTGGGGCGCGTCTAGGGTTCCGTTGGCTTGCCGAGTCTGGTCCGAGAGACGCACGTGCTCCATCGGAGTGCGCCACGGCGGGACAAAAGCCCGGGAGATCGATCTCCCAGCTCTGTCCGCAGGTCTGGGACCGACCGAGGGAAGGCCTCATGACCAGCCTCACCAACTTCACCGAGATACCAATCGTCGATGTCAGCGGTCTGTTCGGCACGCCCACCGAGCGGTCGGATGTTGCCGAAGCACTGGGGCGAGCCGCGCGCGAGGTCGGCTTCCTCTATGTGACGGGCAGTGGGGTCGACCAGAGTCTCTTCGAAGACCTGCTCGCCGTGACGGAGAAGTTTTTCGCGCTTCCGCTTGACCAGAAGATGGCGGTCTACATCGGCAACTCGACCAACCACCGCGGCTACGTGCCGACCGGCGAGGAGGGCGGCTACGTCTCTGAACTGCCTGACGACACGCGGCCCGACGATCTGAAGGAAGCCTTCGACCTCAGCCTCGAACTACCGGCAGACGATCCGGAATACCTGGCGGGAAATCCGATGCTCGGCCCCAACCAGTGGCCGGACCTTCCTGGCATGAAGGAGACCGTGAACCGCTACTACGACGCGGTGCTCAGTTTCGGCAAGGTACTGCTGCAAGGCTTCGCCATGGCCCTCGGCGAGCCGGTCGACCGCTTCGACGGGTTCGTCACTCGGGCGCCCAGTCAGCTGCGTCTCATCCACTACCCGCTGGACCTTGACGGCACTGACGCGATCGGCATCGGCGCACACACCGACTTCGAGGTCTTCACTCTCCTCAAGCCGACCAAGCCCGGCCTCGAAGTGCTCAACGGGGCCGGCGAATGGATCGATGCGCCGCCGATGGAGGGCGCCTTCGTCGTCAACATCGGCGACATGCTCGAAATCTGGTCCAACGGCGCATTCGTCTCGACCACACACCGCGTCCGCAAGGTCGCCGAGGAGCGCTACGCCTTCCCGCTGTTCTTCAACGTCGACTATGACGTGCTGGTCGCGCCATTGGAGCGCTTCGTGCGTGCTGACGGCTCCAACAAGCTTCCACTCAAGGCCGGCGAGCACCTCTACGCGCAAACGGTCCAAGTGTTCCGCTATCTGCAGAAGCGTCTCGCGGCGGGCGAGATCACGATGCCCGAGGTATGGGTGGAGAAGAACTCTTTCGGTCGCGAGGCCGAGCTCGCCCGAGAGGAGAGCGGCGCGGCGGACCCTACTCTCGTCACATCGTGATTCCCGCCGAGTTCCGTGGCGGCTGGGTGCGCAACGGTATTGCCGTCGGCGGAACCGAGATGACCGAGCCCGCCGTGGTGTGGTGGCTGCAAGCCGGCTCAGCGCACTGTGACCTACGGCTGCCGCGCGATGGTGCCGGGCAGGTGATGTGCTTCGCCGGCAAGACCACGTGGGACGAGCCGCGGCTGACCTGGCACCCCGAGGTGGAACTCGACCCAAGCGCCTTCGAAGACGTCGGCGAGGTCAGTTGGAGCGGGCCAGACCTCATCGAGACCGGTTCGTTTGCCGACGCCGGCGACGAGATCGGCTATGTCGAGCGGTGGCAGCGGCTGCCCGGCAGCGAGCACGACGTGCTGGCACTGCGTTGCGACGGCGGGCGCATCGTGCGCACTGGCCGGTACGCGCTGACGGTCCTCGACGCCCGCGAATCCGGTGGTGACTTCGCTGCCGTCGCCTGGCGGCTGGACAACGACGACTGGGCGCCCCAGTTCAGCTGGCCACCCGACGCTGTGGCACCGGCGCCGCCACCCGACATCCCTCGACAAGGCGAGACCGTCGTGTTGCGCGACGGTTCGGAATGGATCATCGATGAACGCTGACGCACAACCTGGCAAGTTCCACCTTGCGTGGTTTCTCAACTTCGTCACCGACGACTGGGCCGGCACGTGGGGCAACGGCGGCAAGGACATGTCCGGTGACTTCTACGTCGAGATGGCCAAGGACCTGGAACGGGCCTGCTTCGACTACGTGATCATCGAGGACAAGTTGATGGTCTCCGACGCGTGGGGCGGCACCATGCAGATCGACCTGAAGCACGGAGTCAACCCCAAGCATGACCCGGTGCCGCTTGCGGTGCTGATGGCCGCGGCCACCTCCCGTCTCGGTGTTGTTCCCACCATGTCGACCAGCTTCTACCCGCCGTTCCTGTTGGCCCGGCTCGCGTCGACTGTCGATCACATCGCACGAGGCCGGTTCGGCTGGAACATTGTGACCTCCGCCGAAGACCGCTCGGCGCAGAACTTCGGCCTCGACAAGCTCTACGAACACGACGAACGCTATGCGATGGCCAACGAGTACCTCGACCTCGTCACCGCGCTCTGGGATTCCTGGGACGCGGGCGCGGTGATTCGCGATCGCGCCACCGGCACCTACGTCGACTACACGAAGGTACGGACAGTCGACTTCGCCGGCAAGTACTACAAGTCTCGCGGGCCGCTCAACACGGTGCGCTCGCCGCAGGGGCGCCCGGTGCTCTGTCAGGCAGGAGCGTCCGTGCCCGGCCGGGCGTTTGCCGCCCGCTTCGCCGACACGATCGTCGCGACGGCGAACACCCCCGAGCGGGCGAAGGCGTTCCGTGACGACATCCGCGAGCGGCTCATCGAGAACGGTCGCAAGCCGGACGACTGCAAGGTGCTCTTCCTGATGTCCCCGATCGTCGCCGACACCGTCGAGGAGGCCAGGGCGAAGAAGTTGCGATGGATGTCCGACCCGCTCTACATCGAGCTGGTCCTCGCCACGATGGGATCGATCACCGAGATCGACTTCTCGGTCTTCGACTGGGATCAGCCGCTGCCGCCAGTGACGACCAACGGTGAACGCGGGTTCCTCGAAGCGTTCGTCAAGCGCGCCGAGGGCAAGACGCTCCGGCAGGCCGTCATCGATGACGGGCTCGGTGGGGCCAACGACTACGTGGGTACCCCGGAGACCGTCGCCGACTCGATGGAGGCGTTCATCGCCGAGGTCGGCGGCGACGGGTTCCTGATCACGAGCCCGGAGAAGAAGCTCAACCGACGGTACGTCACCGAGATCACGGACGGTCTGGTGCCGGAACTGCAACGGCGCGGCCTGGTACGCACCGAATACAGCCATCCCCAGTTCCGCGACAACCTGCTGGAGTTCTGAGTGGCCACGAAGGTATGCGTGGTGATCGGCAATCCCAAGCGTGGCTCGCGTACGGCATCAGTGGCAGTCGCCGTGGCCGACGCCGTGCTCGGTGGTGACGCGGCGATCACCTTGGTGGAGTTGGCCGATCTCGCGCCGGGCCTGCTCAACCGGGGCGACGAACGGGTGGCCGCGGCCAAGCATCAGGTGCTCGACAGCGAGCTGTTGGTCGTTGCCTCGCCGGTCTACAAGGCGTCGATCACTGGCCTGCTCAAGGCGTTCCTGGATCAGTTCGGACGCGACGAGTTCGCCGCCAAGGCCACGGTGCCGGTGATGGTGGGTGCCGGCGCGGGGCACGCGCTCGCCGTCGAACACCAGCTCAGGCCAGTGCTCGTCGAGATAGGGGCGTGCTGCCCCACGCGTGGTCTGTACGTCCTCGATTCCAAGCTGGATCAGCTGTCGAAGGTGGTCGACGACTGGCTGACGGTCTGGGGTCCGCCGTTGCGGGCGGTGGTCGGGTCCGCCCAGGCCCGGGTGCTGCCGTCCAGCGCTGCGACGAGATCCACCTCGACGAGCGCACCCACGGCCAGCCCGGTAACGGCGATGCACGTGCGCGCCGGAAGCGGCGGCCTGAACCATCGTGAATAGGCGGCGTTGAAGGCGGGGTAGAGGTCCATGGAGGTCAGGTACCCGCCGGCCTGGATGACCGACTCCAGCGACGAGCCGCACAGCTCCAGGACCCGAGCGAGGTTGCGCATCACCTGATCGGTCTGCTCGGTGATGCCGCCGCGTGCGAGCTCTCCCGTTGCGGGGTCGAGTGGCATCTGCCCGGTGACGTAGAGCAGCCCGCCATGCGCCACCGCGTGGCTGTAGGGAGCAACCGGCACCGGTACACCGTCGGCTGGCGTGAAGTTCCAGCATTGCACGCTCACGACGCACCCCCTACGAAGATCTGCTTCTCGATGCGGGCATGCACGCCCTGGCGCTGGTCGACGACCTGCGTGACGGTGAAGTCGCAGGCGACGCTCATCAGTGAATAGGCGTCGTCCCGGCTCAGACCGAAGCGTGCCCCGAGCAGTTCGATCATGCGCAGCGACGCCTGGCGCATCGCCTCGTCGAGGTCGTCGCCGAAGCCATGCACGGTCCAGGAATCCGCCGTCTCCAGTACCGGGTAGGCGAAGCCGCCCCCGCGCAGCACGCTCACCTCGATCACGCCGGTGAGCGAGGACTCCAGCGCAGTGCCGCTGATCTCACCATCGCCCTGCGAGACGTGTGGATCCCCGATCGACAGCAACGCACCGGGCACCAGCACCGGGTAGTACATCGACGCGCCCGCGCCGATGCGCCAGTTGTCGATGTTGCCGCCGTGCTCGCCCGGCGGCACGCTGTGGTGCCGCCCCGCCCCGGCCGGCGCCACGCCCATGGTGCCGAAGTGTGGCCGCAGCGGCACGGCGACGCCGTCGAGCGCAGGTTCCCGTGGTGTGCTCCCCGGCGAAACAATGGTGCCGGGGGAGTCAGCGATGGGCGTTGTCGTCCAGTCGAATGCGAAGCGCGCCCGCGCCAGTCCGGTCGCGAGGTCGAACTCGTAGATTGTCACCCGCTCCTTGCCGAAGTCGCGGTACAACTGACCCCAATGCCCGGC
>JBPYFB010000450.1:0-18385 GCA_051986465.1 Rugosimonospora sp.
TCGCCGCCGCGATCGCCGCCTTCTGTCCACTCGGCCCGGAGCCCAACACCAGCAGATCGAAGTCGTACACGACGCCAGTCTGACATGCTCGAATTACTGAACCGTCACATCGGGACGGACCTGTGACGGCGAGAGGGCGTCGCGGCGCAGTACCTGCAGCAGTTCCTCGTACGGTCCGACCAGGTACGCCTGGTCACCCGCCCGGAACCGGGTACCGCGCCGGGGCGGGTGCTCCAGCCGGCCACCGTCCGCGGCGCGACCGATCGCGACGACGCGGCTACGCGCAGACAGGTCGCGCATCGCGAGGTCGTCCAGCCCGCCGCCGGGCGCCACGGTCAGCCGGGCCACCAGCATCGGGGTCTGCCCGACGTAGAAGGTGCCGAGCACGTCGAGACCGAGGGCGGCACCCACGAACCACGGCGCGGCCAGCGCGGCCGTGGACCGTACCAGGCCGATGCTGAAGCTGCGCCCGATCGTCTGCGCGAGCTGCTCGTCGAAGAGGCGGAGCACCACCGGTACGTCGTCCCGGCCCGGGTGGCCCAGTTGGTCGCGTACCGCGAGCGCGGTCTCCAGGTTGACCAGGTCGTCGCTGGTGAGCACGGCGACCGCCGCCGCCTCGGCGAGGTTGACCATCTGCAGCGTGTCCGGCAGCGTCGCGTCGGCGATCACGACCGGTACCCGGGCCGCCCGCATCACGCCCAGGTACCGGTTGCCCTCGTCCTTCTCGACCACCACCACGTCACCGCCGGCCGCGAGCAACTGCTGCACCACCCGCACGCCCACCGAGCCGAGCCCGATGACGACGACGTGTCCAAAGTGGCCGATCACCCGGCCGCGCCCCAGCGACTCCTCGATCCGGCGGCTGACGAGCAGGTTGGTCAGCAGCGCGAAGAACGTGGTGGCGAGGATCGCGCCGAGCACGATCAGGCCGATCGCGAACGCCCGCAGCCACGCCTGCTGCTCCCGGAACGAGAAGTCGCCGTAGCCGACGGTGGCGATCGTGGACACCGTGAAGTACAGAGCGTCCAATGTGGACATCCGGGTACCGTCCGGCTCCCGGTACACCAGGCGCAGCACCGCGGTCGCCGTACCGACGAGCGCCAGCAGGCCGCAGAGCACGAGTACGAGCCGGCGATCCAGCACGCCGCGCAGCAGCGAGGCGAGCAGGTACCGCAGTCGCCGCGTCCCCGACCCGCGCCGGGTAGGCGCCTCGGGCTCGCGGTACAGCCCGGCGTCGCGCAGTTCCTGAGGCGTACCGAGCAGCGTCACCCAGTCCCCCTCGTCCACCGGGTGGTCGCGACCGGGGCACACCACCACCTCGCCGCCGTCGGGAGGAGTCACGGCGATCGGGGCGAGGCTGCCGTACAGGAACCGGAGGGTATCGGTGGCGTGCGCCCGTACCCGGGCCGCGACGAACCGCTCGCCGCCCAGGTCGACGGGGTGCGCGCCGGTACGCAGGCACGCCTCCACGACCGACGGCGCGGACAACCCGGCGACGTCGAGTACCGACACCGCGGCCCCGGCCAGCGCCCGACCGACCGCGGGATTGCGGATCTGTACCACGATTCGCAGGTCGGCACGCGCCTCCCGGGCCAGCAGCGCGGTCTCCAGCGTGTGCAGGTCGTCGCCCTGTACGCAGACGAGCGCGGCGGCGCCGGCGAGTCCAGCCCGGCGCAGCGTCTGCGGGTGCCGGGACGCGCCGGTCACCTGCGGCACGCCCCACGCGCGCACCACCGGGGTCAGCCGTGCGTCGGGGCGGTCGTCGACGACCACGACCCGTACCCCGGCCAGGTGCAACTGCTCCACCGTCCGCAGCCCGACGCCGGCCAGCCCGCAGACGATCACGTGCCCGGTCCAGTCCTGACAGCCAGCCCCCACCCCTTGCATGCGTTACAGCTTGGCGCCCGCGCGCCCATCCGGGATAGCCTCGACAGCTGTTATGGAAAGTCCGGAAAGCTTCGTCCTCGCCAACACCAGCCTTGCCCCCGCGCCGTACGTGCCCGAGGTCCGGCTGCACCTGGCGCAGGACGCGTTCGGGTTGTGGGAGAAGACCGAGCGCGAACAGGGCGGCGGCGTCGGCGCACCGCCCTTCTGGGCGTTCCCGTGGGCGGGCGGGCAGGCGCTGGCCCGGTACCTGCTGGACAACCCGGATCTGGTCGCCGGCCGGGACGTCCTCGACCTGGCCGCGGGTTCGGGCCTGGTCGCCATCGCGGCGGCGCGGGCCGGCGCCGCCTCGGTCGCGGCGAGCGAGATCGACCCGTACGCGGCCGCCGCGATCGCCCTCAACGCCGCCGCGAACGGGGTATCCGTGACGACGTACCTCGATGACGTGCTGGACGGCGACGCCCGCGGCGCCGACCTGGTCGTCGCGGGGGACGTGTTCTACAGCGCCGAGATGGCCCGGCGGATGCTCGCCTTCCTCGACCGCGCCGCCGCCGCGGGCGCCGCCGTCCTCGTCGGCGACCCGGGCCGCGCCTACCTGCCCCGTACCCGGTTGACCGCGGTCGCGCGCCACGACGTACCGGTCAGCCGGGCGCTGGAGGACGCGGACGTCAAGCGCTCCACCGTCTGGCAGCTCAATCCCCTTGCCGCGCCCGCTCGTCCTCGACCGTGACCACCTGGTCCACCCCGCTGATCTCCAGTACGTGCCGCACCATGCCGGTCGCGCCGCGCAGGGTCAGCTCGATGCCGGCCTCGGTTGCCCGGTGATAGATCCGCACCAGGGCCGCCACGCCGGCCGAGTCGCAGAACGTGACCTGGCTCAGGTCCAGTACCAGCGCGCTCGGGCTCCTGCCGAGTTGCTCCCCGGCCTCCTCGACCAGGACGGGGGCCGTGAGCAGATCGATCTCGCCCGCCATCGACAAGCGCGCCTGACCGCCCTGCCATTCGGCGTGAAAGGACAACTGGGGTCGCGGCATGAGCAGAGGATAGGCCCTCCAGATCAATCCCAGGGAGCGGCGCGATGGGATTGTCGACTGTGGACGCACACCGCGCTCGTACCCTCCCCCGTACCGACCTGTCGCGGGCTTCGCGACCGCACCTCCGCGGGGGAACCCGCCGGGCCGAACCGGGCGACGGGCCGGGCGCATACGCGGGGCCGCCACGGGTACCGCACCCGGGGACGACACCGATCGAGTCGACGGTGGGAGGCGGTAGGAGTGGCACGCACGAAGACCAAGGAGCACGACATCGCCGAGATGCACCTGCCTGAGCTGCGCCAGATGGCGAAGGAGCGGGGTGTGTCCGGCGCGTCCTCCATGCGCAAGGAGGACCTGGTCAAGGCGCTGGGCAACGGGAAGAGCGCCAGCAAGAACGCCAACAAGAACGCCAGTAAGACAGGTGGCGCCAAGACCGGCGAAGGCGCCCGAAAGGGCGCGTCGAGCTCGTCATCGCTCAAGTACTCGCAGGAGATCCGCTCGGTCGACGACACGCCGGACCGGCCGGGGCGCAGCCTGGTCACCACGAGCCACGAGGTGATCATGAAGTGGGCCCGGGAGCGGAACGCGGCACCGGCGACGGTACCCGGCACCGAGCACGACCGGCACCCGGGCGTGCTGCGCTTCGACTTCCCCGGGTACGGCGGGCGAGAACTGCAGGACGTCAGCTGGGACGAGTGGTTCGCCGCCTTCGACGAGCGCGGCCTGAACTTCATCTACCAGGAGCAGACCACCGACGGCCGGCAGAGCAACTTCTTCCAGCTCGAGAACCCGACGCGCGAGGACGCCTGACACGACACCGTTGGGCACCGACGCCCTCGACCACCGCGCGGTTGTCGAGGGCGTCACGCCTGCTCAATGCGGAGTTTAGGCAGGTCGAGGCGGGGGTAGCGATTGATTATGCCTGGTCGTGAAGTTTTACCATCGACGATACGACGCTCGCCCCAGAAGGCGCAGGAGACGTGGATCAAGACACACGACTCCGCGGTCGAGACGTATGGCGAAGGCGAACGAGCGCACCGTACGGCGTTCGCCGCGCTCAAGCACTCGTTCGAGAAGGTCGGCGACCACTGGGAGCCTAAGAAGGCAAAGGGGCCCAGCGACGCACAGGCGGCGCGCGGGCGACAGGCCCAGCGCGGTCCGACCGCCGAGGGCGTCGACGCCAACGCCTCCAAGGAGCACCTGTACGCCGTCGCCAGCAAGCTCGACATCAAGGGCCGCTCGCAGATGACCAAGGACGAACTGGTGAAGGCCATCATGAAGGCCAACAATCGGGAGACCGCGGCCGCGCGCGGGCGCCGGCGCTGACCACGCGTGCTTTTCGTCGGTACATCCGGCTGGCAGTACCGAGACTGGCGCGGCCGGGTGTACCCCGA
The DNA here is from genome assembly GCA_051986465.1 of Rugosimonospora sp. Taxonomy (GTDB): domain Bacteria; phylum Actinomycetota; class Actinomycetes; order Mycobacteriales; family Micromonosporaceae; genus DATEJJ01. The sequence continues at coordinate 4,313 of JBPYFB010000450.1, forward strand.
GGAGGTACCGCAGCGCGAGTGGCTGGAGTGCTACGCCAAGCGCTTCGCCACGGTCGAGGTGAACAACGCGTTCTACCGGCTACCCGAGCGCGAGACGTTCGTACGGTGGCGCGAGCGCACCCCGGCCGACTTCACCATCGCGGTCAAGATGAGCCGGTATCTCACGCACATCAAGCGGCTGCGTGACGCCGCGGAACCGGTGACCCGGTTCCTCAGCCGCGCCGAGGGCCTGGGCGGCAAACTCGGGCCGGTACTGCTGCAGTTGCCGCCCACCCTTCCCGCCGAACCCGACCTGCTCGATGCCGTGCTGGCGCGCTTCCCCAGACAGGTACGCGTGGCGGTCGAGCCGCGGCACGACTCCTGGTGGACCGGGCGGATCCGGGACGTACTGGAGCGCCGCGGCGCCGTACTGTGCTGGGCGGACCGGCGCGGCCGGCCGGTGACCCCGCTATGGCGTACGGCCGGCTTCGGATACCTGCGCATGCACGAGGGGCGAGCCACGCCGCGACCCCGGTACGGGCCGACCGCCCTGCGCTCCTGGCTCGACCGGATCGGCCGCGAGTTCGGCTCCGAGCCGGTATACGTGTACTTCAACAACGATCCGGGCGGGGCGGCCGTCGCCGACGCGGTCGCGCTCGCCCGTGCGGCGACGCGCCTGCGCATGCCGGTCAGCCGGGTGGGCGCGCCGGTGTAGCCGCCGGGAGCCGGGGGTACCTGCGGCTCGTGAGGCTCCGGCGCAGCAAGCCCAACACTCGCGGGTACGCCAGGCGCCGCCACGGCCGGGGCTTCAGCTACCGGGACGAGGACGGCGCGCCACTGCGCGACGCTGCGCAGCTTCGCCGCATCCAGGCACTGCGCATCCCGCCCGCGTGGCGGGACGTCTGGATCTGCGCCGACCCGTGCGGTCACATCCAGGCGACCGGTACCGACGCGGCCGGCCGCCGCCAGTACCTGTACCACCCCGACTGGCGCCGCCGGCGCGACAACCGCAAGTTCGAGCACATGCTGGAGGTGGCCGGGCGCCTGCCCCGACTGCGCCGGGTGCTGCGCACCCACCTCTCCGACCAGCGGCTGACCCGCCGCCGGGTACTCGCCGCCGCGGTACGCCTGATCGACCTGGGACTGTTCCGGGTCGGCGGCGACCAGTACGCGTCCGGCGAGGAGGCGACGTACGGGATCAGCACGCTGCTCGCCGAGCACGCGCGGCTGGGCGCCGACCGGGTCACGTTCCGGTACCCGGCCAAGGGCGGCGCGCTGCGCGAGGTCGAGGTGCGGGACCGGCGGGTGGTCGAGGTGGTACGCGCGCTGCGGGGGCGCCGGCGCGGCCGGCAGCGGCTGTTCGGGTACCCGTGCCACGGCGGCTGGCGGGAGATCCACAGCGATGACGTCAACGAGTACCTGCGGGAGGTGGCGGGCTGCGCGATGACGGCCAAGGACTTCCGCACCTGGCACGCGACGGTACTCGCGGCGGTGGCCCTGGCGCGGGTACCGGAGAAGGCCCGCCACTCCCGTACCAGCGTGCGCCGGAGCGTGGCGGGGGCGATGCGGGAGGTGTCGCGGGAGCTCGGCAATACGCCGGCAGTGGTGCGTTCGTCCTATGTGGACCCGCGAGTGGTGGAGAAGTTCGGCGCGGGCGAGACGATACCGGAGTCGATCCAGGAGCCGGGGCCGGGCGCCGAGCGCGCCGTACTGGATCTGCTCGACGAAGCGGAGTGACACCCAAGCAGAGCGACACGGCCGGGCGGCACGACATCGTGCCGCCCGGCCGCAGGCCGATTCAGCGCTTGTGAGCCGCCGCCGGTACCGCGGTCTCCACCAGAGTCACCGGCCCGGCGATATCCACGGCGGCTGGATCCTCCAGTGCCAGCGGATCCCGCCCGTCGCCCATCAGGGCGCGGCGGGCTGCCATCCGCGCCGCCAGGGCCGCGACCATGCCGGCCGCGGCGGCCCCGGCGATCCAGCGCCACGGTATCGGTGCCCGCTTGCCGGCGAGAGCGTCACGTGCCGCCTTGGCCCGCCTGCGGGCCTCGCCGGTCGCTTCGCTCGCGTCGTTCGCGAACCCCTTGGTGCGGCGCTTCACCGAGCGGGCGGTGGAGCCCGCCTGGTTCAGCGCATCCACCAGCTCGTCCCAGGCCGCGCTCGCGCGTTCTGTGCTTAGGGTACGGCCCGACCAGGTCCTGCCCACTGTGCCACCTCCTGCGTCGCATCGTGCTTCTCAGCGAAGTGCCCAGGTCAGCGCCGTGGCAAACGGCCGGCGGCCGGTTGGCTGGGGCGGGAGGTGTGCGCGGGAGGTGTGAAACGAGTTGGCGCAGGGTACCCGACCCTGTCAGCTCAGAGGAGGTGTGCAGTGGTCAGGAACCTGCGCAGCCATCGGGCCGAGCCGATGGACGAGACGACGGTCGACAAGACCGTCGCGTCCAATCGGTCGGGTGACACGGCTGTGCGCACCAGGGAACCGGTCCGGAGCAGGGAGCCGGTAACCGAGCCCGTCGTCGAGGCGTCACCACGCTGGACCCGTACCAGCGCATTCGCCACGTTGGGCCTGATCATCGGAGTTGTTGCCGTGCTCGCCACCCTCACCGGCCTGCTCGCGCCGGTGGGTGTCGCGCTCGGCGTGGTCGGCGGCGCGATTGCCGCCGGCGGTCTGGTGGGCGCCAGTCGGCGCGGCGTCACCGGGCATGGCGTAGCCCTGCTCGGTCTGGTGTGCAGCCTTATCGCGATCGTGATCGGTGTCCTCGCGATCAGCGGAAACCTGTCCTGGCTCAGCACCCGGACGGACGAGGTGGCGCGCCTGCGCGACTGGTTGAACGTCCACATCTCATGGTTCAGGCATTGGTGAGTCCCTCCCCAATGAAAGGTGATGGGCCGGCGCGGCGCGCCGGCCCATCATCGTGTCGGGACCAGTTGGGCGTGGCGTTGCGCGGGCGTCAGCGGGCCAGCCGGCCCAGCAGCGCCGAGGAGACCGTGATTCCGGCGGCGGCCACCCCGACGAGCACCGCGAAGTCCAGCGCCAGCCGGGCGGGCGTGCCGATGAGCAGCCCACGCAGCGCCTCGACCTCATAACTCAGCGGGTTGACGTGATTGAGCACCCGCAGCCAGGGCGGCATGATCGCGATCGGGTACAGCGCGTTGGAGCCGAAGAACAACGGCATGGTGATCGCCTGGCCGATACCCATGAGCCGGTCCCGTTTCAGGACGAGGCCGGCGATCGTGATCGACAGGGTGCAGAAGAAGCCGGAGCCGAGCACCAGCACGACCGCGGCGCCGAGGAGCTTGAGCGGGTTGGCGGTCAGGCCGACACCGAGGATCGCGGCCAGGATCACCACGGCGACGCCCTGGATGAGCGAGCGCAGCCCGGCGGCGAACGCCTTGCCGGTAACGAGCGCGGCGCGCGGCGTCGGGGTGACCATCATCTTGGCGAGTACGCCGGCGTCGCGGTCCCAGATGATCTGTATGCCGTAGAAGATCGATACGAACAGCGCGGACTGGGCGAGGATGCCGGGGGCCAAGAAGTCCAGGTACGGCAGGTTGCCGGTCGGGATGGCCCGGATCTTGGTGAACGTCTCGCCGAAGATCAGTAGCCAGAGGGTCGGCTGGATCGCCCGGGTCACCAGCTCCGTCCGGTCCCGGCGCAGCTTCTGCAGCTCGACCAGGCACATCGTGCCGACGCGGCGGAACGCCAGGCGTACCGCGCGCAGCGGCGCCATGCCGGTACCGGTGTCAGCCCACGCGGCGTGCGGTACGGCGGGTGAGTCGGACATCGCGGAACCCCCCTTCGTCGAGTCCTTGGTCGGTGTACGAGCGGAAGACGTCGTCGAGGCTGTCCCCGGCACCGTCGAGGCTCGCGATCAGCTCGGCCGGCGTACCGAGCGCGCGGATGCGACCGCGGTGCATCAGCGCCACCCGGTCGCAGTTCTGCTCGGCCTCTTCCATGTAGTGCGTCGTGACCAGTACGGACATGCCGGTGGTGGCGCGTACCGACGCGATCCGCTCCCAGACGCCGGAGCGGGCCACCGGGTCCAGCCCGATCGTGGGCTCGTCCAGGATCAGCAGGCGCGGCGAGCTGACCAGCGCCTGCGCGAGTTCGAGCCGGCGCACCATGCCACCCGAGTACGTGTTGGCCACCCGGTCGGCCGCCTCGGCCAGCCCCATCGCCTCGATCGCCTCGTCGGTACGGGCCCGGCGCTCCCGGCGCGCCACGTCGAACAGGCGCGCGAAGAGGGCCACGTTCTCCCGGCCGCTGAGCGACCCGTCCGCCGAAAGTTGCTGCGGCACGTACCCGATCAGCCGGCGTACCGCCATCTTGCGCGCGGCGACGTCGAGCCCGAAGACCGTGATCGTGCCGGCAGGTACGGGCAGCAGCGTGGTGATGGCCCGGATCGTGGTGGTCTTGCCGGCCCCGTTCGGGCCGAGCAGGCCGAACACCTCTCCCGGCGATACCGACAGATCCACGCCGTCCACCGCGACGGTCTCGCCGAAGGCGTGCCGCAGCTTCGTGACGCGCACGGCGTCAACATCATGTGTCACGCGTCCTCCTCCTCGGACAGCAGGTCGGCGAGGCGGCGCAACGCCGGTACCGCGCGGCTGATCGCCTCGCGGTCGTCCGCCGGGAGGCGGGACAGGCCGGTGCCGACCATCTCGGCGCGCGCCGACCGCCATGTCGCCAGCCGCTCGACGGCGGCCGGCGTCAGGTACAGGTGCGCCATCCGGCGGTCCGCCTTGTCGGTCTCGCGGCGCAGCAGCCCGGCGCCGACCAGCTGGTTGACCAGGCCGCTGACGGAGTTGTCGGCCATGTGCATGGCGCGCGCGGCCGCCGAGATACCGCAGCCCGGCTGCTCCTCGACCACCTGCAGGACCTCGACCTGGGCGGGCGGCAGGGGGCCCTGCGGCATGCGCGCGCGCAGCCGGCGGCGCACCACCCGGCGTACCCGGTTGAGGTCGCGCATAAGGTCCTCGACGCGCACGTCAATCATGCCGCCAAAATACCTCGCACTCCGAGGTATTACCACGCGGGTCAGTGCCGCAGGTCACGCCCCTCGCGGGGATCGGGTACCGGGCGGCCGAAGAGGGCGGCCAGGGCGGGCGGGCTGTCGGCCGCCGCTGCGCGGTTGCGCCGGCGGTGCCCGCATTCAACACACTGGTGTACGAGTACGTGCCGGCCGCCCTCGAACAGCACGCCCACCGGCTCCATCAGGCCACCGCACCCGGCCGCCCGGTCGCCCGGCGAGACGTCCACGTGCCTCGACCACAGGCAGCGCGGACAGTGGTTGGTGTACCCGTCGCCGCGCACCCGCGCGTCGCAGTGCTCGCACGTGAAGTCCTCGCGCCGCCGGGTGAACCGGGCCCCGTCGCTGGTCACCCCGCCGACTGTACTGTCGCAGCGTGAGTGCGCACATGACACCGGAGCAGTTCCGCAGGTACGGCTACCAGGTCGTGGACTGGATCGCCAACTACTGGGACACGCTGCCCGAGCAGCGCGTGGTACCCGACGTGAAGCCGGGCGAGATCGCCGCCCTGCTGCCCGCCGGCCCGACCGAGCACGGCGAGCCGATGGAGGCGATCCTCGCCGATCTGTCCACTGTGGTCACTCCAGGGCTGGCGCACTGGCAGCACCCCGGGTTCTTCGGGTACTTCCCCGCGAACACCTCCGGCCCCTCGGTGCTGGGTGACCTGCTCTGCGCGGGCCTCGGCGTACAGGGCATGCTCTGGCTGACGGGTCCCGCCTGTACCGAGATCGAGACCGTCGTGCTGGACTGGCTGGCCGACCTCCTCGACCTGCCGGCGGCGTACCGGTCGAGCGGCGCGGGCGGCGGCGTCATCCAGGACTCCGCCTCCTCGGCGACGCTGGTCGCCACGCTCGTGGCGCTACACCGGGCCAGCGGCGGGCGGTGGAGCTCGGCCGGAGTGGACCGGCGGTACGTCGCGTACACCTCGGTGCACGGGCACTCGTCGATCGAGAAGGCGGCCCGCATCGCCGGCCTGGGTGGCGAGAACGTGCGCCAGATCGAGGTGGACCCGCAGACCCAGGCGATGGACCCGGCGGCACTGTCGGCCGCGATCCAGGAGGATCTGGCCGCGGGGAGGGTACCGGCGATCGTGGTCGCCACCATCGGCACCACGTCGACCACGGCGATCGACCCGCTCCCGGAGATCGGCGCGATCGCCCGCGAGTACGGGATCTGGCTGCACGTGGACGCCGCGTACGCCGGTGCCGCCGCGGTCTGCCCCGAGCTGCGCTGGACGCACGCCGGGGTGGAACTGGCCGACTCGTACGCGTTCGACCCGCACAAGTGGCTGCTGACCGGTTTCGACTGCGACGCGTTCTGGGTCGCCGATCGGGCGGAGCTGATCCAGGCCCTCTCGGTGCTGCCCGAGTACCTGCGCAACGCCGCGACCGAGTCGGGCGCGGTGATCGACTACCGGGACTGGCAGGTCAGCCTCGGTCGCCGGTTCCGCGCGCTGAAGCTGTGGCTGGTGCTGCGCTGGTACGGCGTCGAGGGGCTGCGCGCGCACATCCGGACCGGCGTTTCGCTCGCCGCCGAGCTGGCCGGCTGGATCGGCGCCGACGAGCGGTTCGAACTGGCCGCCCCGTACCCGTTCTCCCTGGTCTGCTTCCGGCTGCGGGCATCGAATGAAGTGAATGAGCATCTGCTGCGCCGGATCAACGCGAGCGGCCGGACCTTCCTCACCCACACGTACGTCGAGGGCCGGTACACGCTACGGTTCGCGATCGGATCGCCACAGACCGAGAGGGAACACGTACGGGCGGCGTGGCAACTCATCGTCGAATCGGCGGACGCGCTGCTCACCTCGTGACTTGTCTGAAGAAACGCAAATATGCTGCGGGGATGCAACGCACCGACTTCCGCGCCATGCCCTGCTCGATCGCGCGTACCCTCGCGGTGGTCGGCGAGGCCTGGACACCCCTCGTGCTGCGCGACATCATCTTCGGACTGACCCGCTTCGACGAGATCCAGCGGGATCTGGGCGTGGCGACCAACGTGCTGACCGACCGGCTCAACACCCTGGTCAGCTCCGGGCTGCTGCGCCGGGAGCCGTACCAGACGCGGCCGCTGCGCCACCGGTACCAGCTGACCGAGGCGGGGCTGGACTTCCTGCCCGTACTGCTGTCGCTCATGCGCTGGGGCGACAAGTGGGCCGGTGACGAGGCGGGGCAGCCGGTACAGGTCATACACCGGGAGTGTGGCCAGCCGACCGCGCCGGTGATGGTCTGCTCGGCGTGCAAGCGCCCGCTGCGCGCGTCGGAGATCGCGGCGCGCAACGGTCCGGGAGCGGTCAAGGGCCCGGGTTCGTACCTGCTGCCCGGCTGGCTCGCCGCGCCCGGGCGACCCGAGGCGCAACGCAGCGCGCCCCAGCCCCGGATCACCGCCTCCGGCCGGTACCTGCCCGCCCCCTGATCCCGCCCCCGGTCCCCCGTGATCACCCCTCCCCCGCCGCAACTTCATTGAAATTGCGGCGTTGGACCGTCCCCAAGGCCGCAATTTCAATGAAGTTGCGGGGATCTTGGAGGGGCGGGGCGGGGGTTGCGGGGATAGGGCTAGACCCAGGCGGTGGGGTCGGCGGCGAGTCCGCGTACCCGCTCCGGCAGCTTGCCGGCGGCGACGTCGCCGATCGTGACCAGCTCGAGGATCTCCCGTTCGCTGGCGCGCAAGGCAATCCAGACGTCCTGCAGGGACCGGGCGGCACCCTCGTACCCGAGCGCCTCCGGCCGGTGCCCGCGGACGTTCGCCAAGGGTCCGTCGATCACGCGGATCACGTCGGCGAGGGTGATCTCGTGTGCCGGGCGGGCCAGCCAGTATCCGCCCTCCGGCCCCCGTTGTGCGTTGACCACTCCGCTGCGGCGCAACTGCAACAGGATGCTCTCCAGAAACTTCGGCGGAATCGCCTGCGCCTGCGCCAGTTGCTCGGCCGTGACGGGGCGAGCCGGCCCGTCCGTCACCGAAGCCAGCTCGACGACGGCGCGCAGGGCGTAATCCACCCGGGCAGACAGTCGCATGACCCGATTATCTACCCGCGGGCCGCCCCTCGATCAGTGTTCGACGCGGCGGAGCAGCCCTTCCTGTACCGCCGTTGCCACGTGCCGACCGTCCACGGTGTACATCCGCCCGGTCGCGAGACCCCGACCGCCCGACGCCGACGGGCTCGTGCAGTCGTACAGGAACCAGTCGTCCGCGCGGAACGGACGGTGCAGCCACAGCGCGTGGTCGAGGCTGGCACCGGCGAACCCGCCCGGCCCCCACACCTCGCCGTGCACCGCGAGCACCGTGTCCAGCAGCGTCATGTCCGACGCGTACGTCAGCGCGCACGCGTGCACCAGCGGGTCGTCGGGCAGCTTGCCGTCGAAGCGCATCCACGCCTGCTCCCGTACCTGCGCCGGCCGGTCGCCCGGGGCTACCCAGCCCGGCTCGGTCAGGTACCGCACGTCGATCGGTCGCGGGATCTGGCGCCAGATCTCCAGCCGCTCCGGGTACCGGGCCAGCCACTCGTCCATGGTCGGCACCTCGTCGGGCAGCGGTACCACCGGCTCCGACTCCTGGTGGTCGAGGCCCTCCTCGTACCGGTGGAACGAGGCGGCCATGAAGAAGATCGGCTGGTCGTGTTGCAGCGCGACGCACCGGCGTACCGAGAACGAATGCCCGTCGCGCACGTTCTCCACCCGGTACATGATCGGCACGCTGGTATCACCGGGGCGCACGAAGTAGCCGTGCAGGGAGTGCACCACCCGGCTGGGATCCACGGTCCGGCCGGCGGCGACCAGTGCCTGGCCCGCCACCTGCCCGCCGAAGACGCGCTGCCGCTCGATCTCCGGGCTCTCGCCCCGGAACAGCCCCGCCATCCCGGACTCCCGGGGCAGCTCCTCAAGATCGAGAATCCGCAGCAGGTCGTCGACGGCTGCCTGGCCAGTCAGAACGTCTGGGTTCACTCGCAGTCCAGGAGCGAGCCAATCTTGTGTACCCGCAGCGTGTTGGTGGAGCCGGGGGTACCGGGCGGGCTGCCGGCCACGATGACGACGTAGTCACCCTGCGCGGCCGTGCCGGTCTCGATCAGCGTGCGGTCGACCTGCTGGAACATCTCATCAGTGTGCGACACGAACGGCACCAGGTGGGTTTGCACACCCCAGACGAGGGTGAGCTGGCTGCGTACCGCGACCTCGGGGGTACACGCGATCAGCGGCAACTGGCAGTGCAGCCGGGCCAGGCGGCGCACGGTGTCGCCGGTCTGGGTGAACGCGACCAGCGCCTTGGCGCCGATGGACTGGGCGATCTTCGCCGCCGCGACCGCCAGCGCACCGCCCCGGGTACGCGGGTCGTGCTGCAGGCCGGGTACGGCGAACGAGCCGGCCTCGGTGGTCTCGACGATGCGCGCCATCGTCGCGACGGTGAGAACCGGGTACCGGCCGATGCTGGTCTCGCCGGAGAGCATCACCGCGTCGGCGCCGTCGAGTACCGCGTTGGCGACGTCGGAAGCCTCGGCGCGGGTCGGCCGGGAGTTCTCGATCATCGAGTCGAGCATCTGGGTCGCCACGATCACCGGCTTGGCCAATTCGCGCCCGATCTGTACGGCGCGCTTCTGCACCAGCGGCACCTCGTCGAGCGGCATCTCGACGCCCAGGTCGCCGCGGGCCACCATGATGGCGTCGAAGGCGTCCACAATGGACTCCAGCGAGGCGACCGCCTCCGGCTTCTCGATCTTCGCGATCACCGGGCGGCGGATGCCGACCTCGTCCATGATCATGTGGACCTGCTTGATGTCGTCGGGCGAGCGCACGAACGACAGCGCGATGACGTCGACGCCCAGCCGTAGCGCGAAGCGCAGGTCCTCCGCGTCCTTCTCGGACAGCGCCGGCACGCTGATCGCGACGTTGGGCAGGGACACTCCCTTGTGGTCGGAGACCTGGCCACCCTCGATGACGAGGCACTGGATGTCGGTGCCGCCGGTCACCGTGGTCACCTCGACCGCCACCTTGCCGTCGTCGATGAGCAGGCGGTCGCCGGGCTTCACCTCCGCGGGCAGTTTCTTGTACGTACAGGAGACGCGTTCGCGGGTGCCCGGTACGTCCTCGTTGGTGATCACCACGGTGTCGCCGGCGCGCCACTCGACCGGCCCCGCGACGAAGCGGCCCAGCCGGATCTTCGGCCCCTGCAGGTCGGCCAGGACGCCGATCGCCCGGTCGCAGGCGCGCGCCGCGTCCCGGACGAGCGCGTAGACCTGCTCGTGGTCGCGGTGGGTGCCGTGGCTGAAGTTGAGCCGGGCAACGTCCATGCCGGCGTCGATGAGGCCACAGACACGCTCAGCGGTCGCGGTGGCGGGCCCCAGGGTACATACGATCTTGGCGCGACGGGTCACAGGCATAACCTAGAGCCCCACGGTTAACGGCGCCGTTGCGGGATCTACAGGGCTAGGTAACGTTCCGGCGCCACCAAGGTATGCGTGGATCGCGGCGGCGGCGGCCCGTCCCTCGGCGATCGCCCACACGATCAGCGACGCGCCGCGGTGCATGTCCCCGGCGACGAAGACGCCCTCCGCGGCGGTCTGCCAGTCCCGACCCGAGTCGACGCCGCCCCGGCGGTTGCGTACCAGCCCGAGGTCGGACAGGAGCGCGCCCTCGTCCGTACCGTCGAAGCCGATCGCGAGCAGCACCAGGTCGGCGGGGAGCTCCCGTTCCGTACCGGGGGCAACCGATACGACCCGCTGCCCGTCCCGCTTCTCCACGTTCACCTCGGCGATCCGTACCGCCTGAACCCGGTCCTCGCCGACGAACTCCTGTACCGCCACCGCGAAGACCCGCTCCCCGCCCTCTTCGTGGGCCGGGTACTCGCGCAGGACCCACGGCCACGTGGGCCACGGGTCGCGGTCCTCGTCCCGCTCGTGCGGCGGCAGCGGGTACAGGTCGAGTTGGGTGACGCTGGCCGCGCCCTGCCGGTGCGCGACACCCAGGCAGTCCGCCGCGGTGTCGCCGCCGCCGATGATGATCACGTGCTTGCCGGCCGCGTCGATGGGAGTGCTCTGCGCCTTCCCCGCGACCACCCGGTTCGCGGCGACGAGGTGTTCCATCGCGAGGTGGACGCCGGGCAGCGACCGCCCCGGCACGCTGGGCATGTCCCGACTGTCCAGCGCACCACAGGCGAGCAGTACGGCGTCGTGCGTGTCGCGCAGCGACTCGACCGTCACGTCCGTACCCACGGCGCAGCCGGTCACGAACTGGACGCCCTCGGCACGCAACTGGTCGAGGCGCCGGTCGATGTGGTGCTTCTCCATCTTGAAGTCGGGGATGCCGTACCGCATCAGCCCGCCCAGCTCGTCATCCCGCTCGTACACCGTGACCGTGTGGCCGGCGCGGCACAGCTGCTGCGCGGCGGCGAGCCCGGACGGCCCCGAGCCGACCACGGCGACCCGCCGACCCGAGAGCTCCGGCGCGGGCTGCGGCGTCACCAGGCCGGAATCGAAGGCCCGGTTGACGATCTCGACCTCGACCTGCTTGATCGTCACCGGGCTGCCGCCGCTGATGCCGAGTACGCAGGCCGCCTCGCACGGCGCCGGGCACAGCCGGCCGGTGAACTCCGGAAAGTTGTTCGTGGCGTGCAGTTGCTCGCTCGCGAACGCCCACTGATCCGTGCGCACCAGGTCGTTCCACTCCGGGATCCGGTTGCCCAGCGGGCATCCGTTGTGGCAGAACGGGATGCCGCAGTCCATGCAGCGGGTCGCCTGCTCCCGGATCAGCTCGTCGCCGGCTGGCGGGTACACCTCCCGCCAGTCCCGGATGCGCACCGGCACCGGACGCCGCTTCGGCAGCCTCCGGTCATACCGTAGAAACCCTTGCGGGTCAGCCATTGCCGCCTCCGCTGGCCGCCATCACGGCCTCGTCGATGTTCCGACCGGCGGCTTCGGCGGCCCTCATGGTTTCCAGTACACGCTTGTAGTCCCGCGGCACCACGGCGGTGAACTCGGCGAGCGCGGTGGCCCAGTCGTCGAGCAGTCGGGCGGCGACCGGCGAGCCGGTCTCGGCCAGGTGCCGCTCCACGAGGTCGCGCAGCACGCGCCCGTCGTCCGCGCCGACCGGCTCCAGGTCGACCAGCTCGCGGTTGACCCGGGCGAGGTCGAGCCGCCAGACGAAGGCCAGCCCGCCGGACATGCCCGCGGCAAAGTTACGGCCGGTGCCGCCCAGGACGACCACGGTACCGCCGGTCATGTACTCGCAGCCGTGGTCGCCGACGCCCTCCACGACCGCGGTCGCGCCCGAGTTGCGTACGGCGAACCGCTCGCCGACCCGCCCGCGCAGGAAGACCTCGCCGCTCGTCGCCCCGTACAGGAGCGTGTTGCCGGCAATGATCTGGTCCTCGGCCGCAAACGGCGCGCTCTCGTCCGGCCGGATCACCAACCGGCCACCGGACAAGCCCTTACCGACGTAGTCGTTCGCGTCGCCGTACAGGCGCAGCGTGACGCCGTTGGGTACGAACGCGCCGAAGGACTGGCCAGCGGTGCCGTGCAGCCGCACGTCGATCGTGTCGTCGGGCAGCCCCTTGCCGCCGAAGCGCAGCGTCACCTCGCCGCCGAGCATCGCGCCCAGGCTGCGGTGCTCGTTGCGTACCGGCAGCTCGACGCGGACCGGCGAGCCGTCCTCCAGCGCCGGGGCCGCCGCCGCGATCAGCTGGTTGTCCAGCGCCTTGTCCAGCCCGTGGTCCTGGCCGCGCACCCGGCGCAACGGCGCGTCGCCGGGCACGTCCGGCGCGCAGAGCACCGGCAGCAGGTCCAGCCCGCGAGCCTTCCAGTGGTTCACGGCGGGCGCCACGTCGAGCAGTTCGACGTGCCCGATCGCCTCGTCGAGGGTACGGAAGCCGAGCACGGCGAGGTGTTCCCGTACTTCCTCGGCGAGGAACAGGAAGTAGTTCTCCACGAACTCCGGCTTGCCGGTGAACCGCTCGCGCAGCACCGGGTTCTGGGTGGCGATGCCGACCGGGCAGGTGTCGAGGTGGCACACGCGCATCATCACGCAGCCTTCGACGATGAGCGCCGAGGTCGCGAAGCCGAACTCCTCCGCGCCCAGCAGGGCCGCGACCAGCACGTCGCGCCCGGTCTTGAGCTGGCCGTCGACCTGCACCGTGACCCGGTCACGCAGGTTGTTGGCGAGCAGCGTCTGCTGCGTCTCGGCGAGGCCGAGCTCCCAGGGGGCGCCCGCGTGCTTGAGGGAGTTGAGCGGGGCGGCGCCGGTACCCCCGTCGTGGCCGGAGATCAGGATCACGTCGGCCTTGGTCTTCGCCACGCCGGCGGCGACGGTACCGACGCCCACCTCGGCCACCAGCTTCACGTGTATCCGCGCCCGCGGGTTGACGTTCTTCAGGTCGTAGACGAGCTGGGCCAGGTCCTCGATGGAGTAGATGTCGTGGTGCGGCGGCGGGGAGATGAGCCCAACGCCCGGCGTGGCGTGCCGGGTCTTCGCGATCCACGGCCAGACCTTGTTACCGGGCAACTGGCCGCCCTCGCCCGGCTTCGCGCCCTGCGCCATCTTGATCTGGATGTCGTCGGAGTTGACGAGGTACTCGCTCGTCACGCCGAACCGGCCGGAGGCGACCTGCTTGACCGCGCTGCGCCGGCTCAGGTCGTACAGCCGGTCCACGTCCTCGCCGCCCTCGCCGGTGTTGGACCTGCCGCCCAACCGGTTCATCGCGATCGCGAGGGTCTCGTGCGCCTCGGCGGAGATCGAGCCGTAGCTCATCGCGCCGGTGGCGAACCGCTTGACGATCTCGCTGGCCGGCTCGACCTCGTCGACGTCGATCGGCTCGCGGTCGCCCAGGCGCAGCTCGAACAGGCCGCGCAGGTTCCCGGCCTCCGCCGACAGTCTGTCCACTGTGGACGTGTACTGCTTGAACACCTCGTACTGCCGCGAGCGGGTGGCGTGCTGCAGCAGGAACACGGTCTCCGGGCTGAACAGGTGCGGCTCGCCCTCGCGGCGGTACTGGTACTCGCCGCCGACATCCAGCCGCCGGTGCGCGCGCTCGGCCGGGTTGGCCGGATAGGCGCGGGCGTGCCGCGCGGCGACCTCGGCCGCGATCT
>JBPYFB010000451.1:0-5731 GCA_051986465.1 Rugosimonospora sp.
CCGGGTCTGCGACGGGTTGACCGGCCGAGGTTGGACGGTACGCGAGCATCCGGTGTACGGAGCGTGGCCGCGGCCTAGTCCGGCGGAGCGCGCCGGCCTCGCCCGCGCGCTTTCGGCATTGCCAGACGGAGCGCTCGTGCTGCTCGACGGCCTGGTCGCCGCCGCCGTACCGGAAGCGCTCGTGCCGCAGGCGGGCCGGCTGCGGCTGGCCGTACTCGTCCACATGCCACTCGCGACCGGCGTCGAGGGCGAGGCAGTCGAGGGCGACGCAGTCGAGGGTGAGGCGCTGGCTGCGGCGCGCGCGGTGATCGCCACCAGCCCGTGGACGCGTCACCGGCTCCTCGACCGGTACGAGTTGCCCGCCGAGCGGGTATCCGTGGCGACGCCCGGCGTCGATCCGGCGCCGCTGGTACCCGGCTCACCCGGCGGTACCCGGCTGCTGTGCGTCGCCGCGGTGGCCCCGCACAAGGGGCACGACGTGCTGGCCGAGGCGCTGGCGAAGCTCGCCGGCGAGGAGTGGACCTGCGTATGTGTGGGCTCCCTCGGGCGCGACCCGGACTTCGTCGCGGGGCTGCGCCGCCAGATCGAGGGGTACGGGCTGGCCGACCGGATCGATCTCGCCGGCCCCCGTACCGAAAGCGCGCTAGATGCCGCGTACGCCGCGGCCGACCTGCTCGTTCTCGCCTCGCACGGCGAGACGTACGGGATGGTCGTCACCGAGGCGCTGGCCCGCGGCATCCCGGTGATCGCGACCGCCGTGGGTGGGTTGCCGGACGCACTGGGTCGGGCGCCCGACGGCAGCCTGCCCGGGCTGCTCGTCGCGCCGGGCGACCCGGCCGCGCTCGCCGCCGCGCTGCGTCGCTGGCTGTCGGCAAGCGACCTGCGGGAGCGGCTGCGCGCCTCCGCCCGGGCCCGCCGGGCGACCCTGACCGGCTGGGATGTCACCACGCAAGTCATATCGAATGTACTGGACGGGATATCAGAATGACCGCAATACCCCGGGTCACCCCGACGTGGCTGCGCCTGCGCGAGCCGGCCGACGCCACCGCCCGCGCGAGCGACCTCGCCGACCTCGTGAGCGACCTGTTCCGCGATCCGCTGGCCGGCGCCCGGCATCTGGCCATCCACGACCTGGGCAGCGGTACCGGTTCCATGCCCCGCTGGCTGGCGCCGCGGCTGCCCGGGTCCCAGCACTGGTACCTGTACGACCGGGATGCCGACCTGCTCGACCACGCCGTACGCGACACGGCCGGTACCGTCTCAGCGGACGGCGTACCGGTCGGCGTCGAGGCGCGCGACCGCGACATCACCCGGCTGACCCCCGCCGACCTCGACGGCGCCTCGCTGATCACCGCGGCCGCGCTGCTGGACATGTTCACCGCCGCCGAACTCGAGCGCGTGGTCGCCGCGTGCGCCGGTACCGGTTGCCCGGCACTGTTCACGCTCTCGGTCACCGGTCGGGTGGAGTTCACCCCGTCCGACCCGCTCGACGAGGCGTTCGCCGAGGCGTTCAACGCGCACCAGCGCCGGACCACCGGCGGTCGTACCCTGCTCGGGCCGGACGCCGCCGCCGCGTGCGCCACCGCGTTCCGCCGGCATGGCGTCTCGGTGCAGGTGCGCCCGAGTCCCTGGCTGCTGGGCCCGGATCAGGCCGAGCTGACCGTCGAGTGGCTGCGCGGATGGGTCGGCGCCGCCGTCGAGCAGCGACCCGAACTTGCGGTGCCGGCGCGGGACTACATCGCAGGTCGCGAGGGTCAGGCCCGGGCCGGACAGCTCTGTGTCGTGCTCCATCACGAGGACCTGCTTGCTGGTTGTTCATGAACCTGTAAGCCCTGATGAACGTGTCTAGGCGGCAGGATGCTCCTCTAAGGAGGACCTGTTGCGCAGCGTATTGGCACCTATCGTTCGGCAAGAATCGTGAGGCGTTTCGTCGGCACCTGGCTGCGGCCGCTCGGCGGCGCCGGGATACTCGCGTTCCTGCTCTGGCGGCTCGGCACCGGACCGTTCATCGCGGGATTGCGCCTGCTCAGCGGCTGGGCACTGGGCTCGGCCGTACTGATCGGGGCGATCACCACAGGGTGCTGCGCCTGGCGCTGGAGCCTGGTCGCCCGCGGCCTCGGCGTCACGCTGCCACTGCGTACCGCCGTCGCACACTGTTACCGGTCGGTCTTTCTCAACGCGACGCTCCCCGGCGGTGTGCTGGGTGACGTGCACCGCGCGGTGAGCCACGGCCGGGACGTCGGTGACGTGGGGCGTGGCATCCGGGCGGTGGTCCTGGAGCGCACCGCGGGGCAGGTGGTGCAGGCGGCGATGGCGCTCGTGGTGCTGTCCGCGTTCCCGTCGCCGGTGCGGCCGTACATGCCGATCGTTACCGGCGTCGCGGTGGCGGTCGCCGTGGTCGCCGTGCTCGCGGCCCGGGTCATGCCGCATCGCGGGGTGTCCCGCTGGGCGCGGGCGCTGCGCGCGGCCCGCGCGGACATCCGCGACGGGCTGCTCGCGCGCGGCAACTGGCTGGCCATCACCGGCGCCTCCGCCCTGGTGGTGGCAGGGCACCTGGCCACGTTCCTCATCGCGGCGCACACCGCGGGTGCCACCGCGTCGCTCCTGCGGCTCGCCCCGCTGACGCTGCTGGCGTTGCTGGCCATGGGGCTGCCGATCAACGTGGGCGGCTTCGGGCCGCGCGAGGGCGTGGCCGCGTGGGCGTTCGGCGCCGCCGGCCTGACCGCCGACCAAGGGGTGGCGACCGCAGTCGTGTACGGAGCGCTGGTGCTCGCCGCCAGCCTCCCTGGCGTCTGCGTCCTGCTGGTGCCCCGGCTACGGGGAGCCCGCCAGCATCGATCGACAACCGTAACAGCGGCGCAGGGTACGCGCGCCCGATTCCTCAGCCGGCCAATACCGGCTGAAGGGAGGAGACCCATGTCCGAGGCACCGCCCGTCGCGACGATCCGGACCCAGGTGACGGTACCGCTGCGCTTCCCTGACGGATACACCACGACGGCGCGGGTGTTCACGTTCGACGGGCTGGTCGACGCCCGGGAACACCTCGCGCTCGGCCTCGGCGATTGGGAGGGTTCGCTCGATCGGCACGCGGCCGGCGGAGCCGCGCCACTGGTCCGCCCGCACAGCGAGTGCCTCACCGGCGACGTGTTCGGCAGCCAGCGCTGCGACTGCGGTCCGCAACTGCGCGAGGCGGTCGAGCGCATCGCGGAGGCCGGCGGCTTCCTGCTGTACCTGCGGCAGGAGGGGCGCGGCATCGGCCTGTACGCGAAGCTCGACGCGTACGCACTGCAGGACTCCGGTATGGATACCTACCAGGCGAACGTGGCGCTCGGCCACGGCGAGGACGAACGCGACTACACCGCCGCCGCGCAGATGCTGTGCGCACTCGGCGCCGAGCAATTCGCCCTGCTGAGCAACAACCCGGACAAGGCGGAGCAGCTGACCGGGCTCGGGGTGACGGTGACCGAGCAGGTGGCGACCGGCGTGTACCTGTCGCCCACCAACGCCAGCTACCTCGCGGCCAAGGCGAACCGCGCGGCACGCAGCTCCGGCCTGCCGGTGCACCTGCTCGCGCAGGGCGTCTAGCGAAGCACCGGGTCTCGCGGGGCAGTCACGCCGGCTGCGGCCCGTACGCGCTGAGGAAGCGGTTGCGGAACGTGTCCATCCGCCACACGGGTGCGTTCGGGCTGGGGAGCAGGCCGTCCTGCCAGCCCCAGCCCGAGATCCGGTCGAGCACCGCCCGGTCGCGGGCCACGATCGTCACGGGTACGTCGTGGCTCGCGCCGGTGCCGGTGACCACCACTGAGGGCTGGTGGTCGCCGAGGAACACCAGCACCAGGTTGTCGCCGCCGTACGTCTGCACGTAGGAGATGAGGGTGTTCAGCGTGTACTCGACGGTGCTGCGGTAGTCCGCCCGGATGCGGGCGGTGTCGCGCAGTGCCGCGTCCGGTGCGTCGGCGAGCGCCTTGTACACCGAGCCGTCGCCGATCGCGTCCCAGCTCATCTCCTGCGGTACCGGCACCCACGGCGCGTGGCTGGAGACGAGCGCGATCTCCGCCATCATCGGGGCGTGCCCCGGTGCGGCGCGCTCCAGCCGCTGCAGCGCGGCCATCGTGAACTGGTCGGGCATGGTGGCGTAACTGAGTCGCGGGCCGCGATACCCGATGTTCTCCGCCGTGTAGAGCTGGTTGTAGTGGTAGAAGGCCCCCTCCGGCCAGGCCCGGGTCACCGCCGGCATCACGCCGACGGTGCGCCAGCCGGCCCGCCGGAACGCCTCGGTCAGCGTGAACCGGTTGCTCGCGACGAGGTCGTGGTAGCGCTGCTGGTTGTCGATCCACAGCCCGGACAGCAACGTGGAGTGGGCCAGCCAGCTGCCGCCGCCGAAGGTCGGCGAGGTGAGGAAGGCGCTGCGCGCGCCGAATCCGGCCGCCGTCAGCCGGCGGTACCCGTCGGCGAGCAGCGCGTCGATCTGCGGGTCCTGGGTCGCGGTGCGCCCGTAGCTCTCCACGAACGTGACGATGACGTCCTTGCCGCGCAGCCCGGTCAGCAGTTGGCTACCCGGTACGTCGCGGAAGGCGTCCACTGCGGACTCCTTGCCGAACGACCGCCGGTCCCGCAGGCCGGCGGGCACCTGGAGTACATGCGCGTAGGCGAGATCGGCGGCGCTGCGCGAGGCGACCGGTACGCCCGGCACGATCCGCGTACCGAACTGGGCACACACCAGCCATACGAGCGCGAGCGCGGCGGTACCACGAAGCACGGGTACCCGGTGGCGCACCGCGATCCGGGTCAGCCGCAGCACCGCGAGCGTCATCAGGACCGGTACCGCCAGCACCAGCACGACCGCGAGCACCACCGCGACGACCTCACCGAAACCGCCGAACGACTGGTGCACGAAGTCGGCCGCCGGCCCGAAGAAGGTCCAGTCGAGCATCGGGTCGAACGGCCGGTCGAAGGCGAGGTAGAACCCCATGTCGGCGAGCTTCATCAGGGCGAGCAGGCCGAACAGCACGCCGGCGACGGCGGCCACGATCCACCTCGGCCGCGCCGGCAGAACCAGCAGGAGCGCGGTAGCGACCAGCGCCTCCACCGGGATGCGCAGGAACTCGCCGGGCGTGAGGCCGGCGAGCTGGTTCGGCGCGATGAGCGCGAAGAGCACCAGGAACGCGGCGAGCACGGTCGCCCCGGCGGCCGCCACCCGGCGCCCGTGCGTTCGGAGGACTTGTCGCACGTGTCGCCTCTCAGATCTGCCATACAGGCGCTCGGAGCCTATCCAGCAAGCACGGATGGAAAGCCGGAAGGGCTCACCCGTGAACCTGTCCGTCGACCGGTGGACACGGGGGTTCAGTCCACCGGTCGTCGCGCCGCCGCACTCCCCCGCGACATCCTCAGTCCATGAGTGCGGTACGGGTACGGGGCCTGCACAAGCGGTACGGCGCGCACACCGCGGTCGGGGGCATCGATCTCGACATCGATGAAGGTGAGTGCTTCGCGCTGCTGGGCCCGAACGGAGCCGGCAAGACGACGACAGTGGAGATCCTCGAAGGGCACCGGCGCCGGGACGCCGGGGAGGTCGAGGTACTCGGGGCCGACCCGCAGCGCGCCGGCCGGCGGTGGCGGCAGGGCATCGGCATCGTCCCGCAGAGCGCATACGACCTCGGGGAGCTGACGGTACTGGAGGCGGTACGCCACTTCGCCCGGTACTTCGCCAACCCGCGCGAGCCGGGGCGCC
>JBPYFB010000452.1:0-31883 GCA_051986465.1 Rugosimonospora sp.
GCGGGTCGTGGCCGATCGCGACGAAGACGCCGGTCACGTCGAGCACTCGCTCTTCGCCGCTGTTCACGTCGCGCAGGCGCACAGCGCTGACCTTGCCGTCGGTCCCGAGCACCTCGCTCACGACCGAGTTCCACTCGACGCGGATCTTCGGGTTGGCGAGCGCACGATCAGCCATGATCTTGCTCGCGCGGAACTCATCGCGCCGGTGCACGATGGTCACCGTCTCGGCGAACCGGGTGAGGAAGGTCGCCTCCTCCATCGCCGAGTCGCCGCCACCGACGACGACGATGTGCTGGTTGCGGAAGAAGAACCCGTCACAGGTGGCGCAGGACGAGACGCCGTGCCCGAGCAGCTCGCGCTCGCCGGGTACGCCCATCGGCCGCCAGGCGGACCCAGTCGCCAGAATCACCGCGTGCGCCTGGTACTCCGTCGCGCCCACGAAGACGCGCTTGACCGGTTCGCTGAGGTCCACGCTGGACACGTCGTCGGTGAGCAGCTCAGCCCCGAACCGGGCGGCCTGCTTGCGCATATTGTCCATGAGATCGGGGCCGAGAATGCCGTCCGGGAATCCCGGAAAGTTCTCGACCTCGGTCGTCGTCATCAATGCGCCACCGGACTGCGCGCCCTCAATGACCAACGGTTTGAGGTTGGCCCGCGCCGCGTATACAGCCGCCGTGTACCCAGCCGGTCCGGAGCCAATGATGATCAAATTGCGAACACTGGCCACGTCCGCTCCCTCGCTCTTGGCGTCGACAACCAGGAAACGTCATCGTACGGACTCTGGATTCCCGCCAGTGCCGGACGTCACCCTTCGCACGTCCGCCGCAGGCCGGTGGAGTTCAGCGTACGGGGAGGACGTAGATTTCGTCCGCGCCCGAGCCGGGCAAGCCGCACCGGGAACCGACCACGACCACCTCGCGCGCGCCGGTTCCGGACAGTACCACCACCAGCGCCGGCTGGCCCCGGAAGCGTGCGTAGTCGACGAGCGTGGCGGTCTTCTGATGGCTGACCGCGAGCGCTTGGAGGCAGGCCTGGAGTCCGGCTGGGGCGTCGAGACGGGCGAAGTCGCCGGCGTTGGGAAGACTTCGTAGGGGCGGCGCCTTCTCGGTGCCTTGCCCCGCCGCCGCATCGGACAGCCCCAGGACCGAGGTGAGCGTCTGTGCCGTGTAATCGGTGCCACTGTGCTCAACCGTCGGGTTGCCCGCCGCGCCGGCCGCGCCGTACTGCGCGCTCCCGGCCGCCGGGGCGGAGCTCGATTTGCTGGAATTCGACACGCCGTGCAGCAGGCCGAACCCGCCCAGGCCCACGGCGACCGCGGCCACCGCGGCGGCAGCGCCGACAGCAACGCGCGACCACCGGCGCCGTCGCTCAGCTAGGTCGATGACCACCGCACCGGGCGCCGCCGCCGATATCGCGGCCGACAGCCGTTCAACAACATCATCGGGTACCGGCGGGAAGGCGAGCTCCGCCAGCGCGTCGTGTACCCGCGGCTGCGCGGCGGTCAGCGCGTCGAGCGTGCGTGCCCACGCCGGCTCGGTCGCGACCAGGCGTTCGACCTCGGCGGCGCGCGCGGGATCGAGGAGACCGTCGGCGTACTCCGCCAGCCGGTCAAGATCGACCTCGCCGAAGCGCTCGGTGCTCATACCCCTCCTCCCGCAGGTCGCTCGCCAAGACTTCCCGTGGATGGGACGTCACGCTCCGGTGGCGGGTTCCGGAGGTACCCGAGGAGTGTCGCGAGTCTCGCTCGCCCCCGAGCGCAGCGGCTCTTCACCGTGCCCTCCGCCACATCGAGCATCTGCGCGACCTCGGCAACCGGGTACCCCTGGACGTCGACGAGCACGAGCGCCGCCCGCTGGTCGGCCGGGAGGCTGGCCAGCGCGGTGCGTACGTCGATGGCCATGTCGGAGTCGACGGGCGGTACCGCGACCGCCGCGTGCTCGGAGTCGGGCAGCGGTACGGTCGGCCGGGCCTGCCGGCGGCGTACCCGGTCGAGGCAGGCGTTGATCACGATGCGGTGCAGCCAGGTGGTGACCGCCGCGTCGCCACGGAACCGGTCGGCGGAGCGGTACGCGGACAGCAGCGCGTCCTGCAGCGCGTCGGCGGCCTCCTCACGGTCCCCGAGGGTACGCAGGGCCACCGCCCACAGCCGGTCGCGATGGCGCCGTACCAGCTCATTGAAGGCGTTCCGATCGCCCGCGAGATGGGCGCGCAGCAGCGCGGCGTCGTCGGTTACCGCGGCATCACCCACGGCCTGCACCCTACCGATCCGGCGCCATCCCAGTGGTCCGGACAACGGACCGTACCGGCCCGGCCCCTCACGGAGTGACGTTGACCTGGATCTCCGATACGCCGACGACGTATCGGCCGCTGGAGTCGGGCGTCTGGGGCAGTTCGCTGATCCAGACCATCAGGTACTGGATCTTGCCAACGTCGTCGGGGACGCCCAGGATGCTGGTCGTCTTGGCCTCGGTCGGGTCAGCGCCGATCGGCTTGTAGCTCTTGTAAACCTGTTGGTCGGTCTGCGACGTGGCACCGTTGGCGCCCGGGTCGCTCGTGCCGGCGTAGAGCTGCACGGTCGCGCCCGGCACGGTGAAGCTGACGTTCACGTTGCTGACCGACTGCGGCGAGCCGAGGTTGAGCAGGATGCCCATGCCCGGCTTGAGGTTGCCGAATTTGGGCTCGTTGTAGTGCTCGGTCATCCACGCGGTGTTCTCGTTGCCGTCGACGATGTTGCCGGCGTCGCGCAACTCGCTGCGGGAACCCCTGGGCGGGTCGACGATCCGCACCTGGCTCGCCGACAGCGGCAGCGGCTTGGGCCGGTTGTTGGCCACCGGGTTGGCCGAACTCGCGGCGGTGCTCGGTGCCGGTGCGGCGACGCTCTTGTTCTTCGGCAGGTACTGGGTCGCCAGCAGCAGGCCGGCAACGGCGAGTACGAGCAGCGCGGCCACGCCGATCGTGAGCTTCTTGGCGATCGGCCGGTGCGGTTCGGGCCCGGCGGAGGTGCGGAACGAGTCCTGGCGGAACTGGCCGAAGTCGAGCGGGCTGCCGGCCGAGAGGAACTGGTCGTCGTCCTCGGTGTCCAGCCGGGCGAGGTCGGCGGTGAGCACGTCGGCGGAGGGCGGCGCGACCTGTGGGTCGAGCAGGTCCGTGGCCATGTCGGACAGGTGCCCGGGCACGCCGCCACGCACCTGCCGGGGCGCGGCGAGCACGCCGGCGGCATCGCGTACGGCGTCGGGCAGCGAGGTCGGCCCGGCCTCCGCGTGCGGCCAGTGACCGGTGAGCGCGCAGTACAGCACGGCGCCGATCGAGCGGACGTCCCCGTCCGGCGTCACCGACTCGTCGGAGCGCGCGTCGGAGAGCACCACCCGACCGTCCGAACCGATCAGTACCGTGCCGGGGTGGATGTTGCCGTGGGTGACGCCGCTCGCGTGTACCGCCGCCACCGCGCTCGCGACCGCGTGCGCGACGCTGGTCGCGCGGTCGGGATCCATCGGCGTCTCGGCGACGTACTCGCGCAGCGAACCGCCGTCGACCCACTCGCGTACGACGTAGGCACGGTTACCTTCGTCGATAGCGTCGTACACGTCGACCAGGTGCGGATGGGTGACTCGGCTCGCGGCGACGGCGGCGTCGAGCATCTCCACGGCCGCTTCGCCGCCCGGGTAGCGCAGCACGACCGCGACCGGCCGGCGCAGTACCACGTCAATGCCGCGCCAGATCTGCCGGCCGAAGTTATCGTCCCCGATGTGTTCTTGAAGTTCGTAGCGTTCGGCGAGGACTTCGCCCACGGTGGGCGCGCCGAAGGTCAGCAGACCTTGGGTACCGGGCGACTCTGGACCCTCGTCAACCTGGGTCACCCGTCCTCCCTCCGGTAGCCCTGCCGCGTGACTTCACAGAACAGCCTAAGCCGCTCACGCACGCGCCGCGTTCGACCTTACCTGGCTGCAAGGCGACACTTGAACGGCTATTCTTCGCCGTTCGCCCATTGAATGCTACTTGGACATGCGACCTCACCGCATAGCGGTACCTTTGCCTTAACTCCGAACAAACAACGGTAAGTGGCGCTGCACGGGGCTAGCGCGCCACCCGCCGGCGTACCATGCCCCACACCTCGTTGACCTCCTCCACCCGCAGGAGGAAGGCGACCCCGAGGTACACCGCGCCGAGCACGCCGCTGCCGATCACGAGAGTGGCCAGGCTGCCCAGCTTTCCGCCGCCCACGACGTGCTGGATGATCAGCGCGATGAGCACCGTCGGGATCGCCGCGACCGTCGCGGCGACGGCGAGCCGGACCAGCGTTCGTACCACGCGGCCGAAGCCGAGGTTGCCGATTCGCTTGCGCAGCAACGAGTTACCGATCGCCGCGGCGAGCACGTACGAGGCCGCGTTCGCGACCATCAGGCCCGCGACCACCCAGCTCGCCGGCAGGATCAGGTACAGCAGTATGTCCAGGATCACCCGGGCCACCGCGATCGGGATGTTGATCAGGGCTGGCGTTTTGGTGTCTGGCATCGCGTAGAAGGCGAAGAGCTGCATCTGGCTGATCGCGAACGGCATCAACCCCAGCCCGGCGGCGGCGATCACCCAGCCGGTCTGTACCGCGGAGCGCTGGCCGTAGTTGCCGAAGTTGAACAGCGTGACCGCGAGCGGCCGGCCGAGCACGAGGTATGCGGCGGTGATCGGGATCAGCAGCACCGCGGTCAGCCGGGCGCCGAGCGAGAGCAGCCCGGCGAGGTCGCGGTGGCGCCGCTCGGCCGCGGCCGTGGACATCCGTGGCATCAGCGCGGTCGTGATCGAAACGGCCACGATGCCGTACGCCATGACAAAGACGATGTACGCGTTGTTGAAGACCGTTACGCCGGGTGCCCCGCTGTCGTCGAGCAGCGCCTGGTTGGCGATCTTCAGGATGACCACGAGTGCGGCTTGGCTCACGCCCACGTACAGCAGCATCCACGCGCTGATCCGTACCAGCTCGGGCAGGTGCAGCTCGCGCCAGTCCCAGCGCCACCGCCAGCGGAACCGCACCCGGCGCAGCGCCGGGATCAGTCCGGCGGCCTGCACGACGATCCCCAACGTGGTGCCGATGCCGAGCACCGCCACCTGGGTTCCGGTGATCGTGTCCGGCGTCGGCGCTCGCGGGCCCGGCAGGAGCATGAAGATACCTGCGGTGAAGATCACCACGATGTTGTTGAGGATCGGTGTCCACATCGGCGCGGCGAAGTGCCCGCGGGTGTTGAGGACGGCGCCCAGCAGTGCGGCCATCCCGTAGAAGAAGATCTCCGGAAGCAGCAGGTAGCTGAGCGTCGTGAGCAGGTGGCTGCTGGCGTGCGAGGTCGCGTTGGAGTGGTACACCGCGGTGATGAGCGGCGCGGCGGCCACTGCCAGGAGGGTGGTGACGCCGAGGAAGACGGTCGCGATGCTGAGCAGCCGCTGCGCGTACGCCTCGCCCCGGTCCGCGTCCCGGGTCCGGGCCCGCATCAGCAGCGGCACGATCACGCTGGTCAGTACCCCGCCCATGAGCAGCTCGTAGACCTGGTTGGGCAGGTTGTTGGCGAGGTTGTAGTCATCGGCGACGAGGTGGGCCCCGAGTGCCGCGGCGAGCACCGCGGTGCGCAGGAAGCCGGTGACCCGGCTGGCGATGCTGCCCACCGCCATCACGGCGCTGTTGCGGGCGACCGAGCCGGTCAGCTCCGGCGCCTCCACCGGCGTGGTGACCGGCTGGCCGATGGGTAGCTGCTGAGTCCGATCCGCCTGGGCGTGCCGACCCGCGTACGCCTGCCCGGTGTAGACCTGCCCGGCGTACGCCTGGTTCCGGTAGGTCTGGCTCTGGTAGATCTGACCCCTCGGCGGCGCGTACGGCTGGCCCGGTTCCGGCGGGTATGCCTGGCCCGGTTCGGGCGGGTACGTCTGGCGCGTGTCCGGCGGGTACGTCTGGCCCGCCTCCGGCGCGGCGTGCCGCGGCGTGAACGTGATGGGGTGGCTGGGTGCCTGCGACGGGAGTAGCACCGTCGCCTCGGGCGCGATGACCGGAAGCATCATGGTCGCGTCCTGGTCGTACCAGTTCCGCTCCCGCTCCCGTCCCGGCCCGGATGTCATGGGGTGACGATATCCGTTAGTTCCGGTAGTCGGCGATGATGAGCTCCCCCACCTCACTCGACAAGAGGGCGCGCGCGGCGGCGGACAGTCCTGCGTCTGTGATCAGCATCTCGGCGTCGTGTAGCTGGGCAATCGTGGAGATCCCCACCAGCTCCCACTTCGTGTGATCGGCGACCACCACCAGCCGGCGGGCCGCCGCCACGAGTGCCCGGTCGGTCTCCGCCTCCATGAGGTTGGGCGTGGTGAAACCGGCGTGTGTGCTCATCCCGTGCACGCCGAGAAACAGCATGTCGACGTTGAGCGAGCGGATGGCGCTGACCGCGAACGGCCCGACCAGAGCGTCGGAGGGGGTACGGATGCCGCCGGTGAGTACCACCGTCTGGTCCGGCCGGCGCGCCTTGTAGAACACGTCGGCGACGGGTACCGAGTTGGTCACCACGGTCAGGCCGGGCACGTCGAGCATCAGGCCGGCGAGCATGCACGTGGTGGTACCCGCCGAGAGCGCGATCGCGGTACCCGGCGCTACCAACTGGGCGGCGCGGGCCGCGATCGCCTCCTTCTCAGCCTGCTGGCGTACCAGCTTCGCGGCGAAGCCGGGCTCGTCGGTCGAGTGCTGGTCGAGCGTTGTCGCACCGCCGTGCACCTTCGAGATCAGTCCCCGCTCAGCCAGCGCCTCCAGGTCCCGCCGGATGGTCATGTCCGAGACGCCGAACTCGCGTACCAGGTCGCCGACGCGTACCCCGCCCAGGCGCTCAACCATTTCGCGGATCGCCTGCTGACGCTGCTGTGCGAGCATCATGTCCCCTTCGGTTCGCGGAGTATGGCCACGCCCCCGGCGGGCACCGTGACCGCCTTACCGACATCGGCGCCGCTGGCCAGATCGACGCCGGTCGCCGGTACGGTCACCGCGGACCCGCCGTGGTTGAGAAGGAAGAGGTAGCTGCCCCCATCGGCATGGCGTCGCCGGACAGCCTCGAGGCCGGCGCCGATCTCCGCGGCGTCCCCGAGCACCGGGCGCACCCCGGCCCGCTGGCACAGCTCACCGAGGAGGCGTGCCAGGTCGGGCTCGGCCAGCCGGGTGCCGGTGTACCAGGCGGTGCCGTCGCCGTACGCGTTGCGGGTGACCGCGGGGGCCCCGGCGACCGGTCCCTGCGCGAAGGTCGCGAGGACGGTCGCGGTGGTCGCGGCCGCCAGCTCGGTCCAGACCGTACCGGTGCCGCCGTCCGACAGCGCGACACTCTCGCCGGCGAGCAGCGGGAAGAACTCCTCCACCCGTACCCCGACGAGGTCGCCGAGGGCACCCGGGTACCCGCCCAGCCGGACGTGGTCGTGTTCGTCGACGATCCCGCTGTACGCGCCGACGAGCAGCGTGCCGCCACCGTCCACATAGGACTTCAGGTTCGCCGCGTCGGCGTCGGACAGCAGGTACAGCGAGGGTACGAACACCGCCCGGTACCGGCTCAGGTCCTGCGACGGGTGCGCGAAGTCGGTGGTGATCCCGGCCCGCCACAGTGCCGCGTACCAGCGACGTATCTCGGTGAAGCAGGACATGTCGGCGCTCGGCTGGTTGGCCGCCTCCTGGGCCCAGCCGCTCGGGTAGTCGAAGACCAGCGCCACGTCGGCGTCCACGGTGGAGCCCGCGACCTCGCCGAGGCGGTGCAGCACGTCGCCGAGCCCGCAGACCTCGCGCCACACCTTCGTGTCCGTACCCGCGTGCGGCACCATCGCCGAGTGCCACTTCTCCGACCCGGCCTGGGAGGCACGCCACTGAAAGAACATCGCCCCCTCGCTGCCCCGTGCCACGTGCCCGAGGCTGTTGCGGGCGAGCTGGCCGGGTGCCTTGGCGGCGTTGCGTGGCTGCCAGTTCACCGCGCTCGTCGAGTGCTCCATCAGCAGCCATGCGCCGCCGGCCAGGCCGCGGGTCAGGTCGGCCGCGAATGCCAGGGAGACCTGGTTGTCCGCCTCGGCGGCCAGCAGGTAGTGGTCGGTGGAGACCACGTCCAATTCGGGCGCCCACTGCCAGTAGTCCACGACGTCGAAGTGGGCGGGCATGAAGTTCGTGGTTATCGGGGTGCCCGGGGCGAGCCGCTGCAGTACGTCGCGCTCGGCGAGGTACAGGTCGAGCAGGGCGTCTGAGGAGAACCGGCGGAAGTCCAGCTCCTGCGTGGGGTTGTTGGCGGCCGGGGTGGCGCGCGGCGGGAAGACCTGCGACCAGTTGCCGTACCGCTGGGACCAGAACGACGTGCCCCACGCCTCGTTCAGCACGTCGATGTCGACGTAACGCTGGCGCAGCCAGTTGCGGAACGCCTCCGCGGACACGTCGCAGTAGCAGCGCGGCGTATGGCAGCCGTACTCGTTGTTCACGTGCCACAGGGCGAGCGCGGGGTGCTGGGCGTACCGGCGGGCCAGTTGCTCGACGAGTGCGAGCGCGGCCTCCCGGTACCGCGGCGAGCTGGGGCAGTACTCCTGCCGGCTGCCGTACCACTGGCGTCGGCCGTACCGGTCCACAGGCAGGGACTCGGGGTACGCCTGGGAGAACCACGGTGGCGGCGAGGCGGTGGCGGTGGCGAGGTCCACCGCGATCTCGTGCTCCGCCAGCAGGTCGAGCACCTCGTCGAGCCAGCCGAACTCGTACCGGTCCGGCTCGGGTTGAAGATGGGCCCAGCTGAACACGCCCACGGTGACGAGGTTGACGTGCGCCTGCCGCATCAGCTCGACGTCTGCTCGCCAAACGTCGGATGTCCACTGCTCCGGGTTGTAGTCGCCACCGAAGCAGAGGTTCCGGCGGAAGGGGGGGTAGGTAGGCATGCTGACAGCGTCCCGCCTCAATTCACCACTAGTCAACAAGAAAGAACATACAACCGCTGGTACGCCCGAGATCCGACCCGTAGCGCCCAGTGCAGGGCCGACGCCATTCTATCGACGAGCGGACGACACCAGCATGTCACAGTGTCGAAACGAAGATGATCCGCCCTCTTGACACGGGGGCTCGCCGGCGCTGAACTGTGGTGAGTTTTGAATGGTTGCGTTGGAATGCCCAGGCCAACTCACCATGACCGGAATGCTAGGAGGGGTAATGAAGAAATCCCTGCCCCACGAGTTGCCGATGTTGTCGCGTCGATCCCTCCTGCGCAATGCGGTAGTGGGTGCGAGCGCGTTCGCCGTTCCCGCCGCCCTCGCCGGATGCGGCAGCAGTAAAGGCAGCAGCAGTGGGGGCAACTCAGGCACAACGAACAAATCAGTGAGCTTCGGCTCGAACTACTCCGACGACGTGCCCAAGAAGGGCCTCGCCGACGTGCTGGCCAAGTTCCAGACCGACAAGGGCTTCAAGGTCACCACCAACACGGTCGATCACAACTCGTTCCAGGAGAACATCACCCGCTACCTCAAGGGCACCCCGGATGACGCGTTCACCTGGTTCGCCGGCTTCCGCATGCAGTACTTCGCGGCGCAAGGGCTGGCCACCCCGATTGACGACGTGTGGGAGACCATCGGCCCCAACTACAGCGACGCGTTCGCCAAGGCCTCCACCGGCCAGGACGGCAAGAAGTACTTCGTGCCGTTCTACAACTACCCGTGGGCGCTGTTCTACCGGAAGAGCGTGTGGCAGGCCAAGGGCTACGAGATCCCGAAGACTATCGACGACCTGAAGACGCTCGCCGCCAAGATGCAGGCCGACGGCTTGTCGCCGATCGGCTTCGCCGACAAGGACGGCTGGCCGGCGATGGGCACGTTCGACCAGATCAACATGCGGATGAACGGCTACGACTTCCACATCAACCTGATGGCCGGCAAGGAGTCGTGGACCGACCCCAAGGTCAAGAACGTGTTCTCGCTGTGGTCCAGCCTGCTGCCGTACCACGAGAAGGGTGCCCTCGGGCGCACCTGGCAGGAGGCCGCGCAGAACCTGGCCGCGAAGAAGTCCGGCATGTATCTGCTCGGTAGCTTCGTCGCCCAGCAGTTCTCCGCCGCCGACCTGGCCGACCTCGACTTCTTCGCGTTCCCGCAGATCGACTCGCAGTACGGCACGGACGCGGTCGAGGCGCCCATCGACGGCTTCATGATCTCCAAGAAGGCCAAGAACGTGGCCGGAGCCAAGGAACTACTGAAGTTCCTCGGCACCCCGGACGCACAGAACGTCTACCTCAAAACCGACCCAAGCGACGTGGGCGCCAACAAGCAGGACGACACGACCGCGTACAACCCGATCCAGAAGAAGTCCGCGGAGTTCATCGGCGCCGCCAAGCAGATCTCCCAGTTCCTTGACCGGGACGCCAACCCGACCTTCGCGTCGACCGTGGCGATCCCCTCGCTCCAGCAGTTCCTCAACAAGCCGAACGACATTGACGGGCTCCTCAAGAATATGGATGCTCAGGCGAAGACCATTTACGCCGGCAATTGAGGTAACCCGGTGACCGCCACCTCTTCCGTGACCCAAGCGCCAGCGCTGCGGCCGACCGCCCGGCGCCGGCGCTTGGGCCGGTTCACCCGTCGCGACATCGTCGTCCTGTCCATCCTGCTCGCCATCCCGGTGCTGTTCGACCTGGCCCTGATCTGGGCGACCACGGCGGCCTCGATCGGACTGTCGTTCACGAGTTACAACGGGGTAACCGCGGTTCAGTGGATCGGCCTGCGGAACTACGACCAGATCTTGACGATCTACGAGCCATTCTGGCGTGCAGTCCGCAACAACCTGCTCTGGCTGGGGGTACTGGGCGTCATCGGTACGCCGCTCGGCCTGTTCTTCGCGGTACTGCTTGACAAGAAGATCCGGTTCACCCGGTTCTACCAGGGCGTGTTCTACATGCCCGTGGTGTTGTCGCTGGCGATCGTCGGCTTCATCGCCCAGCTCATCTACTCCCGCGACTACGGGATTCTCAACTCGCTGCTCGCGCGCACCAGCCATCCGACGGATTGGCTCGGCGACCCCAACATCAACATCTGGGCCATCCTGGCGGCCGTCGTCTGGCGGCACACCGGGTACGTCATGATCTTGTATCTGGCCGGGCTCAAGTCCGTCGACCCCGCGCTGAAGGAGGCCGCCGTCATCGACGGCGCCAACGAGCGGCAGACCTTCTTCCGGGTGGTCTTCCCGACGTTGCGACCGATCAACATCATCGTGCTGGTGATCACCGTGATCGAGGCGCTGCGCGCGTTCGACATCGTGTACGCGGTGAACTCCGGCCGCAACGGCCTCGAACTGCTGTCGGTACTGGTGACCCAGAACATCGTCGGCGAGGCCAGCCGCATCGGGTTCGGCTCGGCGATCGCCGTCATCCTGCTGGTGACCTCGCTCGGATTCGTGATCGTCTACCTCACCCAGATCATCCGGGAGGATCGGCAATGAGCGCGGCGACTGTGACCCCTACCGCGGTCCCGGCCGCGGATCGTCGTACCTACCCGCGCCGCCGCAAGCCGGTACGTCCGCTTCGGATCGTGCTCTATGTCTTCCTCTCGGTCGTCGCACTCGGCTGGCTGATGCCGCTGCTGTTCGCGGTGTACGCCTCACTGCGCCCGTACCGGGAGACCGCGAAGTACGGTTACCTGTCCTGGCCGCACCACCTGTCGCTGCACTACTACTCCGAGGCGTGGAACGGCGCCGACATGGGGCTGTACTTCCGCAACACGCTCTACATAGCGGTACCCGGCGTGCTGCTCACCCTGTTCTTCGCCTCGTTCGTGGCGTTCGCGCTGGCCCGCTACAAGATTCCCGGACGCAAGACGCTGCTGGTGATGTTCACCGCGGGCAACCTGCTGCCGCCCCAGGTGATGGTGACTCCGCTGTACACCGTGTACTCGAAGATCCACCTGCCGTACTGGGTTTCCAGCTCGGGCACGCTGTACGACTCCTACCTCGGCGTCATCGCGATCCACGTGGCTTTCCAGACCGGCTTCTGCGTGTTCGTGCTCTACAACTACATGCGGACGATCCCGGTGGAGTTGACCGAGGCCGCGACCGTGGACGGTGCGAGCGTCTGGCGCCAGTACTGGCAGGTGATCTTGCCGTTGAGCCGGCCGGCGCTCGGCGCGCTCGGCACTCTCGAGTTCACCTGGATCTACAACGACTTCCTCTGGGCGCTGGTGTTGATGAGCAGCGGCGACAAGCTGCCGGTGACGAGCGCGTTGAACAACCTCCGGGGTGAGTTCTTCACCGACTACAACCTGCTCGCCGCGGGTTCGGTACTGGTCGCACTCCCCACGCTCATCGTGTTCTTCGCCCTGCAGAAGCAGTTCGTCTCCGGGCTGACCCTCGGCGCCAACAAGGGTTGACGGATATCGCCGCGCGTCGCGGCTGGTCAACCGGTACAGTGTCCGCGCTATGTCCGACTCCCCCCTGTCTGCCGCCCAGCGCCGCGCGCTGGCCGAACTGCTGCGCGTATTTCCGGTCGCCGACGAGATCGGCACCCGGTTCGCCGCGGCAGGCCATGAGCTGCACCTCGTCGGTGGTTCGGTGCGCGACGCACTGCTCGGGCGGCTCGGCGACGATCTCGACTTCGCGACCGACGCGCGCCCCGACGAGACGCTGAAGCTGCTGCGCGGCTGGGCCGAGGCGGTGTGGGAGACCGGCCGGGAGTTCGGCACGATCGGCGGCGCGCGGGGCGGGCTGCGGCTGGAGATCACGACGTACCGGGCCGAGTCGTACGACCGGGTCGGGCGCAAGCCGTCGGTCGAGTACGGGACGAGCCTGCTGGACGACCTGGGGCGGCGCGACTTCTCGGTCAACGCGATGGCGGTATCGGTACCGGGTCACACCTTCACCGACCCGCACGGTGGCCTCGCCGACCTCGCCGCGCGACGGCTGCGTACGCCCGGCGCGCCCGAGGACAGCTTCGGCGACGACCCGCTGCGCATGCTGCGCGCCGCCCGGTTCGCCGCCCAGCTTCGCTTCGCCGTGGCGCCCGAGGTGCAGGCGGCGATGAAGGCGATGGCCGGCGACCTGTCCCGGATCAGCGCGGAGCGCATTCGCGACGAATTCACCAAGCTGCTGACCGGCGACGACCCGGTGGCCGGGGTACGCCTGCTCGTCGACTCCGGACTCGCCGACGAGTTCCTGCCCGAGGTGGCCGGACTGCGGCTGGAGATCGACGAGCACGCCCAGCACAAGGACGTGTACGAGCACACGCTGACCGTGCTGCGCAACGCGATCGGGCTGGAGGACAGCGGTCCCGACTTCACCCTGCGCATGGCGGCGCTGATGCACGACGTGGGCAAGCCGGCGACCAAGGCGGTCGGCGCGGGCGGCCGGGTCAGCTTCCACCATCACGAGGTCGTGGGCGCCCGGCTCACCAAGGCGCGACTCAAGGCGCTCAAGTACCCGAAGAGCGTGGTCGACGACGTCTCCGAGCTGGTCCTGCTGCACCTGCGGTTCTACGGGTACGGGCGGGGCGAGTGGACCGACTCGGCGGTGCGCCGGTACGTCACCGACGCCGGTCCGCTACTCAACCGGCTGCACAAGCTGACCCGGTCCGACTGCACCACCCGCAACCGGCGCAAGGCGGCCCAGCTCGCCGCGGACTACGACGCGCTGGAGGAGCGGATCGAGGTGCTGCGGGCCGCCGAGGACCTCGCGCGGGTACGCCCCGACCTGGACGGCAACGCGATCATGAAGCTGCTCGGCATACCGCCCGGGCCGCTGGTCGGGCAGGCGTGGCGGTACCTCAAGGAGCTGCGCCTGGAGCGCGGGCCGCTGGCGCACGACGAGGCGGTCGAGGCGCTGTACGCCTGGGCGCGCGAACACGGGATCGAGCACTCGTCAGACTGACCGCCGGTTGCCTCCCACCACTACGGTGAGTGTGCACGCCGCGGGAAGTTACTGGGAGGCGGAGATATGGGGCCCTGTCCCGTGTGTGGCGGCACGGCGATCAACGCCGGCGGGTACTGCACGCGGTGCGGGACCTACCTGGGCGTGGCGTACCCGGCGCCGGTCGCCCCGCGGCGCAGCCCGTACCTGATCTCGCTGATCGCCCTGTCCGTGGCGATCGTGGTGGTGGCCGTGGCGATCGCGGTGGTGGCGGCGGCGAAGTCCGGCAGGCGCGCGCAGGCCAACCCGCCCGGCGGCGACCCGGCGGCAAGCACGTCAAGCGCGATCGACCCGTGCCTCGTCGGTCACTGGACGGTCACCAGGGCGAGCCAGCAGTTCCCGGTCAGCGGGGTGGGCGACCTCCTGATCACCCTGCAGGGCGGCAGCCAGACCTCGGTGATCGAGGCGGACGGGTCGGCCGACGACGACTACACCGACTCCCGGTACGAGGGCACGGCCGGCGGGCACACGTACACGCTGGAGGTCAACGGCACCGCGCACTACATGATCCGGACCGCCAACGGCACGATCACGTTCCGCACGCCGACCGCCTCCGGCAGCATCACCGCCACCGTCGACGGGCTCGAGTCAACGAGCATCCCGCTGAGCGTGACCTCCGACCCGGTCCAGTACACGTGCTCCGGCGACACGGCCACCGAGCACACCGCCAACTTCGACGTCACCCTGAGCCGGAGTTCCTGACCGTACCGACGGCCGGCTCGTCGACCGGGTCAGGATCGGCCCGCCGCTCCAGGCGCCCGGCCGCGAGCGCATAGCCGGCCGCGAGCGCCATGTACCCGGCGGCCACCGTGGCGATGGCCGCGGTCGACTTGCCGTTGGCCGGCAGCGTCGAGGCCCCTGCGAACAGGCCCACCACGAAGGCCAGGTTGAACGTGGTGTCGTTCACGCTGAACACGCGGCCCCGGAAGTCGTCGTCGCAGTCGCGCTGCAGGGTGGTGTCCACGACGATCTTGATGCTCTGCGACGCGACGTTGACGCAGAACGTCGCGGCCACCAGCAGCCCCGGCTCGAACGGCAGTCCCAGCAGTATCAGCAGTCCGCCGGCGCTCGCGAGCAGCGTGGCGATCCAACGCCACGGTCCCATGATCCGGGTGAGTGGCGGGGTGAGGAACGCGGCGGTGAGCGAACCGGCGCCCCCCGCGATCACCACCATGGCGAGGCCGGACATCGACCGTGAGTAGTCCGTACCGACATTGAAGTACCGGCGGTACAGCAGCAGCGTGGCGATGGTCAGCACGCCGTACAGGACGCGGTGCGCGGCCTGGACGGTCAGGGCGTACTTCGGCCCCGGCCGCTGCCGCAGGTGACGGAGGCCCGCGATCATGCCGCGCGCCACCGACGCGACCCCGCTGAGGAACGCGCCGGTGCTGCGCTCGGTGTCATCCGGCCCCAGCCCGTCCCTGGCGAAGGAACGGCGGGCCAGCAGCGCGGAGGCGGCGTACCCGAACGCGGCCACCGCGCCGACCATCGCGTAACCGTGGTAGTCCTTGCGCACCACGGTGTTCAGGGTCAACGCGGCCAAACCGAGGCCGAGGGAGTAGACCACCGTGCCGAGCGTGGTCGCGACCGCGTTCGCGGTGACCAGGCGCTGCTCCTCGACGACGTGCGGCTGAGCCGCGGACAGGCCGGAGAGGAAGAACCGGTTCATGCCGATGATGAACAGGGCGAGGATCGCATACGGGATGGACTCCTGGCCGTACCAGATCAGCAGCGTCGCGGGTACGACCAGGCCGGCCCGCGCGAGGTTGGTGACGAAGACGACGGTACGGCGGCTCCAGCGATCAAGGAACACGCCAACGTACGGCCCCACGAAGGAGTACGGCAGCAGCAGTACCGCGAATCCGGCCGCGATCGCCTCGGCGCTGGTCTTCTTCTCCGGATTGAACAGCAGGCTGCCGGCGAGTGCGGCCTGGAAGAGCCCGTCGACCAGTTGGCTGACCAGCCGCACCCCGAGCAGCCGGCGAAACCCGCGCCCGGCGAGCGTGGCTCGCAGGGCGCCGGGTTCACGGTGCGTGCTGGACACCACTACTAGAGCCTAAGAGGGCGGCCGGCCATCTGCCTGGCCGGCCGCCCCTGACATTGCCCCTAAGTGGGACCTCAGCCGCGCGGCGCCTCCACCGCCCGCTGCGCCGGCCCGTGCCCGTTGTCCGCTTCGGTGCCGGCCTCACCCGCGGCTGCCCGCGCGGCGCCCAGCCTCGCCAGCAGCCCGGCGAGGTCGACGCCGGTCAGGTCGCTGCCCAGCTGCAGGCCAGAGGCGACGTTGGCGGCGACCGACCGGGTCAGCGACGACGCGCCGTCGGTGGAGATGACGGTCATCTTGTCGATCGAGCTCATCGGCGCCGAGGCGGCCTCTACCACCTGCGGCAGTACGCGTACCAGAAGATCCAGTATCGCCGCCTCGCCGTACTGCGCGAAAGCTTCGGCCTTGGCCTGCATCGCCTCCGCCTCGGACTGGCCCCTGGCCAGGATCGCGGACGCCTCGGCCGCGCCCTCGCGCTCCACCGCGTCGGCGATCGCGGTACGCCGGCGCTGCTCGGCCTCGCCCTCCTTGGCGCCCTCGATCGCGGCCGCCTCGGCCAGCGCAGCCCGGCGGGCCCGCTCGCCCTCGCCCACCAGCTTCGCCTGCTCCGCCTCGGCCTGGGCGGCGGCGATGGTCGCCTGCCGCTCGGCGTCCGCGCGCAGCACCGCGGCCTTGCGTGCCGCCTCCGCTTCCTGCTCCACCTTGTAGCGCGCGGCGTCGGCCGGCTTGCGGACCTCCGTGTCGAGCTGCCGTTCCTTCAGCTCCGCATTGCGCTCGGCCACCTTCTGCTGCTCGGTGAGGATCGCCTGCTGCCGCTCGGCCTCGGCGAGCGGCCCGGCCGCGGACGACCGCGCCTTCGCCGCGTCGATCTCCGCCTGTACGCTCGCCTTCTTCAGCGCCAGGTTGCGCTCGGACTCGGCGATCGCCTCCTCGGCCTTCATCCGCTCCTGCTCGGCGGCCTGGCGGGCCTGCGCCTCGGCGATCGCGGCCGCCTTCAGTATCCGCGCCGCCTCCGGTCGCCCGAGATCCTGTAGGTACGAGCCGGCGGTGCGGATGTCCTCGAGCTGGAACGCGTCGAGGATCAGGCCCTGGTGGGTCAGGGCGCTCTCCGCCTCCTCCGCGACGTGCGCGGCGAACGCGGCGCGATCGCGGATGATCTGCTCGACGGTCAGCCGGCCGACGACCGAGCGCAGCGCGCCGGAGAGCACCTGGCCGGTGAACATCTCGATGCGGTTCTGCTGGTGCAGGAAGCGCTGGGCGGCGGGGCGGATCATCTCGGCGGTCCCGCCCACCTTCACGATCGCCACCGCGTCGGCGTCGCAGCGGATGCCCTGCGCGCTGACCGCCCCGGTGACCGAGACCGGGATTTCCCGGCTGGAGAGGTCGAGCTTGTACAGGCGCTGGACGACGGGCATCACGAAGACCGACGCGCCCATCACGACCTTCTGCCCGGACAGGTCGGTGATGGTCGTGCCATCGGCTGCCTGGATCGCCTTCCCCTTGCGGCCGGTGACGATGAACGCCTCGTTCGGGCCAGCGACGTTGATCCGGGACAGGATGAACATGACGATCAGGAGCACCAGCAGCGCGGCGCCACCGATCGCGAGCACCAGGGGAGTCATTACCCTTCCTTAACTAAGGGAGTGGGCTCGACCAGAACGCTGGTCGGGCTGGGTACCTCGATGACGAAGACCGAGGTACCGAGCGCGAGCGGCTGATCCGCGCGCGCGTTGAACTTCATCTGCTGGCCGGCCACCGCGATCCGTACCTCGCCGTACCCGTCGGCCGGTACGGGTGTGACCACCACGCCGCAGGCGCCGAGCAGGTCGGAACTGGTCAGGGTCGCGTCGGTGGCCATGTTGACCGCGGCGCTCATCAGCCGTCCGGCCGCCCACGCGGCTGGTACGGCCACCACCAGACCGACCACGATCGCGAGCAGGGCGGCGAGCGGTCCGCCGCCGACCAGGCTCGCCACGATCGCCCCGCTGAAGCCGAACGCGCCCAGGAAACCGGCTATCGCCGGCAGGGTGATCTCGAAGCCTCCCCCGTCGGTACCGGCGTGCGCGTGTCCGACGTGGCCGAGGTGTCCGAGGTGGAAGTGGCCAGCATGTTCGATGTGCAGGTGCTCGATGTGCAGGTGACCACCGATCAGCGACAGCACGAGCAATAGCAGGGCAAAGCCGCCGATGGCGAGGAACGTCACGGTTACCGCGTCCACTCCTGGCGCCTCCTCGCGCCCGCGGCCGGTGCCTCGTACGGGAGAGGCCGCCGGTCCGCTTTCCGAGGGTAGACGTACCGCGCACGTACGGATGGCCCGCCGCGGGGCGGGCTACCGCAGGTCGAACTCGCCGGCGCGTACCGCCGCCAGGAACCTGCGCCACGCGTCCCGGGAGCACGCCAGGCGCGGCGCGGCTTCATCGGCGCGATCGCGGACGAACACCTGGTCGGCGCGCATCGCCACCTGGACGCAGGCACCGGCGTCGCAGCTGCTGCTACCGAACCAAACGAGGTCCTCGTCTGCTGACATCGCTTCGCCCTCTCCTTGCCCCCGACCACACCATAACCAAGCGGAGTTGCGAATCGGAACACCCGAAGAGATGGACAGTTTTCTATGTGGAAATGAGATGGGCGCCCGAGATCG
The DNA here is from genome assembly GCA_051986465.1 of Rugosimonospora sp. Classification (GTDB taxonomy): domain Bacteria; phylum Actinomycetota; class Actinomycetes; order Mycobacteriales; family Micromonosporaceae; genus DATEJJ01. The sequence goes on from JBPYFB010000452.1 coordinate 18,580, forward strand.
TTCGATCCCAGGCGCCGGCGCTACGTGCGGTAGCGCTATCGCACCTCGAATTCGAAGTCCCCGGCCCGTACGCCGGCCAGGAATGCCTCCCAATCCGGCCGGGTGAACGTCAGCATCGGACCGTTGTCGGTCTTGGAGTCGCGCACCGCGAATGCACCGTCCAGGTATGCGACCTCGACGCAGGTACCGGAGTCGCACCGGCGGCTGCGTCTCCAGTTGACGTGTGTTTGAGAGCCGATCACGCGTGCCTCGCTTTCATCTCAACCCGGCCGCGCCGTTGCGGCCGGTGTCCAGGGTGGGGTGGAACGGGGGTGTTCGATTGCGGCGCAAATTGAGGGCGGTGACCGGAGCTACGGATCACCCGCCGTGGAGACGCCACGCGCCTCGGCTAAGAAGGCTTGCGCCCGGTTTCTTATGAGAGCGGCCGATGCCCGCTCGTCCAGAGCCAGTGGCCACAACTGTTCGAAGGCGTCGCGATGCCGGTTGATCTCGCGAGGCGAATGCACGATCTCGTCGGACTTGTAGCCCTCGCGGTGCAGTACCGCGTTCTCCTCCCCGCCGAGGTCCAGCAGGGTGAACGGGCCGAGCAGCGCAATGGTGGCGGCCGCGGCGAAGGGGACCACGCGGACGTGCGCGTGCGGAGCGTTCGCCACGACGTCCGCCATGGCGCCGAGTTGCTCGCCCATCACCTGGGGGCCACCGATGGGACGCCAGAGCACCGACTCGTCGAGGATCGCGAGGTACTCGGGCGGGTCTGCGCGATCGAGGATGTGCTCCCGGCGACGCATCCGTACCTCGATCCGCGCGCCGATCACGGCGGGATCCAGGTGGTAGTCGTGGGCGTTGCCGAAGACGGCCGTTGCGTACTCACGTGTCTGCAGAGGACCCGGTACGAGGACGTTGGTATAGAAGCGGATGGCGGTCGCCTCGGCCTCGAACTGGAGTAGCTGTACGGTCGCCGGCGTGTGGTGGTCCCGATAGTCCGGGTCGACCGTCCACCGCTCGCTGCGGGAGGTACGCGCGTCGGCGAGCAGTTGCTTGACCTCTGCCGGGTCCCGTACGTCGAGGTAGTCCAGCAGGACCCGAAGGTCGCTCGCGGAGATGCTGACATCACCCTTCTCAATGCGCATCACCTTGGACAGCGACCACTCCATCGCCTCCGCGACCTGGCCCTGGGTCAGCTGCTTCGCTTCCCGGAACCGGCGCAGCGCGAGGCGCACGCGGCGGCGCGCGACCACGGGCGACTCAGTGGTGGGCATCTGACCTTCTTGGGCCAAGCGTTGTGCGAGCGTGGCCGGTCCCCGTCTCCGAGCGTATGGCTGATTGCCATGTAGCAGACAGGGATCTGCCTACTTGTAGGTATCCGTGTGAGCTTACATCTGCGGCGTTCGCTTGGAACCAGCTAGAAGAGAATGATTTCTACTGCTCGGATACCTCCTCCAATGCGCGCAAAAGAGCGTCGCCAGGCTCCCTTCCCCGGTCGCCCGACCGCCCTGATCTTCGGGGCGTGGGATGTCGTACCCGAGGGGGACAATCGCGTCGTGGAGTGGTTGGCAGTATCGGCACCGATCGGCACCGTGGGAGTCGCCGCCGACGAGGTGGGCATCTGTGCGGTGCGGTTCGACGGGCCGGGCGGGCGCCCGAAGCCCGGCAACCCGCTGCTCAAGCAGGCTGAGCGGCAGTTCGCGGCGTACTTCGCGGGTGAGCTGACCGAGTTCGAGCTCCCGCTGTCCGTCCAGGGCGGCACACCGTTCGACCGTGCCGTATGGGTCGGCATCGCCGGGATCCCCTACGGCGAGATGCGCACGTACGGCGAGATCGCGGCTGGCGTTGGCGATCGGGACGCGGCCCGCGCGGTCGGCATCGCGTGCAACCGCAACCCGCTGCCGATCGTCGTCCCGTGCCACCGGGTGGTCGGCGCCGGGGGCAAGCTCGTCGGCTTCGGCGGCGGGCTGCCGCGCAAGCGCTTCCTGCTGGAGTTGGAGGCGCGGGTCCGGATCGAGGCGGCCTTCGGCTGAGCCGCCGCCGCGCTCTTTTGTCAGCAAGAGCGCGGCGCCCGGGGTGGGTACACCCCGGGCGCCGCGCGAGAAGTGGATCAGGCGGGCAGTTCGCCGCGGATGAACTTCTCCACTGCCTCGTGCGCCTCCGGGTCGGAGTACTGCACGGGCGGCGACTTCATGAAGTAACTCGACGCCGACAGGATCGGTCCGGCGATCTTGCGATCCATCGCGATCTTGCAGGCCCGCAGCGCGTCGATGATGATGCCGGCCGAGTTGGGCGAGTCCCACACCTCCAGCTTCAGGTCGACGTTGAGCGGTACGTCGCCGAACGCCTTGCCCTCCAGCCGGATGTGCGCCCACTTGCGGTCCAGCAGCCACGGCACGTGGTCAGACGGCCCGATGTGGACGTTGGCCCGCTCCATCTCGTGCGGGATCTGCGAGGTCACCGACTGGGTCTTCGAGATCTTCTTGGAGACCAGCCGGTCGCGCTCCAGCATGTTCATGAAGTCCATGTTGCCGCCGAAGTTGAGCTGGTACGTGCGCTGCAACTCGACGCCGCGGTCCTCGAACAGCTTGGCCAGCGTGCGGTGGATGATCGTGGCGCCCACCTGGCTCTTGATGTCGTCGCCGACGATCGGCAGTCCCGCGTCGGTGAACTTCTGGGCCCACACCGGATCCGATGCGATGAACACCGGAAGGGCGTTGACGAAGCCACAACCGGCGTCGATCGCGGCCTGCGCGTAGAACTTGTCCGCCGCGTCGGAACCCACCGGCAGGTAGGAGACCACGATGTCGGCGCGCGCCTCGCGCAGTGCGCGGACCACGTCGACCGGGTCCTCGTCGGACTCCTCCACGGTCTCCCGGTAGTACTTGCCGAGGCCGTCGAGGGTCGGTCCGCGCTGCACCATCACCCCGGTGGGCGGTACATCGCAGATCTTGATTGTGTTGTTCTCACTGGCCACAATCGCTTCGGCCAGGTCTCGCCCCACCTTCTTGGCGTCCACGTCGAACGCCGCGACGAACTCCACGTCCCGTACGTGGTAGTCGCCGAAGGTGACGTGCATGAGACCCGGAACGCGCTCCTGCGGGTCGGCGTCGCGGTAGTACTCCACGCCCTGGATCAGGGACGAGGCGCAGTTACCGACACCGACGACTGCTACGCGGACGGAGCTCATCGCAAGTGCCTCCTTCATACCTTCATCACGGCCGCTCCGGCGTGTCCGGAAGCGGGGTTACTGCTTGGTCGGGCCGGTTGGCCCGGTTTGGCCGGGTTGGCCAGGTTGGCCGCCCGTCCGTTCGGTGGCTATCAGTTCCTCCAGCCACCGCACCTCCCGCTCGCAGGCGTCCAGGCCGTGGCGCTGCAGCTCGAGCGTGTACGCGTCGAGCCGCTCCGCCGCCCGGGCGAGCGCGTCGCGCAGCCCTTCGCGCCGTTCCTCGATCCGCCGGCGCCGGCCTTCGAGGATGCGCAACCTGGTGTCCTGATCGGTGCGGGAGAAGAAGGCGAAGTGCACCCCGAAACCGGTGTCGTCGTAGGTCTCCGGACCGGCCTGTGCCAGCAACTCCTGGAAGCGTTCCTTGCCTTCTGTTGTGATCTTGTACACGACGCGGCCTCGCCTCGTCGTCAGTGGAGGTACTTCCGCCTCCTTGCCCGCCGCCGCGGCGTCCTCCTCGGTGATCCAGCCGGCGCTGTATAGCCGGCGGAGCGTCGGGTAGAGGGAGCCGTACGAAATTGCCGCTCGGATCACCCCGAGCTTGGCGGCGAGTTGCTTGCGTAGTTCGTAGCCGTGCATGGGGGACTCGTGCAGGAGGCCGAGGATGGCCAGGTCAAGCATCGTCCCCTCCCTCCATCGCCACGATGTATCGAGCCGATACATCGCAACGGTAGAGCGGTCCGCTACGCTTTGGCAAGCCGAACGGTGTGACTTCGACGGGCGGGGCTGGACTCCTTACTCATCGTGACGGGAGTCGCCGGCATGGCCCGAGGCGCGTACCCTCATCCGCATGCGTACGCAGCGGCAGATTGTGGACTACTCGCTTCAGAAGCGGGCGCTGCTGCGCGAGGTGTACTCCGGCCGGGTCGGGACCTACGACGTCTGCGACGCCTCGCCATACCTCAAAAACGCGGCTCGCTTTCATGGCGAGCAATCCGAGGTGCGCTGCCCGATCTGTCGCCGCGAGCAGTTGACCAACGTGCACTACATCTACGGCGACGAGCTCAAGCAATCCGCTGGACAGGCCCGGGCCAAGGCCGAGTTGTCCCTCCTGGCGATGACGTTCCGTGAGTTCCAGGTATACGTGGTGGAGGTGTGCCGCGGATGCGGCTGGAACCACCTGGTGGAGCAGTACCTCCTTGGGCGTGACGGCCTGGACGGCGGTGGCTCCCCTGATACGCAGCACGTAAGACGACGGCGGGAGGCCGCCGAATGACCAGCGCTCATCCGATCGACCTGACACGATTGGATGAGCGCCATTACGAAGATCCGATACGTCCACTTATGTCGGTCCGGGCAAGGGTGCTCGGTGTGTCCCTTCGTGGTGTAGCTCATGGCAGGTGGGTGGTGGTTGCCTCCACCGCCGCCCCAAACGGCAGGGTGTGAGGAATGAACTCGTCATACGGCGACTCGACGAACTCCGCTCATGGCCGGGCCCGGGTATCGGGTGCCGGCAACGGGCATGGCGGCCGGGGCGACGGACCGTACGACTCCTTCGGCGGGTACGACGACATGGACCGGCAGTCGGCGGATGCGGTACCGGCCGCCTCGACGACCGGTCGCGGGTTGGTTGGCCGCGCCACTGTGCGGCCGAGCGGATACACCGAGTCGTATGAACCCGGCAGCGGCGCCACGGGCCGTGCCGCCGTCGGCGGCGCCAGCGGCCGCGCCTCCGTGGGGCGGGCGAGCGTGGGCTCCCAAGAGGACTTCACGGGTCCCCTGGACCCGAACCCGCCGCGGCGTACCCGGCCCCTGGGCGGTGGCCCGCCCGGCGACCGAGCCAAGTCGCGCAGCAAGGCGCGGCGGCGCAACATCATCCTCTCGGCGGTGGCGCTGCTCGTCATGCTCAGCGGCCTGACCGTCGTGGGTGGGACGTACTACTTCGACAAGGTCCCACTGCCGGCGGACTTCACGCTCCCCGAGTCGACGACGATCTACTACTCAGACGGCATCACGCCGATGGCCAAGTTCGGCGAGCGCAACCGCACGATCGTTCCCCTGAACCAGGTCTCGTCCTGGGTACCGAAGGCGGTCGTGGCCACTGAGGACAACACCTTCTACACCAACTCCGGCGTATCGGTCCGCGGCATCATCCGGGCCGCCTGGAACAACGTCCGCGGCGGTAGCACGCAGGGCGGTTCGACGATCACCCAGCAGTACGCGCGGCAGGCGGTCGCCCAGGCGGTGAACAACGGACAGCCCACGAACCGTACGGTCACGGTGAAGATGCGCGAAGCGGTCATCGCCATGAAGCTGGACCAGAAGTACACCAAAGACAAAATCATGGAGATGTACCTCAACATCGTGTACTTCGGCCGGGGGGCGTACGGGATCGAGGCCGCCGCGCAGGCGTACTTCAACAAGCACGCGAGCCAGTTGACGGTCGAGGAGAGCATGGTGCTGGCCGGGGTCATCAAGGACCCGGGCGGGAGCACGTACGACCCGGCGGTGCACCCGGACAGCGCGATGAACCGGTTCGCCACGTACATCAAGCCCAATATGGTCAAGCTCAAATACATCACGCAGCAGCAGGCTGACGTGATGAAGTATCCGACCGACTTCACCAAGCCCAACGCCCAGACCACGAGCGCGTCCCAGTTCGGTAAGGACAGCCCGACGGGTCTGGTCGTGCACCACGGGTTCAGCGAGCTGACCCAGATCAAGAAGGCGGACGGCACGCCGCAGTTCACCGTCGACGACCTGAAGAACGGCGGCTACAAGATCGTCACCACCATCAACAAGAAGATGGAGGAGGACGCGATCGCCGCGGCCAGCGCTACGAGCGCGACCTCCCCGATCCACCGGGTGGCGGGAAACGTGCAGGCGGCCCTGGTCTCGGTCGAGCCGAAGACGGGCCGGGTGATGGCCTACTACGGCGGCGACCGGGGTGACGGCTTCGACTACGCCGGCATCTACAACGACCCGGTGCTCTCCGACAACGCCTGGCACGGCGGCAACCACCCGCCGGGCTCCACGTTCAAGATGTACACGCTGGCCGCGGCCCTACAGTCCGGCATCTCCGTGGACTCGTACTGGTACGGGCCACCGAAGCGGGACTTCCCGGAACAGGGGCGGGTCGGGGCCAAGGCGATCGTCAACTCGGGCGAAGGCAACGCCTGCACCGCAGGCTGTTTCTTGTGGAAGGGTCTGCAGCAGTCGCTGAACACGGTCTTCTTCGCGGTCGCCGCGAAGGTCGGCCCGGCGAAGGTCATCGACGTGGCGCACGCGCTCGGCATCAACACCATGTGGGACGACAACCGCACCCGCTACCCGCTGACCGGTGCGAAGCCCGGCGAGGCGCTGGTGCCCAGCCACTTCCAGACCGAGGTGGGCATCGGCCAGTACGGCGTGACCGTGCAGGACAACGCGACCGGGGTGGCCAGCATCGCCGGCGGCGTCGGGGTGCAGTCGCACTTCGTGATCAAGGTGCTGCGCGGCGCACAAGCCGTCTACCAGGAGCAGATCAAGCAGACGGACCTGCGGACCGCCGGCCTCACTCCTCAGATGATCAATGACGAGCAATGGGCGATGGGCCAGGTTCTCGACCCCAACGCGGGCAACGGCGACTCCGGCGACATCCTCGCCAATGGCCACAAGGCCGGCGCCAAGACCGGTACCTGGCAGGCCAACGACCCCAAGGAGAACGCACACGTCTGGTTCGTCGGCTTCACGCCCAACCAGCTCGCCACGGCGGTCTGGGTCGGCAACACCAAGGACGAGCTACCCCTGCGGATGACCGCGAAGTACGGCAAGAAGAAGGTGTTCGGTTCCAGCGGCGCCGGCCCGATCTGGAAGAACTTCATGGACGCCGCGCTGAAGGATGGCAAGTACCCGAAGGTGGCCATGCCCGACAAGATCGACGTTGGCGACGACACCCTCGGCGAGGCGCAGTCCCCACCGCCAGCACCCCCCACCAATGACCCGTGGGGTGGCAACGGCGGGAATGGCGGAAACGGTGGCAACGGCGGGAACGGTGGAAATGGCGGCAACACCTGCGCTATCCCGATCTTCTGCCCCAGCCCAGCACCGAACCCGAACCCGAACACCAGCCCGACCCCGGGTCCCGGAGGTCCCTCGGCGCCACGCAAGAGTCGCTGACGTGAGACCGGCGCTGGAGTAGCTTTCAGCGCCGGTCCACCGCCTTCTAGGAGTCAGAGCCGCTGCGCACACAGCGAGCGTCGGCCAACCTGGCCCCCGTTTCGAGTCCGCATGTGTACCCTTCTCCCGATGAACGCAAGCGTGGACGAGATCGTGGAGCCGTACGAGTCCTCGGACGAGGCCGGACCGCTCGACCGGCCGTCGAGCTCGGACGAGTTCGTACGCGGGCTGACCGAGGCGATCGGGGGCCCGATCGGCGAGCACGCCGCTCCCCGGCGAGGCGGCCGGTTCTGGACGGCCGCCAGGATCGTGCTCGCGCTCGTCTGCCTGTCGCTGGCCCTGCACTGGCTACAGAAGTCGCCGTGCATGGACGGCTCGTGGAGCAACCTCAAGCAGTACAAGCAGATGTGCTACACCGACGTGCTGGCGCTGTACTACGCCGAGGGCCTCTCCGACGGGCAGGCGCCGTACGTCGACCACGCCGTGGAGTATCCGGTGCTCACCGGGATCTTCATGGGCGTACTCGGGCTGCCCGTACACGCCCTCGGCGCGCACCATTCCCAACTGAACCAGGGCGAGTGGTTCTACAACCTCAACGCGATCACCCTGGGTGCGATCGCGGTGGCCAGCGTCGCCGCCATGCTCGCGCTGCGCCGGCGGCGCCCCTGGGACGTGGCGATGTTCGCCGTCTCCCCCATCCTGATCCTCACCGCGACCGTGAACTGGGACCTGCTCGCCGTCGGCTTCGCCGTCTTCGGCATGTACGCGTGGGCGAGACGCCATCCGGCGGTCGCCGGGTTGTTACTGGGCCTGGGTACCGCCGCGAAGCTGTGGCCCGGGTTCCTGTTCATCCCGCTTCTGCTCCTCGGGCTGCGGGCCCGCCGCTTCGGCGAGGCGGTCACGGCCGGCGCGGTCGGCGTCGTGGCCTGGGTACTGGTGAACCTGCCGTTCGCCCTCGGCTACACCACCTCGTGGCGGACCTTCTTCCACAACAACAGCACCCGGGCGATCGACTGGGGCACGCTCTGGTACATCGGTGACCACTTCCCGATCGGCGGCCGCCTGCCCGGCTTCGACTGGCTGTCGATCAACATCAACGCGCTGAACTGGCTGACGTACGCACTCTTCGGTCTGGCCTGTATCGGCATCGCGCTGCTGATCTTCCTGGCGCCGCGCCGCCCGCGCGTCGCGCAGGTCGCGTTCCTGGTGGTCGCCGCGTTCCTCGTCTTCTCCAAGGTGTGGTCGCAGCAGTACGTGCTGTGGCTGCTGCCGCTGGCGGTAATGGCGCGCCCGCGCTGGGGGGCGTTCCTGGTATGGCAGTTCGGCGAGGTGTGCTACTTCGTGGCCTTCTACGGCGAGCTGATGGGCGCGTCCGGCAAGGGCGTCTTCCCCGAGTGGGTCTTCGTGAGCGCGGCCCTGTTCCGGCTCGTGACGGTGTGCATCCTGGCCGGGTTCATCGTGCGCGACGTCATGCGCCCGCAGCGGGATGCGGTACGCCAGACGTACGACGACGACCCGGATGGCGGCGTCTTCGACGGAGCGCCGGACGCACCGTGGGTGGCGGGCCTGCGCGCCCGCTCCCGGGGCGGGCTGGTCACGCCGGCGCCGGCCGCCGTCAGTTGAGCGTGTACAGGATCGTGTCGCCCAGGTCCTCCCGGTTGACGCCGAGCCCGTCGACCGAGGTATCGGCGGCGGCCGCCTTCGTGTAGTCGCTGCCCGGGATGCGGTCCTTGACCACGAGCACGTACCGCACGCCGAGTTGGTGCAGGTAGTCGATGCTGGTCTGGTCCGGGAACGCCTTCATCACGTCGCGCGTGTGCGTCTGGTCGCTCGGGTAGAAGCCGCTGTTTCCGTTGACCATCTTCTGGAAGCGGGTGGTCGACCACAGCATGACGTTGTTGTCGGTGGCCGGGTCGCTGGGAAGCACCATGAGCGGGCCGCCCACCGTACGCATCGCGGCCGGCTGGGTCGGTACGACCGGGTGCTGCAGGTTCTTCCAGTTGGTTCCCTCGGCCAGCACGAGGACCAGTGGCAGCAGCAGAAGCAGGCGCACCGCCGGTCCGGGCCGCGACGGTACCCGCTCCGCGACGAGTTCCGAGGAGCGCTTGGCCAGCGCGCTGACCGCGCCGGCGGCCAGCAGGGCGAGCGCCAGCGTCACCCAGATGACGAGCCGGCCAGGGGTACGGATCGCGCTCCAGCCGGGCAGGTGGTTGAAGAGCGGCACGTAGCTGTACTTGCCCCCGTGGAAGTTGGTACCCAGTGCGAGGATGGCGCTGCCCAGGGTCACGGCGAGCAGGCAGATCCGGGCGCGTACCGACCAGGTCGAGAAGAACAGCCCGGCGAACGCGAGGCCGACCAGCGTGAACCCGACCAGGAGCGTGGTCTCAGCCGGGTAGGGCATCGAGGCACGCGCCGCGGCGTGCGCGGAACCCCAGAACAGCGATTGCTCCGGCGCCGTGAAGAACGACCGTATGGTCGGCGAATACATTTGGATGTCCTGGATAGACCGCTTCGCCTCCGGATGCAGGCGTAGCACCTGGAAGTACGGCAGGGCCATCAGGCCGCCGACCGCGGCGAAGACCACGAGCCCGGCCCCGTCGGCGATGATCAGTCGCCGGCCCAGTCGCCGGCGCCCGCCAATAAGCCAGAGCACGAAAGCGATCGCGAACAGGATCGCCAGTGCGTACGCGAACGGCAGCCCGATGCCGAAACCCAAGGTCAACTGCCACGCCGCGGTCAGCCAGCCGGCGATCGCCCAGCCCGGGCGCCGCTGGCGGCGCGCCTCGTCCTTGACGAGCGAGAAGCCGTGGCCGCGCGCGAGCATCGCGAGGCTCAACGCGATTCCGCCGACCGACAGGACGTGCATGTGCCCGGCCTGTCCCCAGCGCCAGGGGGTGTAGGCGAAGGCGGCGCCGGCGACCGCGCCGGCGATCCGGGCTCCACCCAACTGGCGGACCAGGGCGTACGCGCCGAAGAAGGCCAGCGCGTGCAGCAAGATGAAGATGATGTTGTACCGGACGAGCGCGGCCGTCGGTCCGGTGCCGATCAGGCTGATCGGCAGGTACCCGAGGAGGGTGTCGGAGAAGGCGAAGCTGTACTGGTCCGGGTAGAACGCGTTGGCGTTCCACAGCTGGCTCGGGTCGGTCGTCATGATGTGGCCGGCCCAGGCCATCTCCCACGCCTGCAGCGTCGGGTCCCAGATGTCCGAAGGGATCGTCGTCGCGGGGTGCAGGGCGCACGGCCACGTCATGATGACGGCGAGCACGAGCGCGCCGAGCGCGGCGAGCGTCCACTCGTGGATCAGGAAGTTCCCGACCTGTCGCAGTACCCGCTCCGGCCGCTTGAGTACCCGGTCCGGCGCGGGGCTGAACCGGGTCCACTTGGTGTCGTCGCCGTTCGCCGATCCGCCGGCTTCGGCGTCCGGCGCTGCGTCCATGCCCGCCTTCGTCGCGCTGTCCGCTTCCGTCGTCGCTGCTTCCGCGGTGGCGGCCTCTGTGGCTGGGGACTCGGTAGCGGGGGCTTCGGATGCGTCGGCGGGAGCCGTGTCGGTGGTTTCGGTGGCAGCGATCTCGGTGGGGGCGGCCTCGGCGGTTGGGGCTTCGGCCGTCTCCGCGCCGGGCGCCTCGCCAGTCCCGGAATCCGTGGACTCGGAGTCCGTCGGCTCGGGCATGGCCGGAATCCGCGCGGTCTCGTTCTGATCCACGCCCACGCCATCTCCTCGCGCTCGCGTCACGCTCGTTCTCCCAGATCCGTCATCATGCCTTCAGCCGCTCTCGCAGGTAGCCGATGTCCGCAGCCTGGCCGGCCGCGCCGCCGGGGGTCTCCACGACGACGGGGGCGCCGGCGGCACGGATCACCGCCACGACGAGGTCGGGGTCGATAGTGCCCGATTGAAGGTTGTCGTGTCTGTCCCGTCCGGAGTCGAACGGATCCCTCGAACCGTTCGCGTGCACCAGATCGATGCGGCCGGTGATCGCCTTGACGCGGTCGACGATGTCGAGCAGGTCCTCGCCGCCGGAGTAGGCGTGGCAGGTGTCCAGGCAGAAGCCGACATCGTAGTCGCCGATGGCGTCCCAGAGCCGGGCGAGCGCGTCCAGCCGGCGGGCACACGCGTTGTCGCCGCCGGCCGTGTTCTCCACGAACACCGGCGTGGCCAGTCCGCCCTCCTTCGCGGCGTACGCGAATGTCTTGCGCCAGTTGTCGAAGCCGATCGCGATGTCGTCGCCCTTGTTCACGTGGCCGCCGTGCACGATGAGCCCCTTGGCGCCGACCGCGGCCGCGCCCTGGGCGTGGCTGAGCAGGAGCTTGCGGCTCGGTATCCGGATGCGGTTGTTCAGCGTGGCGACGTTGATCCGGTACGGCGCGTGGACGTAGATGTCGATGTCGGACGCCTTGAGCGCCTCGGCGTCCGGCCGCGGTGACGGATCTTCCCAGCCCTGCGGATCGGTGAGGAAGAACTGAGCCACCTCCGCGCCCCGCGCCGTGGCGGCGGCGAGCGGGTCGTCTAGACCGATGTGTGCTCCGATACGCATGCCGCAGAGCCTACGTGGTGCCCCCGACACCCTTGGCCGGAAGCCGTTCGTGATCGTGCGTCACTACGACCTCGGGAGCCTCGTTGGTCAGGGCGGCTTCCCGGCAGGTCCGGAGGGGGAAGGGCCGGCGTTTGGCGGGGGTCCGCTGGCAATCTGCGCAATCGCCGCGTCAGTCGCGACAATTCGGGCTATTATCGCTCAGCGTGCATTAGGGACAGCTAGCGCGTAAAATACATATGAAGCTCCGCGGGGCGCTCTTCAATCCAGCTCGTCGGTGTGGTCGTTCCTCCCCAGGTCCCACCCAGCTAGACGGATGAGGCGCCCCGCGGCTCGTCCCGGCTGCCCCGTCGTGACCCGGTCGGATACCCGGTGAGATGCCGGGTATCCTGGTCGGGTTCGTTCGACGACACGGCGCCCGGCGCGGTGTCATCGCGCGGACGACGCCAGACCTCCTGCCACGGAAGGACCGTGGCCGCTAGCCCATAGGAGGTGAGCACGTCTTGCGTCATTACGAGATCATGGTGATCCTCGATGCGAATCTCGAGGAGCGCACCGTTGGCCCGTCGCTCGACACGTACCTGAACGTGATCCGGACCGCGGGTGGCTCGGTGGAGAAGCTCGACGTCTGGGGCCGCCGGCGCCTTTCGTACGAGATCAACAAGAAGACCGAGGGCATCTACGCCGTCATCGACCTGCAGGCGACGCCGGCAGCAGTGGCGGAGCTGGATCGCCAGCTGCGACTCAACGAGTCGGTACTGCGTACCAAGGTCATTCGCCCGGAAGTCCGCTGAGGCGAACCTCCCGGCGAGCCCCCCACCGGCTTGCGGGCGAGTGTCGCACCCATGTGGCAGCCTGCCCGTAGACAAAGCTGAGTGCTCGAGGAGTGAGTGACGATGGCAGCTGGAGATGTCACCATCACGGTGATCGGCAATCTGACCGATGACCCTGAGTTGCGCTTCACCCCGTCCGGGGCGGCCGTGGCGAAATTCCGCGTCGCGTCCACCCCCCGGTTCATGGACCGGCAGTCGGGCGAATGGAAGGACGGCGATCCGCTGTTCCTGTCCTGCACGGTGTGGCGTCAGGCGGCGGAGAACGTCGCCGAGTCGCTGCAGCGGGGCGCCCGCGTGATCGTTTCGGGTCGGCTGCGGCAGCGGTCGTACGAGACGAAAGAGGGCGAGAAGCGCACCGTCATGGAGTTGGAGGTCGACGAGATCGGCCCGTCGCTGCGGTACGCCACGGCGAAGGTGCAGAAGATGTCGCGCAGCTCCGGCGGTGGTTTCGGTTCGTCGTCCGGCGGTGGCAACACCGGCGGTGGCGGCGGATTCGGAGCCGACGATCCTTGGGCGAACGCGACGCCGGCACCTGCGGGTGGCGGCGGTGGCGGGGCCAACTTCGACGACGAACCACCGTTCTAAGCAATACGGAGACAGAGCAATGGTCAAGGCTGCGGCTCTTCGCAAGCC
>JBPYFB010000453.1:0-12997 GCA_051986465.1 Rugosimonospora sp.
CGCGGCGGGGTCGGTGCTGGAGGTACCCGCTGACCTGGTGCGACTGTCGGTCGGCATCGAGGCAGTCGACGACCTGCTGGCCGACCTGGAGCAGGCGCTGGCCTGAGCTCACCGCATCGCGCGGCTCGAGCTCGGCTCACGAATGCACGGCGCGGCCTCCTCCACACGTGTGAATGGCGCGGGGGATACTGTCGCGGACAGGGAGGTTGGCAATGCCAGACGACTCAGGCACCTGGGTGGGTGCGACGGCGAAGCAGATCGCCCGCGCGGTGCGCCGGGGCGACACGTCGGCGACCCAGGTACTCGCCGATCACCTGGACTTCATCGGCCAGCACGGCGGCGCGGTCAACGCGTTCCGGCTGCTGCGCGGCGAGGCCGCGGCCGAGGCGGAGGCCGTCGACGAGCAGGAGGACCTGGCCAACCTACCGCTGGCCGGGGTGCCGATTGCGGTCAAGGAGAACACCGCGGTGGCCGGCCTGCCGACGTGGAGCGGCTCGGCCGCCGCGCGCGGTGCCGTGGCGGATACAGATCATGAGGTGGTACGGCGGCTGCGCGGCGCGGGCGCCGTTGTCGTGGGTACCACGCGCATGCCCGAGCTGGGCCTGTGGTGCCTGACCGACGACGAGACGGCGATCACCCGCAACCCGTGGCGTACCGATCGCACCCCGGGCGGCTCCTCGGGAGGCGCCGCCGCTGCCGTAGCAGCCGGTCTGGTACCGATCGCGCACGGCAACGACGGCATGGGCTCGGTACGCATCCCCGCGGCCTGCTGCGGCCTGGTGGGCATCAAGCCCGGTCGCGGCGTGGTACCGGCGCGGATGGCGGCGGACAGCTGGTTCGGCCTGACCGAGCACGGGATCCTGGCGACCACCGTGGCCGACGCGACCATCGGCCTCGCGGTGCTCGCTGGCTGGGATCCGCCCCGGCTCACCGAACCGAGCCGGCTGAAGATCGCGGTATCGGCGCGCAGCCCGGTCGCCGGGATACGCGCGGACAAGCCGGCCCGCGACGCGCTCGCCTCGGCCGGGCGGCTGCTGGTCGGCGCCGGGCACGACGCGGTGAACGCGAGCCCGAGCTACCCCACCTCGCTCGGCCTGCGGGGCCTCGCGACCTGGTTCGGCGCCGCGCACACCGACGCCACCGAAGCCGGCCTGGACGTACGCACCCTGCAGCCGCGTACCCGCCGGCACATCGCGATCGGCGCCTGGGCCAACCGGCGCGGGCTGGTACGGGAGGCCGACCGCACCGCGTGGCGCGCCCGCTGCGAGGACTGGTTCGGCGGGTACGACGCGCTGCTCACCCCGGCGCTGGCCAGCACGCCGCCGCCGGCCGAGCCGTGGCACGAGCGCTCATGGCGCGCGAACATCATGACCTGCCTGCGGTTCGCCCCGTACCAGGCGCCCTGGAATATCGCCGGGTTCCCGGCGATCGTGGTGCCGATGGGCGTACGCCCCGACGGGCTGCCGGTCGCGGTACAGATCGTTGGGCCGCCCGGCTCCGAACTGACCCTGCTCGGCCTCGCCGGACAGCTGGAGCAGGCGTCGCCCTGGCTGCGCCACGCACCCGGCTGGCCCCGCGGCACCGTACCGTCCGCCGTACCGCGCTGATTATGGATCTTGTATCGCTCGACGAGATACGAGCCGCCGACGAACTGCTCGGTCCGGTCATCCGGCGCACCCCGCTGGAACCCTGCCGGCCACTGTCCGCGAAGCTCGCCGGTCCAGCGTGGCTGAAGTGCGAAAACGTACAGCGCGCCGGCTCGTTCAAGGTGCGGGGCGCGTACGTGCGCATCGCCCACCTCACCGAGCAGGAGCGGGCCGCCGGGGTGGTGGCGGCCAGCGCCGGCAACCACGCGCAGGGCGTCGCGCTCGCCGCCGGCCTGCTGGGCGCGACCGCGACCGTGTTCATGCCGGTCGGCGCGCCGCTGCCGAAGCTGGCCGCGACGAAGGGGTACGGGGCCCGGGTCGAGCTGGTCGGCGACTCGGTGGACGACTCGCTGGTCGCCGCGCAGGCGTACGCGCAGGAGACCGGGGCGGTCTTCATCCACCCGTTCGACCACCGGGACATCATCGCCGGCCAGGGCACGGTCGCTCTGGAGCTGCTGGCGCAGTGCCCCGAGGTGGAGACGATCGTGGTGGGGGTCGGCGGGGGCGGCCTGATCTCGGGCGTCGCGGCCGCGGCCAAGGCGCTCAAGCCGGAGGTACGGGTGGTCGGGGTACAGGCTTCGGGGGCCGCCGCCTACCCGCCTTCCCTGGCCGCGGGGCATCCGGTACGGCTGCCGCAGTGTTCCACGATCGCCGACGGGGTGGCGGTCGGCCGGCCGGGCGACATCACGTTCGCGCACGTCAGCAAGCTCGTCGACGAGATCGTGACGGTCACCGACGAGGACATTTCACGGGCGCTGCTCATGCTCATGGAGCGCTGCAAGCTGGTGGTCGAGCCGGCCGGCGGGGTCGCGGTGGCCGCGCTGCATGCCGGGCTCGTGGCGGCCGGTACGCCCGCGGTCGCGGTGCTGTCCGGGGGCAACATCGACCCGCTGTTGATCGTGCGGGTACTCGAGCACGGGCTCGCCGCCGCCGGCCGGTACCTGCGCCTCACGGTGCGCTGCGGCGACCGGCCGGGACAGCTCGCGTCGGTACTGGCGCAAATCGCCGAACTGGGCGGGAACGTGGTGGACGTGGCGCACGAGCGGCACGACCCGCGGCTGCGCCTCGGTGAGGTCGAGGTGGATCTGTCGGTGGAGACGCGCGGCGCCGAGCACTCGGACCGGCTGGTCGGCGCGTTGCGGGCAGCCGGCTACACCGTCACCTTCAACGGCTGAGGTCAGCCGCCGTACGGCTCGTATTTGACTACGGTGACCCGGATGTCTGCCCCACTCGGCGCGGTATAGGTAACGGAATCGCCCGGGTGCGTTCCGACAATCGCCTTTCCGAGTGCGGATTCGGGACTGTACACGGTCAGATCCGTGGTAGCGGCGATCTCCCGGGAACCGAGCAGAAATGTCTCCGTATCGTCTTTGTCATCGTCGAAGTAAATCGTCACGACGGTACCCGGGGCGACCGCGTCCGCTTTCGGCGCCTCGCCGACCTGCGCGGTGCGCAGAAACTCCTTGAGGTACCGGATGCGCCCCTCCTGCTTGCCCTGCTCCTCGCGGGCAGCGTGGTACCCGCCGTTCTCCCGCAGATCGCCTTCTTCCCGGCGGGCGTTGATCTCGGCAGCGATCACCGGTCGATTCCCGATGAGCTGGTCCAACTCCCCCTGAAGCCGGTCGAACGCCTCCTGGGAAAGCCAGGTACCGGACGCGCCGTGATCACTGGTGGCCACAGTCGGAACTCCTCGGAGTTGAACAGAAATGGAACTACTAACGTACCAGTGACGGACATCAGCGGGGAGCGGCGCGACAACCGAGGATGTCGACGGCTGCCGCTCGCCGCTTGGTCGCCATCGTGTACGTCGTCGTCACCTGCGCTCCGGTACCCACCTTCACCTCGGCGTACCCGGTCTCCGCGCCGGTTCGGTCCGTTGCCTGCAGCCGGCAGATCCCGGTGCCCGAGGCGGGTTTGGTCACGTCGAACGTGACCGTCACGTGACTGTCCGTGATCTCGCCGTACCGTACCGGCCCGGGTTCGTACGGGTTCGCGCCGTACTGGGTGTACAACCGGTAACTCAGCACACCGAGGGCGATCACGGCGACCGCTATCAGTAGCAGCCCGGCTGGCCGGAGCCGGTGGCCGCCCTCGCGTCGCCGGCCGTACCGCCCGGGTGGGAATATCGGAGCCCCGGTCTGCGTCACTGGTTCGCAGTGGCCGTCTTGTCGTACGCGTCGGCGAGAATGGTCACGATCTCATGATGGCAGGTACGGGGACATGGCAGGCACGGGGATGAGGAGTTACCAGTGGCCCAGCTGCGACTGATGGCAGTACACGCACACCCTGACGACGAGTCGAGCAAGGGCGCGGCCACGATGGCGAAGTACGTCGCCGAGGGCGTGGACGTGCTGGTCGTGACGTGCACCGGCGGCGAACGGGGGAGTGTCCTCAACCCGAAGCTGGACCGCCCGGAGATCTGGGAGAACATCACGACGCTGCGCCGGGCCGAGATGGACCGGGCGCGGGAGATTCTCGGCGTCCGGCAGGCGTGGCTGGGCTTCGTCGACTCGGGGCTGCCCGAGGGCGATCCGCTGCCGCCCCTTCCTGAGGGCTGCTTCGGGCTGATGGACGTCGACGTCGCGGCCCGGGAGCTGGTCAAGGTCATTCGGGAGCAGCGGCCACACGTGATCCTCACTTATGACGAGAACGGCGGATACCCGCACCCCGACCACATCATGACCCACAAGATTTCGATGGCTGCGTTCGACGCCGCCGGCGACCCCGACAGCCACCCTGAGCTGGGCGAACCATGGCAGCCGCTGAAGCTCTACTACCACATGTGGTCGGGGCAGCGGTTCGTGCTCATGCACGAGGCGATGCTCGCGGCCGGCCTAGAGTCGCCGTTCGGGGAGATGCTCGAGCGTTGGAAGGACCGGCCGGCCACCGAGGAGCGGGTCACCACCCGGGTGGAGTGCGCCGAGTTCTTCGAGACCCGCGACGACGCGCTGCGCGCCCACGCCACCCAGGTCGACCCGGACGGCTTCTGGTTCCACTGCCCGTTGGAGATCCAGCAGAAGGTCTGGCCGACCGAGGACTACCAGCTGGTCCGCTCGCTCGTGGCTGGCGAGCCACCCGAGGACGACCTCTTCGAGGGAATTCGGGAGGCGGTACGGTTAGGGCGATAACGCCCGCTTGGAGGCCTCGATGAGCACCGTATTCGCACTGCCCACGGAGAACGACTTCGGCGACACCGTACCCAACGGCGTGGCCGGGCCGATGGGCCTGTTCATCACGGTGCTCCTGGTGATCGCGACCGTCTTCCTCATCCGCAACATGAACGCCCGGCTGAAGCGGCTTCCGGAGAGTTTCCCGCCACCCGGCGAGCGGGCGCCCGGGCGGACCGAGTCGGGCGGCGAGGACTCGGCGACCGGCGCGGCGGTAGCGCCGGCGGAGCCGGGTGTTGGCGCAGCACAGCCGGCCAACGGCAGGCCAACGGGCAAGGGCAAGCCGGATGTGACCGGCGGGTGAAGGTTGGACGAGTCCGGCACTCGCCTCTGTCGATACGGACGGATTTGGCTTAGCCTTCCGCCGAGGGCTTAGCCAGCCCCCGGGGTCGCGGCAGCGCCGCACGCCTCGCCCCGCGACGAGGGAAGGGGCCGCGGATGTCCACATCGCACACCCCTCGTCGCCCCGCTGGCCGATACCGTGTCGCCCCGAGCGCTCGGGATGATGGGTGGCGTACCTCGAAAGGGGGCCACCCGTGACGGGCCCGGGCGACACGTCGCGCATCGCCATCCACGGGGTACGCGCGCGCCTGGCCCGGCTGGCCGGAGCGCCCGTCGCGACCCGGCGGGTACGCCTCCTGACGCTGGCCGTATACATCGTGGCGCTGCTGTTCGTACCGCTGGGCCTGGCGGCGCAGGCGCTGCAGCCAGGCCGCGCGGGCAGCCCGTACCTGCTCCTCGCGATCGCCGTCGGTACCGTCACCGTGAGCCAGCTCGCCGTGGTGCGGGTACGCGTCGGAGCCGTCCACCTCTCCCTGGGCTGGGGCGAGGCCGCGCTCGTCGTCCTGCTGTACCTGATCCCGGCCGGGTGGATACCGCTCGCGATCTTCCTGGGCGTCTGGCTCACGATGATCATCTTCCAGCTCTTCGGTGACCGCCGTCCGATCTGGTTGATGGCCTACAACGCGACCGCGCTGAGTGTGGCCGGTGGCTGCGCGGCCGTGCTCGCGAGCCTGATCCGGGAGCCGTACCGGTCGCCCCTCAGCGCGAGCGTGACCGTCTCGTTGATCGCGAGCGCCATGCTGTACGCGGCGATCGCCGTGCTGCTGATCGCCGCGGTGGCGAGCGAGCGCGGCGGAACACGCTTCGCCGAGGTCGCGGCGCGTACCTTCGCCGGCAAGCTGTTCATGACGGTCGGCAACGTCACGGTCGGCTTGATCATCGTGGCGATGCTCGGCGTCGGGATGCTCTGGCTCGTCGTCCTGCCGCCGGTGCTGTGGCTGCTGCACCAGTCGTACGCGTACCGGATGCGGGTGGACGACGAGCGGCGCAGCTGGCGGATCTTCTCGACGGCGACCGGGGCGCTGAACCAGCTCGACGAAACGGCGGTTGCCGAGGCGGCCGTAGCGGGCGCGGTACGCCTGTTCCTCGCCGACTCCGCCGAGCTGCTCGTGCCGCGCTCCGACGGTACCGTCAGCTGTTTTTTAGGGGACCGCGACGGGGACGTGACCGCGGCGCTGGTGGAGGCGATCGCCTGGGACTCGGCCCGGCACCCACACGCCGCGCCGTTGCCGGAAGGTTGCGTGATCTCCCGGCCGCTGCTTGTTGGCGGCACCGCCGTCGGCGGGCTACGGGTGCGCTTTCCCCGGCCGGTCGGGCTGAACACCCGCGAGCAGATGCAGCTCTCCGCGTTCGGCGATGCGGTGGCCGGCGCGCTGCACGACGCGACCGCCAACGAACAGCTCCAGACGATGTCCACGCGGGGCACGCAGGAGGCGGCGCTCGATCCGCTGACCGGTGTACCCAACCGGGAAGGGCTGCTCGCCAGCGGGGCAGCGGCGCTCGCCCGGTTGCCCCGGGACGCGCCGGTCGCCCTGCTCGTGCTCGACATCAACCACTTCAAGGAGGTCAACGACACGCTCGGCCACGCCGCCGGCGACGACCTCGTGCGGATCACCGCGAACCGGATCGCCCGGGCCAGTGGGGAAGGGGATCTGGCCGGCCGGCTGGGCGGCGACGAGTTCGGCCTCTTGATCACGCAGGTACGCGTGGCCGAGGGCGACGCCGAGGAGCCCGGGCTGCGGCACGCGCTGCTGCGCGCCCGCGAGCTGGCCGACCTGCTCGCCACGCCGGCCGAGGTGGCCGGCCTGCAGTTGGCCGTCGAGGCGTCGGTCGGCGTCGCCGTGGCCCGGGCCGACGCCTGCGACATGACGGAGCTGCTGCGCCGCGCCGACATCGCGATGTACCAGGCCAAGCGCGGCGGCCGGGCGGTCGCCTCCTACAACAGCGAGACCGATGTCGCCAGCACCGACCGGCTCACGCTGCTGGCCGAGCTGCGGGAGGCGCTGGAGGCGGCTCCCCAGCAGCTGGTTCTCGCCATGCAGCCCACAGTCGACCTGCGCACTGGCGCCCCGGTTGGCGTCGAGGCCCTGGTGCGGTGGCGGCATCCGCGCCGCGGCGAGCTGGATTCCGCCGAATTCATCGAGGTACTGGCGAACAGCGAGCTGGTCGGGCCGTTCACGCGGTACGTACTGGACCGGGCGCTGTCGTGTGCGGCGCGGTGGGACGCCGAGGGGGTACCGGTGCCGGTGGCGGTCAACCTGTCGCCGCGCAGCCTGCTCTCCCGCAGCCTGCCCAACGAGGTGGCCACCCTGCTCGCCCGGCACAAGGTACCGGCGGAGCGGCTCATTCTGGAGATCACCGAGACGGTGGTGGAGCCGGAGTTCCGGGTGGTCACCGAGGTACTGGCCGGGCTGCGCGCGCTCGGAGTACAGCTGGCCGTCGCCGACTTCGGCACCGGGCACTCGGCGCTGACGTTCCTCACGCGCATCCACGTCGACGAGGTCAAGGTGGACCGGACGTTCGTCACGCGGATGGTCGAGTCGCCCGAGGCGCTGGCGATCGTACGTACCACCGTGGAGCTCGCGCGGCAGCTGAACCTGCGGGTGGTGGCGGAGGGCGTGGAGACCGCGGCGCAGCGCAAGGCGTTGGCCGAGCTGGGCTGTACGGCGGCGCAAGGGCAACACTTCTGCGCGCCGGTACCGCCCGAGAAGCTGGTATCCACGCTGCAGTCGATGGTCGGCTCGTCGGGCGGGCAGGTCATCCAGCTGCGCGCGGAGGGCGCCTCGTAGCCGACGTCGCGAGCGGGCGGCGCCGGTACGGGCGTGAGAGGGTGAAGGCGTGAACCGGCTCGCCAACGCGACCTCGCCGTACCTGCTCCAGCACGCAGACAACCCCGTCGATTGGTGGCCGTGGTCGCCAGAGGCGTTCGGGGAGGCGCGGCGGCGCGACGTACCGCTGCTGATCTCCGTCGGGTACGCCGCCTGCCACTGGTGCCACGTCATGGCGCACGAGTCGTTCGAGAATCCGGCCGTCGCCGAACTTGTCAACCGGGACTTCGTCGCGATCAAAGTGGATCGCGAGGAGCGGCCCGACGTGGACGCCGTGTACATGACCGCGACCCAGGCGATGACCGGGCAGGGCGGCTGGCCGATGACGGTCTTCGCCACTCCGGAGGGCCAGCCCTTCTTCTGCGGCACGTACTATCCGCTGCCGGTCTTCACCCGGTTGCTGCAGTCGGTCAGCGACGCGTGGCGCGACCAGCGGGACGCGGTGCTGCAGCAGGGCGGCGCCGTCGTCGAGGCGATCGGCGGCGCACTGGGCGCGACGGGACCGACCAGCCCGCTGACCGCGGAGGTCCTGGACGCCGCGGCCGAAGGGCTCGCCGCAGACTTCGACGAGGTGCACGGCGGGTTCGGTGGGGCGCCGAAGTTCCCGCCGCACATGAATCTGCTCTTCCTGCTACGCCACCACCAGCGCACCGGCGATGCCTCGACACTGGAGATCGTCCGGCACACCTGCGAGCAGATGGCGCGCGGTGGCATCTACGACCAGGTGGCGGGCGGGTTCGCGCGGTACAGCGTGGACGAGCGCTGGCTGGTACCCCACTTCGAGAAGATGCTGTACGACAACGCGCTGCTGCTGCGCACGTACACCCATCTCTTCCGGCTGACCGGCGATCCGCTGGCCCGCCGGATGGCCTTGGGCACCGCGGACTTCATGCTCGCTGACCTCGCCACCGGCGAGGGCGGCTTTGCTTCATCTCTGGACGCGGACGCGGCCGGGGCGGAGGGCTCGACCTATGTCTGGACGCCGGCCCAGTTGCGGGAGGCGCTCGGCGAAGCGGACGGTTCATTCGCCGCGGACCTGTTCGGGGTGACCGAGGGCGGCACCTTCGAGCACGGCACCTCGGTGCTGCGGCTGATGCGCGACATCGACGCGGCCGACGAGGAGGTCAAGGCCCGGGCCGCGACGGTGATCGAGCGGCTGCGGGTGGCGCGGGCGCGACGGCCGCAGCCGGCCCGCGACGACAAGGTCGTCGCGGCCTGGAACGGCCTGGCCATCACCGCGCTGGTCGATCTGGCCCGCACAGTTCCGGGCCGCGCGGACGTCGCGGTCGCGGTGCGAGCGGCGGAACTACTGGCGGGTACGCACATCGTGGCGGGACGGTTGCGTCGTGTCTCCCGCGACGGCGTGGTCGGTACGCCGGACGGCGTCCTCGACGATTACGGCTGCGTGGCCGAGGCGTTCTGTGCGGTACACGAGGTGACCGGCGAGGGGCGCTGGCTGGAGTTGGCGGGCCTACTGCTGGATACCGCGCTGGACCGCTTCGCCGACGGTCGAGGCGGCTTCTACGACACGGCCGACGACGCGGAGCGCCTGGTGACGAGGCCGGCGGATCCGACGGACAACGCGACGCCGGCCGGCCTGTCCGCGGTCGCGGCGGCGCTGACCAGGTACGCGGCGCTGACCGGGGAGCCGCGGTACCGGGAGGCTGCCGAGGCTGCCCTCGCGACCGTCGCAGCCGTGGCGGCCCGCCACCCGCGCTTCGCCGGGTACGCGTGCGCGGTGGGCGAGGCGCTGCTCTCCGGCCCGTACGAGATCGCGATCGTGGCCGAGGGTTCGCCCGACGATCTGGTGGCCGCGGCCTGGCGCCTGGCTCCCCCGGGCGCGGTGCTGGTCAGCGGGCGCTCCGGGCAGGCGGGCGTGCCGCTGCTCGCCGATCGGCCCGCGGTGGACGGGCTGCCGACGGCGTACGTGTGCCGCGGCTTCGTCTGCGACCGGCCGGTGACTTCCGCGGCGGACCTCGCCGCACAACTGGCGCGCTAGACCTGTTGCTACGTGCTTATTTGCAGTGTAATTATGTAATCATGGCACGGGAACATCACCTGTGGAGCGGCCGGCAGGAGCCGCCTCCGTCTGACGACGCGTCCGCGTGGATCCTCGGGGCGCTGCCGGACGACTGGTTCACCCAGCGACCTGAGGTGACCATCGATCGGGATGAGATTGTGATCGTCGGCCGGTTGCCCGAGCCGACACTGGTGGCGTCCGCTTCGGGTGCCGCTACTTCGGCCCCTGGAGCCTCCGCTGAAGCCTCTGGCGCCTCCGCTGAAGCGTCAGACGACGACCAGGGCGCCGGCGCGAAGGGCGAAGGCCCCGGCGAGAAGGTGGCGAGCGAGAAGGCCGCCGCGGAGCGCGGTCGGATCGCCAGCTTCCGCGAAGCGACCCGGGACCGGCGCATCAAGATCGCGCAGCAGCTCGAGCACCGGTACCGCCGCAAGGTCGCCTGGGGTGCGGCCTGTGGTGCCACGACGGAGCTGTTCACGACGTTCGCGGCGCCGGCCATGACCCGGTTGCGCCAGCCCGAACGGCAGGTCCTCGACACGCTGGTCGACGCGGGCGTGGCGCGCTCGCGCTCGGATGCGCTGGCGTGGTGCGTACGGCTGGTCGGCGACCATACCGACCAGTGGCTGGGTCAACTGCGGCAAGCGATGGGCGCGGTCGACGAGCTGCGCAGGCAGGGCCCGTCCTTGTAGGCGGTCCGGGGTCGCTACCATTGCGGCGAAATGGATTCGCGAACCGGCTTGCCCGTTGTCGGCATGGTGGGCGGCGGGCAGCTGGCCCGGATGACCCATCAGGCCGCGATCGCCCTTGGCCAGTCCCTGCGGGTACTCGCCCTCACGCCCGAGGACGGGGCCGCGCTCGTCGCCGCCGACGTCCACATTGGACACCACACTGACCTCGACGCGCTGCGGGCGTTCGCGAAGGGCTGCGACGTGGTCACCTTCGACCACGAGCACGTGCCGAGCGAGTGCATCGAGGCGCTCGCCGCCGGCGGCGTGACCGTGGCACCGGGTGCCGCCGCCCTGCGGTACGCCCAGGACAAGCGCGCGATGCGGGAGCGCCTGACCGAGCTCGGGATACCCGTACCGCGCTGGGCGCCGGTGGACGGGCCGGACGAGGTGGCCGCGTTCGCCGCCGGTACCGGCTGGCCGATCGTGCTCAAGGCGGTACGGGGTGGGTACGACGGGCGGGGCGTCTGGATCGCGCCGTCCCCCGCGTTCGACCTCCCGGGCACCGAGTTGATCGCGGAGCAACGGGTACCGCTACGGCGCGAGCTGGCCGCACTCGTCGCGCGCTCACCCTTCGGCCAGGTCGCCGCGTACCCGGTCGTGGAGACCGTGCAGCGCGACGGCATCTGCGTGGAGGTACTGGCGCCCGCGCCCGGCCTGTCCGACGCGCTCGCCACGGAGGCGCAGGAGCTGGCGATCCGGCTCGCCACCGAACTCGGCGTGGTGGGGCTGCTCGCGGTCGAACTGTTCGAGACCGGCGCCGGCCTGCTCGTCAACGAGCTGGCGATGCGGCCGCACAACTCGGGGCACTGGACGATCGAGGGAGCGCGTACCTCGCAGTTCGAGCAGCATCTGCGCGCGGTACTGGACTACCCGCTCGGTGACACGTCCCTGGCCGCGCCCGCGGTGGTGATGGCCAACGTGCTGGGTGGCGAGCCCGGCGGTATGCCCATCGACGAGCGCCTGCACCACCTGTTCGCCACCGACCCAGCCGTGAAGGTGCACCTGTACGGCAAGCAGGTCCGGCCGGGTCGCAAGATCGGCCACGTCACCGCGCTCGGCGAGGATCTGGCGGGGGTACGCGACCGTGCCGTACGCGCGGCTCGATGGCTGCGGGAGGGCGCGCTATGACGGCGATCTCGGTCGGGATCATCATGGGCAGCGATTCGGACTGGCCGGTCATGCGCGCCGCCGCCGAGGCGCTGGACGAGTTCGGTGTCGGGTACGAGGTGTCGGTCGTATCCGCGCACCGTACGCCCCAGCGCATGCTCGACTACGCGGCCAGCGCCGCCGGCCGGGGACTCGATGTGATCATCGCGGGTGCCGGTGGCGCGGCGCACCTGCCGGGCATGGTCGCCTCGGCCACCCCGCTACCGGTGATCGGGGTACCGGTGCCGCTCAAGCACCTGGACGGGCTGGACTCGCTGCTGTCGATCGTCCAGATGCCGGCGGGCGTACCGGTGGCCACGGTATCGGTCGCCGGCGCCCGCAACGCTGGCCTGCTCGCGGTACGCATCCTGAGCACGGCCTCGCCGCAGTTGCGGGTACGCATGGTCGAGTTCCAGGAGAGCCTCAAGGCCCTCGTTGCCGAGAAGGACGCCAACCTGCGCGCCTCCCTCTAGCCGCCCCCCAGCCCTCGCCCCGGTCCCTCGCTCGCGCTCGCCGCCGCGTGCCGCACCGGCCGCCGCGTGCCGCAACTTCATTGAAGTTGCGGCCTTGGGCAGGCCCCAACCCCGCAACTTCAATGAAATTGCGGGGATCATGGGGTGATCAGGGTGGCGGTGGAGTCGGGTTACGTGTGGCGGGTTGGGGGCCGAGCGGTCTAGCGGAGGCGGCCGATCGCCCCGCGCAGGCGCTGGATGTTGCGCCGTCGCTTCTCGTAGTTGGCGCCCAGCCCGACCAGGGCGACGCCGACCAGTCCCATGACCACGAGCAGCAGGGCCACCGTGGAGAGCACCGCGACCTCGTACAGGGCCGCGATCGCGAGCACCACGCCACCGACCACGACGGGCGCCTGCTGCCGGCGCATCGAGCCATACGCCACCGTCGCGGCGGCGCCCACGATCAGCAGGGCCCGGCGCAGCGGGGTCTGTCCGGTGGTGAGCACGATGGCGAGGCTGGGCAGGAAGGCGGAGGCCAGGGCGACCCCGTACGCGTACCAGCTGGAGATCTCCGGGTGCCGCCGGTACTCGACGTACCCGGTGATCACGGCGACCACCGCGACCGCCAGCGTGTACGCCTCCGTCAGCGCGACGTGCGAGATGCGCATGAG
>JBPYFB010000454.1:0-23476 GCA_051986465.1 Rugosimonospora sp.
GCGATGCTGTCGGGCTGGTACCCGACGCTGGACGACGGCCACGGCTTGGTCTCGATGGTCTGCACGACCTTGTCGGTCTTCGTGTCGATGACCGAGACGGTGTCGCTGTTCGTGTTGGCGACGAACAGCGCGTTGTCCTTGACGTACATCGCGGTGGGGTGCAGGCCGACATCGACCGATCCGATCGCCGCGGACGGGTTCGCGGTATCGATGATGCTGACTGTTCCGGTCGTCGACGTGCCGCGGTACCCGTCGGCGGGCACCTGCGCGCCGTACGACCCCATGGTCGTGTCGCCGGCCTGGGCCTGCCGGCCACCCTCGTTGCTCACGTAGAGCTTGCTGCCCACGAAGGCGAGCTCACGAGGCGCGATGCCGACGTTCCACGTCTGCTCGACCGCACCGGTGGTGGGGTCGAACGCGACGACCGTGTTCTGCCCGTTGATCGCGGCGTACAGAGTGGAGCCGTCGGGCGAGTACCTGGTCTGGCCCACCAGGGCGGAGCGGCCGTTCACCGCCGGGATCGAGACCCGCAGGGGCGCACCCAGGGTGCCGTCGGCCTTGACCGGGAAGCGACTGAGGGCATTCTGCTCGGGAAGCCAGAGGAAGCTGCCATCCGGCGAGTAGGTCGGGCCTTCCTGCCCGACCGTGCCGTCGGAGAGCTGCTGGTTCGCCCCGGATACGGTCGCGACCGTCCAGATGAGCTTGTAGCTCGACAGGTCGAAGATCTGCAGAACGACGCCACGGTCGGCGCTGGTCGCGGCGAGGAATCGCCCGTCTGGACTGACCGTCGAGCCCATGAACTTGCCGAACTGGGTCTCCAGACGGTCACCGATCGGCTTGATGATCTGATCGGCGGAGACCTGGATCCCGTCGCGGTACTCGGTGCCGACCTGGTTCTGGCCGAACACGACCGTGTTACCGGAGGCCGTTCCCGCGCCGGCGACCAGGACAGCCGTGGCGCCGACCAGGACGATGCGCAGCCGGCGACCGGCCCAGCCTGGCAGCCGGCGTCGCGCGCTCGAGACTTCCCGGCGTTGTCGCTTGACTTGCATTACCTATCCCTTCGATGTGCGGGCAGGCGAACGAGCTCTCCGACCTGGGTCGGTCGAGCCCGGAGCCGGAGACCGGGGTCGCGGCGGCGGTCACCCCCACGGTGACCGCGAGCAGAACCGACAGCGGCGCCATCGCCCGGACAAGAACGCGGCGGCCGACCCCTGTCGTTGCCAATCCGGCGCGAACGAACTGCAAGCTTTTTCATGCATTTCGATCCCCGGATGTGGTCTGCGGCTTGAACGTATCGACATTCTGTGGAGTCGACGGAGCCACCAGGCGAACCCTTGGTTAAGGACATACGATCTTAAGATCGCGTATGGCTGCTGGCGGTGACCCGGCTGTCGGGATCGACGTAGCCCACCGTGGATGACGCGGCGGCTGGGCGGGCGGGGTATTGCGGATGACAACACCGGTCCTGAAACGCCATCCTGGCGCTCATGGAAGCGGACCGGGCGGGCCACCTCAGGCGACCTGAGGTGGTACTGATGTGCGGGGTGGCCGGCTCGGGCAAGACGACATACGCCAAGGGCCTCGAGGCCAAGGGGTACGTACGCCTGTCCGTCGACGAGGAGATCTGGCGCCGCTTCGGCCGCTACGGCGTCGACTACGAGCCCGACCGGTACGAGCAGCACACCGAGGTCGCGAGGCGGGCTGTGCTGGAGCGGTTGCGCGTACTCGTGGCCGAGGGGCGCGACGTCGTCATCGACTCCAGCTTCTGGCAACGGTCACGGCGGCAGGAGTACAAGAAGCTGATCGAGCAGGCAGGAGGAGCCTGGCGGCTGATTTATCTCAAGATCGAACCAGGGCTGCTGCGGCAGCGTCTGGATGCCCGAGCCGAGCGGTTCGACGCCAACGCCGCCTTCCCGATCACCGACGAGCTGCTGGCCCACTACCTTCGGGTCTTCGAGCCACCCTCGGACGAGGGCGAGGAAACGGTCGTGATTGAGAGCTGACCGGTACCGTCAGATCTTGCCGCGGATCCTGGGGTCGTCCGCCGGGATTTCTCGGGTCTTGCCGTCGCGGCAAACCACCAGAACGACCGGAACCGGCCGAGACCGTACGATCAGCCACGTGGCAGCTACGATCGCGACAAGCGCGACGGCGAGGTACGAAACAAGCGCGATCATCAGCGACCCCCGATCAGGTGGTACCCGTTGCTACTAACCTGCCTATGGATACTACCGTTCGATGCTGCTCGCAACCGGTCCTGACGCTGGTCATACCCCGGTGGGTTACGCCTGGACGGGTTGGCGCGTGAGCCAGTCCCGGTAGGTGGTCTTGGCGATAACGGCACCGTCCTTGGCGATAAGGGCGTCGCCCGAAGCGGCGGCGAACATGCCGGCGCCATTGTCGGTGACGACGGTGCGATGATCATCGTGCGCGGCCAGGGTGATCTTGCCCAGTTCGTCGAGCCGGAAGACCTCGGGACCCGCGACGCTGCGGGTGCCCTGCAGCGGTGCGCCCGTACTGACGTCGGCCACGGCTCGGGCGACATCGGCCGAGGCCATCGGCTGGACGAGCGTGGCGGGCAGGCGGACGGTGCGCTCGTCGGCGGTCTCGCCCAGTACCGAGTTGATGAACTCGAAGAACTGCGTGGCGCGCACGATCGAGTACGGCACGGGGCCGGCCTTGAGAATGTCCTCCTGCAACACCTTGGCGCGATAGTAGACAAGCCCCGGCACCTGGTCGGCGCCGACGATCGAAAGGATGACCGCGTGGCCGACGCCGGTTGCCTCGGCGGCCGTGAGCAGGTTGTCCATGGTCGTCTGGAAGAACGCGAGCGAGGCATCGTCGAAGGTGGGCGAGTTCGTCACGTTGACCACGACGTCGGCACCCGTCAGCGCCTCGGCCAGGCCCCGCCCGTGCAGCAGGTCCAGACCGCTTGCCGGGGAGTGCGGTACCGCTTGGTGCCCGCTCGCGTTCAGGTCCTTGACTACCTGCGATCCGATGAGTCCGGTACCGCCAATGACAGCAATCTTCATGGCCGTGCAGCCCTCCGGTCCGCCCGCCGGGCGAGCTCTTCCTCATCCACGAGCGTGAGCATCGGCTTGCCGGGTTCGCAGAGCATGGCGACCGTGAAGCGCACCGGAATGTCGTCGCGGTTGTTGCCGTCCTGGTAGTGGATGACGTCGCCGCCCGGCTCCCAGAACGCCTCGCCCGCCCGGACCACCCGCGCCGGCTCACCCTCAAGCTCGAAGACCATTTCGCCCGCCAACACGTACCCGAAGGCCGGCCCGGGGTGCCGATGCGGAGGGGCGCCGGGATCGCCGGGTGGGTACTCGACAACGACGGTCATCGCGTGCGCACCCGCCGGGATGAACCGAGGTTGCGCCTCCTGCACGACGGTGACCGCCGACTGCCACGCATTCGACCGTGGCTGCTGCCCGGCGGTCGTCGACTCGACGTTCTGCATCCGAGGGTCTCCTGTCGCAACGGCATACGAGCGCCCTCTACCCGTCGCCATACCGGACAACCGCGCCGCGACGTTCGGGTCGCTCGGCGTACGCAGGCAGTGCGACCAGTGCAGCCAGTCAGGGGCGGGCGCCGGCCGACGCCGACGCCCGCCCCGAGGGGGATGGCTTGACTTATCCCATTCCTGGCAGCACGGGAACCATGCCCCCGAAGGGATATGCGGTGGGCAACCCGGTTGCCGCCGTCATCGCCGGCGGTCCTGGGGTCAGCCCGACCGCTGCCACCGCGTCGGGCAGGCCCGCGGGATAGCGCGGATTGCCGAACACCACGAGGCGGCTGGTGGCAATGATCGTTTGCCGCAGCTGCTCGACGCGCGCCGGGCCGCGCACCCGGTATCCGTTACGGAAGTCCGGGTGGTGGGCAATGACCAGGGCCGCCAACGCGGTCACATGCGCGGCTGCGACGGCGGTACCGTCGGCAGCGACGAATGATCCCGCCGGCGACGTGGACAGTACCGCCACGCCCGGCGCGAACACGTCCACGCCCGGCCCGTACGCGCTGAACCGCGCCGGGAACAGGCCATCGGGAGTGGGTACCCCCAGCACCTGGGTGGCGTGGTAGCTGTCGGGCGGATACGTGCCGAGTTGGCCCAGTGCCCCGACGCCCAGCACATTCGGCAGCCAGGCCGGGAACATCGCCGTACCGCCGGTGTTTCCAGCCGCGGCGACGCAGAGGATACCGGCCTGGTACGCCTGGTCGATCTTCTGTGCCAGCAGCGGCGACCAGACGGTGCTGCCGACTCCGATGTGGACGACGTCCACATCCTGGGCCAGGCAGTAGTCAAGTGCCTCGATGAGGTCACTGTGCCGGCCGTCGGGCATCACGCGGCATACCAGCAGGTCCGACTCGGGCGCCAGCGCGATGTGCCGCGCCGACTCGTCGGACGCCGCGATCAGACCGGCGATGTGGCTGCCGACCCCGAGAACATCCTCCCGCCAGGACTTGTCGTCCTGGGCGAGGACGTCAAATCCGCTGACGCGATCCGAGAATTCGGTATCGGCGGGCGAGGCCCCGGAGTCGATCACCGCGATCCGGACACCGTGTCCGAGGTAGTGCGGCGGTAGCCGGTCGAACCCCATGGCACGGCGGTGCCAACCCGCCGTGACCCCGGATTCCAGTGGAAGGCACAGAACCGTGTTGGGTTCGGTGGTGGACAGGGCCGGCCGGGGCAGCCACGCACTCCAGTTGCCCTGTACCGGGCGGACGGAGACGCCGCGAACGCGGTCGATCTCGTCGGTGGGCAACGAGATCTGTGCACCGCCCTCGCCGTCTGTCACCGCCTGTCCCTGGACCTGCTCGCCGAACACGTGCACCGTCGCTCCCGCCAGCGGCCGCCCATCCGTATCGGTGACCCGGAACTTCAGTGGTACCGGCTCGGTCAGCGGCGTGACGCCAGGATCGGCGCCACGCAGCCAGGTCTGGCCGTACCCCAATGGCTGGTCAACCTCGATGTGGACATCGGCCTGGGCAGCCAGCGACGCGGCGTGCTCCGCGGCCATCTCGGCCACCGCCACCGGCGGGAAGTCCCACGCGCCGAGCCGCTGAGCCGGACGTATCGTCCGGACCAGCCGGACCTGCGCATCCTGATCGAGGTTGCTGACCACGCGGCGCGCGTCCGACGGTGACTGGGCGGTGATCAGGTACCGGTCCGACCGAACCCGAAGGCTCTCACCACCGGCCCGGTCGGGCTGGTGCTTGGACCGCCGTTCGGGCCGTGGGGACTCAGTCATCGCGATCTCCTAGACGCCCATCGGGTATGGGCGCTGGCCGGTCTGCGCCAGGCCCACCTGGTAGCCCGTTCCGGAGGTCAACTGCGTGCACATCTGGGCGAGCGCGTACATCTGCTGGGCCTGCTGTGCAAACAGTGCCGGCAGGATCGCCAGGATCTGCTGCCCGGTGGGCTGCTGCGAAACGAACTGCGGCTGCCCGAACGGCTGCTGCCCGAAGGTCTGCTGCGGTCCGTACTGCTGCTGCCCGAAGGTCTGCTGCGGTCCGTACTGCTGCGGTCCGTACTGCTGCCAGGGCTGCTGCGGTCCGAACGGCTGCTGCTGCCCGAACTGGTGCTGCGGGTGCCCGTACTGCTGGGCCCATGCGTACCCGCCCGGGTGGACCGACTGGCCCCATACCTCCTGGCCGATCCCTGTGGTTTGGTAGGTCGCGGTCGTCATCGTTCCCTCCGATCTCGCTGTACGAACTGTCCGACGAGATTGGACGCTACGCCGGGGCCGGTACCCACCGCAAGGCGACTGGGCGAATTGGCGCATGCTGGAGGTTAGGCTCCACTGGCAACTCAGCCTGGCCCAAGGGCGGATCGTGAACACGTTGCAGCAGCTCATTCGGGATCGCATGGCCGACCGCGGATGGTCTTACGGAGACGTAGCCCGCCGCGGCGACCTGCCACGCTCCACGGTGCACCACCTCGCCACCCACGACCGCCTGGTCCGGCCGCCGCACCCGGACACGCTGGCCGGACTGGCCCGCGGGCTGGACGTGCCGCTGGATACGGTGCGTACCGCCGCCGCCAACGCGGCTGGGCTGTTGATCTGGCCCGAAGCGGTCAACCATCCCGAGGTCGACGTGCTGGTCGCGTCCCTGAACAGGTTGACAGCGGAGGATCGCCGGCACGTCCAGGCGTTGGTGGATTCGCTGCTGCACGGCTACCCCGAGGATGAGGCCACGAAGAAAGGCGCCAACTCACCGGGTCAGCGGGGTTCCTAACGATCTCGCCGCAGGCCTACGGTGGGGAAAAGGCGGACTCAAGCCCAACTCGTGGGGAGTTGACCATGCGAGTTGTCCGCGTCGGCACACCACCGGCCGTCGTCCGTGTACGCACCCGCAACGACGTGGTCGTAGCGGTACCCGAATGCCTACCGCCCGAGACGGTACTTGTCCTCGCCAGGCTCGTGCTGTCCACCACCGAACTGACTCAACTCGAACACCGCCTGGACTCCGGCGGCGGACCGGGGGCCGCCGACAGACCCGTGCGGCCCGGCAGGGAAGGATCGTCGGGCCGCCGCTAACGTCGCTACCTCCTTGTTTGTGGTCGGCCCCGCCACCCCGGCCCGGTGTTCATCGGCGCGGAAAGTGGGCATCTGCATGCCCATGAAGACCGCACTGCGCAACGTCCGCGTCTTCGATGGCAGAAAGCTGCTCCCGCCGGGCACGGTGGTGCTCGACGGCGACCGCGTCGGATCCGACGCCTCGGGCGCCGACGTGGTCATCGATGGCGCGGGAGCGGTGCTCCTGCCCGGGTTGACCGACGCCCACCTGCACCTCGGCGGGCGACCCGCACTCGAACGGCTGGTGCGCTTCGGGGTGACCACCGCCCTGGAGATGGCGAACGCTCCGCCGGAGTTCGTCGACTCGATGCGCGGGATCCGCGGGCTGCCTGACATCCGCAGCGCCGGCACGGCGGCGCTCGCCCCGGGCAGTATCCACTCGCACATCCCGGTGATCGGCGAGCGCGGCCTGATCCGTACCGCCAGCGAAGCGGGGCGGTTCGTGACCGAACGGTTCGCGGAAGGCTCTGACTACCTGAAGATCCTGATCGATCTGCCCGGACCCAGTCCCGACCAGGCGACCGTTGACGCGCTCGTCGCCACCGCGCACCGGCTCGGGCGGCTCGTCGTGGCACACGCCCTCTCGTACGAGGCGGCGGAGGTGGCGCAGGAGGCCGGGGTCGACGCGCTCACGCATACGCCGCTGGATCGGCCACTGGACCGCATCGCGGCGGATCGGATGGCGGCCGCCGGCCGGGTGCTGATCCCCACGCTGACCATGATGGAGGCGTTGACGGCACCGTCGACCTCCCCGCAGATGCGCGCGGAGTGGGCGATGCCAGGCGCAAACTACGACAGCGCGCGGGCGAGCGTCGCGGCCGCGTACCGTGCCGGGGTACCGATCCTGGCCGGTACCGATACCAACACGGATGCCGAATCGGCGGGGAACTTCAGCTACGGCGACAGCCTGCACCACGAACTCGAACTGCTCGTCGACGCCGGCATCAGCAGCCTCGACGCGCTGCGCGCCGCGACGGTGCTGCCCGCCGAACACTTCGGCCTCACCGACCGCGGCGTCATCGCGCCGGGCCGGCGGGCCGACGTGGTGCTCGTCGACGGCGACCCGCTGCGCGACATCCGCGCCGTACGCTCGATCAGCCGCGTCTGGTGCGGCGGCGTCGAACACACGCCGGCCCGCCTGGCCAAGCAGGCGTAGCGGGCGCTCAGGCCATAGCGGGCGCGGCCGCGGGCGTCGCATCCGGGAACAGGCTGTCGAAGACCCTGACCCGGTCGAACGACATCGCGTGGGCGCGGGCCCGCACCTCCAGGTCCCGCCGCTCGGCCTCGGACATCTCCAGCACGACACGATCCATCGCCGCGGCCAGCCCGCTGATGTCGCCCGGCTCGACGATGACGGCGGTACCGCCGACAGCCTCGCCGGTCCCGCCCGTCAGCGTGGTGATGACCGGTCCGCCGCCGGCCAGCATCTTCTCGGCCAGCGCGATGCCGAAGGTCTCCACGAAGTCGGGTTCGGGCTTGGTGGGCAGGACGTACGCTGCGCAGCCGCGCATCAGCAACGGTTTCTCGCGGTCGTCGACGTCGTCCAGGAAGATCACTCGATCGTCCTCTTTGGACATTGCTCGCACGTGGTCCAGCGCCGGGCCGGTGCCCGCCACCACCAGCTTGACCCGCGACCGGCAGCGCACCTGGCCGAACGCGATCACCAGGTCGTAGATGCCCTTCGAGCGGGCCACCCGCGACAGGAACAGGACGTACCCGTCGGGCTCCAAGCCACGGCGGGCCAGCGCGGCGCGTACCCGCATCGGGTCCAGGTCGAGGTAGTCGGCCGAGTTGATCGGCGGGTAGCTCACGGTGACCCGGCGCCGGCACTCGTCGGCGAAGCGGGTGCCGTAGTGCGCGTCCACCTGCTCGGCCGAGACCACGACCTGCTGCCGGGTGTACTCGGAGACCGCGACCACCTCGTCGTTGCCGAGGAACGTGGTGAACATGGCGGCTGCCGCGCCGAAGCGACCGTCCCGTACGCACGAGCGGATCACGTTCGTGACGTCGGAGCCGACCGCCTTCGCGACCGTGTACACGTTGGGCGCGAACCCGGCGGCCCGAGCCGCGCCGACCGCGTCCGCGACGACGGTGGCGTGCGGCGCCAGGTACATGGACAGGCAGGTGGTGGGTACCGGCTCGGCGAGCAGCTCGACGAGGCGGCCGGTGAGGCCGGCCAGATGCCGGCCGTCCGGTACCCGGTAGTCGCCGATCGGCTCGGGGCGCTCCACGGTGATTCCGGTGGTGTACGGCAGCAGCCGGTCCAGCGGCTTGAGCGGCAGTCCAGCAGCCTGCAGCGTCGGGATGGGCCAGGTCAGCAGCCGTACGTCGTCGTAGCCGCGGGTCACCGCCACCTCGGCGAGGTTGCGGGCCTCGCCGGCGTGGCCACAGATCACCGGGTCGGCCCGGACCACGATCACAAGTCGGCGACGTGGGTGGTTCATCGCGGTTCCTTAGGTGTTGCTGGGATCGGGGGAGGATGGGGGGCGGGTCCCGTGCCCCCAGTGTGAGGGCTTGGGGCCCAACCGCAGGTGCAGCCGCCCGCCAGCGTGTAGGTCGGCGGCGGTCAAGTGGGTGGCGCGCAGCGACTTCCCGTTGAGGGTCGCGGACTGGACGTACTGTGGCGGCGGGTCACTGTCGATGCCGTCGGCGCCGACCGGCGTATCGCGGTGGCCGCTGGTCTCGACGATGAACTCCCGGTCGCCGATGCGCAGCGCGGCCCGGGCGAACGCGGGCGCGTTGACCAGGAACAGGCCCTGCCCCGCGACCGGGAACAGACCCAGCGACGCCCACACGTACCACGAGCTCAGCCCGCCGGAGTCGTCATTGCCCGGCAGCCCGCCCGGACCCGTACTGAATTGCCATGTCAGTGCCGCGTGGACGATTTCGGCGGTACGGTCCGGGCGCCCAGCGTAGTGATACGCCCAGGGCGCCTCCATGTCCGGCTCGTTGTTCAGCCCCTCGAACCGGTTGAGGGCGTACCCGGCCGCCATCTCCGCCGCCGTCGGCCGCCGCCCGGGCTGCTTGACCGGCGCCGCGCCGAAGCCGAAGAACCGGTCGAGCATGTCCACGAACGCGCGGTCGCCGCCGGCCAGGTCGATCCGCGACGCCATGTCGTGCAGCAGCCGGAACGAGTAGTTCCACTTGCCGCCCTCGTAGAACTCCGAGTCGCACAGCAGCCCGGTACCGGAGTCGAAGGCGTTGGGCCACAAGCGGCTGAGCTCGTCGAGTTCGCCGGCGAGGCGCGCGTCGCCCAGTGCGCGAGCCACCTGGGCGGTGCAGTGGTGGCCGTAGGCGAGGTCGAGGGTGTGCGTGACGGGGTGTACCAGGCCGTGCTCGTAGAAGTCCTCGCCGTACATGCGGCGCAGGTCGTCGACCATGTGTACCAAGGCCCAGGTCCAGTCCAGGCTGTCCGGCCACAGCGCGCGTGCGTCGGCGAGCGCGGTATGCGCCAGCGCGCTGGCCTGGCGGAAGAACCGGTCGGCGCCGCGGGCCATCCGGTACCCGACGGGGAAGTTGCCCTCCTCCTCGCATACCCGGATCAGTGACTCCAGCAGGTCGGTCGCGCGGTTGGGCGCGACCGCGGCCAGCAGCGGAAGCTGCGTCTTGTACATGTCCCACATGGTGCAGACGTCGAACGCGAACGGGCCGGAGTTGGGCCAGAAGGGGCTCTCGTCGTCGGCGAAGCACGGCTTGATCAGCGCGTGGTAGAGCGCCGTCGCCAGTACCGCCCGCCGGGCCGGTGTGCCGCCCTCGACCTGGATCCGGTCGAGGTGCTGGCCCCAGCGGGTCCGGGTCCGCTCCCGTACCGTGTCGAACGCCAGTTGTCCTTGCCCGCACTCGCGTTCTAGGTTCTGCCGGGCCTGTTCGCAGCCGCGCAGCGAGAAGCCCAGGCGCACCTCGACGGTGTGTCCGGCCGGGGCCGGCCCGAGGAACAGCAGGCCGAAGGGGCGCAGCGTGGTCTGCCGGATGCTGTCGAAGTCAAGGCGGGTACCGCCGTCGATGAGCCGCCGGTCGTGCCAGAGCATCTGCCGCCAGCCCGGGCTGTCGACCTCGAGATAGACCGAGAGCGGTACGCCCTCCATCACGATCGTGCCCTGCGCCCGGCCGTACCCCATGCTCTCCACCTGCGCCCGCAGCGGCACGGTGCGGCTGTGCTCGATGGCGAGGCCGCCGCAGGACAGGTCGACGACGATCCGCGCGCGGCTGTGCTCCGGGAAGGTGTACCGGTGCACGGCGACCTTGGCGCCGACGGTGATCTCGCAGCGCACCCCGCTGCCCAGGGTCGCCGCGTAGTAGCCCGGCTCGGCCACCTCGTCGTACAGCGGCCAGGACTGACCCAGGTCATCCAGCGGCTGCATCATGGGCGTGACCCGGATGTAGTTGTAGTACTTGCGGATCGCGCCGGTGCCGGACTGCTGGAAGTGGGTGAAGCCGGACGCCTCGAGCCGGTCGAACATCTCCTCGGGCAGTCCCTCGGTGTTCTTCGTGTACCAGCCATACCCGGTGGGGTATCCGCCGGAGTACGCGCATGCCGACACCATGCCCAGCGGCGAGGTGGCGCCGGGATGGGTATTTCCGACCTGAGCCTTCGGCCACCACCAAGTGGCGGCGAGCCCGTGCGCCTGAGGCAGGGCGGTCGCCGCGGTACCAATGAAAGGATCAACGTCGTCGAGGATGCGGGGACTCTACCTAGCCGGGGCACCCCCGTGGGTTGCGATCAGGTGAACTCGCCGGTGAGCTCCAATTCGAGCCATTGGGCCAGATCCTTGATCTCGCACGAGACTGGGCGGCCGTAAAATGAACCATGTCCCGCAGTGGGCCGTACCCGCCGCCGCCCGATCTGCCGGCCCGCCACGAGCCGCTGATCGGCACCGCGTACCGCCGCGAACTCAACGTCGGCAACCCGCTCGGCCTGCCACCGGGCCCTCTGCCGGAGCGACGGGCGAAGTGGCGGTGGACGAAGCGGCGGCGCCCGTCGGGCCGGACTCTCATCCTGCTCGCCGCCGTCGTGGTCGTCGGTGCGGCCGTGCTCGTGCTGCTGTGACTACCGCAGCAGTTGCCGCCATTCCCCGGGCGGCGCGATCGCCGACAGGTCCGCAGACAGGACGGCCCGCCGCGCCCGGCGGCCGTGCGCGGTGACGCGCGTGCATCCGTTCGGATAGGCGCGTACCCGCTCCCAGTGCCCGCCGGCATAGGCGAAGTACAGGTCGACCGCGCCCGCGTCCGTCGGGCAGTTGCCGGCTCCCGACGGGACGCCCTCCGAACGCCTGATGTCGTTAGCCAGCGCCGTAGCCACGGCCGCGTCGCCCCGGCTTTGGGTCACCCGGCATTCGCTCTCGTTCGTGGTCGGCCACCACACCGCGGTCACCGACTCCGGACCCTCATCGACGCCGACCCAGAAGTACGGGCGCGCCCCGGCCTGGTCCCAGCCATCGATGTGCGCGGCGCAGGCGTGGTCGACCACCCGGGGCGTCGCGGGTAGCCGGCCGGGCGGACCGGCCGACGCGACGGAGAGCGGACCCAGGCCGTGCAGGTAGCCGATGGCGACCGCGGCGGCGGCGCCGAGCACCACGACGAGTGCGATGGCCGATGCGCGACGGGACATATGCAGACGTTAGCGTTGACCGGCATGAGAATCGCGTATGGCGCGGACGACGAGAATGCCACAACCAGCGCCGTCCTCGCGTACCTGTCGAAACAGGGCCATGAGGTGGTGCCCGCGACCGGCTCCGGTGTGTGGCCGGCGATCGGCGAGGCGGTGGGCCGAGCCGTGGTCGAGGGCCGGGCCGATGCCGGCGTGGTCATGTGCTGGACGGGTACCGGTACCGCCATCGCCGCGAACAAGGTGCCCGGGGTACGGGCGGCGCTGGCCTGGGAGCCGTGGATCGCCCGCGGTGCGCGGCTCTGGAACGACGCCAACGTGCTCGCGATGAGCCTCAAGCGGCTGGCCCCCGATGTGGCGGTCGAGGTCGTCCAGGCGTTCCTCGACACGACCGAACCCGATCAGGACGAGGCCGCGAACATCGCCGCGCTCGCCGACATCGAGCGGGGCGCGGCAGGCTCGGCTAGTTGATCGAGCCGCGCGGCGCGCTAGATCCAGCGGCCGCCTAGCCACATGCGGGCGTACCACTGGGCGTAGGTCAGCGTTCGGCCCACGTATATCGGGTAGAAGTACGCGAAGCACAGCGCGATGACCAGCACGTACACGCCCGCGACGATGGCGCCGATCATCCGCCGGTCGCCGACCGGTACCCGCTCGTACCCGCCGGGGGACATGGGCGTGGCGAACCGGGCGAGCGCACCCTCCCGCGCCGGGCCACGGATGATGCAGCCCAGCACGTACACGACGGCGAGGATGAGGAACGGCTCGGCGGGCAGCACGTAGAAGTAGAACATCGTGCGGTTGTCGAGTTCCCAGTTGAACCACGGCACGATGCCGGCGGCGACACCCAGCCCGATCGCGAGCGCCCGCCAGTCCCGCCGGCTGACGCCGAACCAGCCCAGCCCGAGCAGGGCGGGGATGAACGACCACCACAGGATCGGGGTACCGAGCAGCAGCACCTCGGAGGCGCACTGGCCGGAGCAGTTGTTCCAGTAGAACGCGACCGGCCGGCCCAGCAGCAGCCACTGCCACGGCCAGGACTGGTACGTGTGCTTGGCGGTGAGGCCGTTGTGGAAGTGCAGCGCGTCCTGGTGGTAGTGCCACAGGTTGATCAGCGCGCTGACCACCGGGTACTCGTGGTGGCCGAGCGAGGCGACCCAGTGCCGGTCGTACCCGTCGTTGGTGAAGAACCAGCCGCTCCAGCTCGCCAGGTACACGACGACCACGATCGCGAGGAACGCGGCCACCCAGCCGGTCTCGTCCAGCAGCGTGTCCCGCCACCGGTTGCGTACGCCCGCGCTGCGCCGCGCGCCCACCTCCCACAGGTAGATCAGCGCGACAAACAGGATGATGTACCACAGGGCGCTCCACTTGACCGCCATCGCGCATCCGGTCATCACCGCGGCCAGCATCCGCCACCACGGCACGCCCTCGCGGAACGTCAACCGCGGGCGGTTGGCGCGGCCGGGGCTGCTCGGGTCGGCGCCCGCCTCGATCGCCCGCAGCCAGCGGCGGCGCCGCTGGTCGCGGTCCATGACGAGGCAGCCGAACGCGGCCAGGATGAAGAACATCAGGAAGATGTCGAGCAGCGCCGAGCGGGACAGCACGAAGTGCAGCCCGTCGAGGGTCATCAGCAGGCCGGCCGCGCAGCCCAGGACGGTCGAGCCGAACAGCCGGCGGGCGATCCGGATCACGATCAGGATGGAGATGATGCCGAAGACCGCTGCGGAGATGCGCCAGCCGAACTCGTGGTATCCGTAGATCCGCTCGCCGAGCCCGATGATCCATTTGCCGAGCGGCGGATGTACGACGAAGTCGCCGTTGTTGTTGCTGGCGTTCCACTCGACCCCGTGTACCAGCAGGTCGTGGCCTTCGGTGGCGTAGTAGACCTCGTCGAAGATCTTGCCTTTGGGCCAGCCCAGCCCGACCAGGCGCAGTATCGCGGCGATGAGCACGATCACACCGGTGGCCACCCACGAACCGAACCGGTCGTTGGGCAGGGGTGGGGCCAGTCGCCGCCGCATAGCGTCCGAGACGGGCTCCGGCTGCTCCGCCGGCTTGTCCTGTGCCTCTTTGTCGAGGTCGATAGCTACCACCGCTGTCACGCCTGCGATCGTAGAGTGCGCGAGCCGCAGCGGGCACCTATTGGAGGTAACAGGACGATGGGAGCCACGGATGGGCGCCTGGTACTGGTCGGCGCGCCGCTGGGCAACGCGGCGGATCTTTCCCCGCGTGCGGCTCGGGCGCTGGCCACTGCTGACCTGGTAGCGGCCGAGGACACCCGGCGGCTGGCCCGGCTGGCGCGCGACGCTGGCATCGAGATCAGCGGCCGGGTCACGTCGTACTTCGAGGGCAATGAGGCACGCCGTACCCCCGAAATCCTGGCGGCGCTGCACGGCGGTGCGGTGGTCGCGGTGGTGACCGACGGCGGCATGCCCAGCGTCTCTGACCCCGGCTTTCGCCTGGTGCGCGCGGCGGTCGAGGCCGGCGTGCCGGTGACGGCGGCGCCCGGCCCCAGCGCGGTGACCACCGCGCTTGCCCTGTCAGGTCTGGCCAGCGACCGGTTCTGCTTTGAAGGTTTCTTGCCGCGCCGCCCGGGCGAGCGCCGGGCGCGGCTGGCCGCGCTCGCCGCCGAGCCGCGCACGCTGATCTTCTTCGAGGCGCCGCACCGGCTCGCGGTGATGCTGGCCGACCTCGCGGCGGCGTTCGGCGCGGAGCGTGCGGGGGCGGTCTGCCGGGAGCTGACCAAGACGTACGAGGAGGTGCGCCGGGGGCAGCTCGGCGACCTGGCGGGCTGGGCCGGGCGGGACGAGCCGCGCGGGGAGATCACGGTCGTGGTGGCCGGGGCCGAGGCGGCGCCCGCGGCGCGGCCGGCCGACGAGGAACTGCTGGCCGCGGTGGCGGCACGAGAATCGGCAGGTAGGTCGCGGAGAGAGGCGATCGCCGCCGTGGCCAAGGAGTACGGCCTGCCCCGGCGGGAGGTGTACAACCTGGTGGTCAGTACGTGACGGCGAGCATGCCCACCAGCAGCGCCACCGGCCCCGCGACGGTACCGGCGAGCGTGTACCAGCGGGCGCGCCGGTTCTCCAGCCGGTGCACCCCGGCTACCAGCGCCATCGCCACCGCGCACACCAGCACCAGGAGCAGGCCGAGCGCGCAGCGCAGAGCCAGCCCGCCCGCGTCGCCGGCGTAGGCGATCCGGCCGCTGCGGGAGACCATCCGCGCCTTGATCGTGGCCCCGTCCGGGAGTCCCCGGGCCGGCGCGCCGACCAGCTGCACGTGCGTGGCGGTGACGGCACCCGCGCTGGCGCTGAAGCGCGCCTGGCAGCGCAGGCCGAGCCCATGCCCGTCGCAGTGGATGACGGTGGCGGTGCCGCGGCTGCTGTGCCCGACGGCGAGCCACAGCGGCTCGGCGGTGACCCACGCGAAGAACGTCGCGAGCAGGCCGAAAACGATCAACGCGAGCAGCCCGACCAGCGGGGCGCGGGGTCCGGCGGGGCGGCGGGTGCGCCGCGTCGCCGTCGGGCTCTCCGGTGGCAGTACCCGCTGTTCGGTATCAGCGGGACGATCCACGTTCTCTAGCATGAAACATATTGCACACCTCAAACAGGGCAATATGGCGGAGGCCGCCTGGTGTGTCCGACAAGCGGCGCGTGACTAGGCTGGTATCCCATGAGTCGCGCTCTCGCCGCGGTCGCCTGGCCTTACGCCAACGGGCCGCGCCACATCGGTCACGTTTCCGGCTTCGGTGTCCCCTCCGACGTGTTCAGCCGGTACATGCGGATGGCGGGGCACGACGTTCTCATGGTCTCGGGTACCGACGAGCACGGCACCCCGATCCTGGTACAGGCGGAGAAGGAAGGCGTCTCGCCCCGGGAGCTGGCCGACCGGTACAACCGCATGATCGTCGAGGACCTGTACGGGCTGGGGCTCTCGTACGACCTGTTCACCCGTACCACGACCCGCAACCACTACGCCGTGGCGCAGGAGCTTTTCCGTACGGTGTACGAGAACGGGTACATGATCAAGGAAGTCACCAAGGGGGCGATCTCCCCGTCCACCGGCCGTACCCTGCCGGACCGGTACATCGAGGGCACCTGCCCGATCTGCGGGTACGACAGCGCGCGCGGCGACCAGTGCGACAACTGTGGCAACCAGCTCGACCCGGTCGACCTGATCAACCCGCGGTCCCGGATCAACGGCGAGGTACCCACGTTCGTGGAGACCGAGCACTTCTTCCTCGACCTGCCCGCGCTCGCCGACGCGCTGGCCCAGTGGCTCAAGACCCGTACGGACTGGCGCCCCAACGTCCTCAAGTTCTCCCTCAACCTGCTCGACGACGTGCGACCGCGCGCGATGACCCGGGACATCGACTGGGGCATCCCGGTACCGCTGCCGGGTTGGGAGGAGAACCCGGCCAAGCGGCTGTACGTGTGGTTCGACGCTGTCATCGGTTACCTGTCCGCCTCGATCGAATGGGCGCGCCGCTCCGGCGACCCGGAGGCATGGCGGCTGTGGTGGTCCGCCGACGCGGTCGACGCCCGGTCCTACTACTTCATGGGCAAGGACAACATCACCTTCCACTCCCAGATCTGGCCGGCCGAGCTGCTGGCCTACGACGGGAAGGGCGACAAGGGCGGCCAGCCCGGCCGGTACGGGGAGCTCGCGCTGCCCACCGAGATCGTCTCCAGCGAGTTCCTCACCATGGAGGGGCGCAAGTTCTCCTCGTCCCGGTCGGTCGTCATCTACGTGCGGGACTTCCTGTCCCGGTACGACGCGGACGCGCTGCGGTACTTCATCGCGGTCGCCGGGCCGGAGAGCACCGATACCGACTTCACCTGGTCGGAGTTCCTGCGCCGCAACAACGACGAGTTGGTGGCCGGCTGGGGCAACCTCGTCAACCGGTCGATCTCGATGGCGGCGAAGAACTTCGGCGCGATCCCGCCGGTCGGACCGGCCGGGCTGACCCCGGCGGACGAGGCGCTGCTGGCGTCGGTACGGGGCGCGTTCGGCACGGTCGGCGGGCTGATCGAACGGCACCGGCAGAAGCAGGCGATCACCGAGGCGATGCGCGTGGTGGGCGAGGCGAACAAGTACCTCTCGGACCAGGCGCCGTGGAAGCTCAAGGACGACCAGGAGCGGATGGGCACCATCCTGCACGTCGCGCTGCAGGCGGTCAGCGACTGCAACATCCTGCTCACCCCGTTCCTGCCGCACGCCGCCCAGAAGATCCACGAGCTGCTCGGCGGGACCGGGGTACACGCGCCGATGCCCTCGATCGTGGAGGTCGAGGATCTGGACGGCGGCCCGGGGTACCCGGTGCTGACCGGGGACTACTCGGCGGGCGCCCGCTGGGCGCCCAAGCCGGTCGAGGCCGGCACGCCGCTGGCGCCACCGAAGCCGGTATTCAAGAAGCTGGATTCGTCCATTGTGGACGAGGAGCTGGCTAGGCTGGCCGGCTGACCGGGAGGGCGTACCGGACCTCCATCAGCTGCCGCTGGACTTCGGGGCCCGGCGCCCACGCCTCGTAGATCCCGCGCTCGACGCAGGTGGCGCCGGTCGCGATGATCGCCTCGCTGCTCGGGCGCATCAGCCGCAGCCGCAGCCAGTCGCCGTCCACCCGGGTGATCGTGCACGGGATCCCGCGCCACGTGGCGCACGGCGTGTGCCGGGCCAGCGTCTCGACCGCGTACCGGGCCGCCCGCGTCTTGGCCAGTAACCGGAACTCGCCGGGCGGGTCGGCGACCGCCTCGTACTCCTCGCCCCGGTACCGGCCGACCAGCTTGCTGGGCCCGGGCGGGATCGCGAAGTACTCCTGCCCCGGATCGACGCCGGGTACCGCCGCGAACAGGCCGCGCCACTGCGGGCCGAACAGCCGCGTCCAGTTGCGCTGCTCCGGCAGGTAGCTGTAGAGGACCACCTCGGTGCCGTCGGTCGTGTAGGCCATCAGCTCGGCGAAGGCCGGGTACGGCAGGTCGGCGAGGCCGGCGGTGACGTACTCGGGGATCACGTGGTTTCCGGAGGGCGCGAAGCCGGTGCCCAGTACGGGCGGGCCGACCCGGTCGCGGGGCGGCATCCGTACCAGCCCCTCGTACGACTCGATGTACGGGATGTCGTAGTCCTGCGGGTCCACCGCGCGCCAGCGCAGCGCGAAGATCACCTCGCCGCCGTCGATGTCGTCGCCGTCGCTGCGCAGGATCGACAGGTCGGCCGGGGTGCGCAGGTGGGCGAGGTCGGCCTCCCGGTAGCAGAAGCCCTGCGGCAGCCACCCGCGCAGGTGCCCGGCGAGCTGCCGCCCGGAGAGCACCTTGACCATGCGGGTGCCGCGGCGGATCGTCACGCTCTGCCGGAGGCTCGCCAGCTGCGGGGTCGTGGCGACCCGCGGGGTCTGGCTCAGCCGGTGCACGCCGGCCCAGCTCACGCCGCGGGCGACCGGTACCGACAGGGCGTCCTCATCCGGCAAGGGTGCCGGCCCT
This sequence comes from Rugosimonospora sp., assembly GCA_051986465.1. Taxonomy (GTDB): domain Bacteria; phylum Actinomycetota; class Actinomycetes; order Mycobacteriales; family Micromonosporaceae; genus DATEJJ01. The sequence goes on from JBPYFB010000454.1 coordinate 18,666, forward strand.
TCGATCACCTCGACCTCGGTGGCCGGGAGGAACCGCCGGTACGGCTTGCGGGCACCGGGCCGCGGGTTGGGCAGGAAGCCCGGATGTGCCTCGGCGGAGAAGATCTCGAAGGCGGCACCCTTGGCGATCGACTCGGCGGAGAACTCGCCGTCCATGCAGCGGACGCGCAGCCGCGCCGAGGCGTGCGACTCGGTACCCTGGGTCGCAGCGACCTGACCGATCGGGGTCATGGGCACGAACTTAGTCCTTCCCATACCCCCTCGGGTTAACACGGTGTGAACCATCGATCGCGTCGGTGTGACGCCGGCCGCTCTCAGTGGTCGATTCCGCCGCTCACTATGCTGGCGGGGATGCGTACCCCCAACAACCAGCGCGACCAGCCGCCGCCCGCGCCCGAGCCGCTCGCGGTACCGGTCCTGGACAGCCACACCCATCTGGACATCGTCGGCGGCGACCCGGCCGCCGCCATCTCGGCGGCCCGGGCCGTGGGCGTGGACCGGCTGGTGCAGGTCGGGGTCGACGTGGAGTCGTCGCGGTGGAGCGCGCGGCTCGCCGCCGAGCAGCCGGCGGTGCTCGCCGCGGTCGCGCTGCACCCCAACGAGGCGCCGCTGCTCGACAAGGCGGGCGAGCTGGACGAGGCGCTGCGGGTCATCGAGCGGCTCGCCGGCGAGGAGCGGGTACGGGCCGTGGGCGAGACCGGCCTGGACAGCTACCGCACCGGCGACGAGGGGCGCGCCGCGCAGGAGCGCAGCTTCCGGGCGCACATCGCGATCGCCAAGGCTACCGGCAAGGCGCTGGTCATCCATGACCGGGACGCGCACGCCGACGTGCTGCGGGTACTCGCCGAGGAGGGCGCGCCGGAGCAGGTCGTGCTGCACTGCTTCTCCGGCGACGCGGCCTTCGGGGCGGAGTGCGTCAGGCGGTGGTACGCGCTGAGCTTCGCCGGTACGGTCACCTTCAAGAACGCCGAGTACCTGCGGGAGGCGGCCCGGCTCGCACCGCTCACCCAGATCCTCGTCGAGACCGACGCGCCGTTCCTCACGCCCATGCCGTACCGGGGCCGCCCCAACGGCTCGTACCTCATTCCGCTGACCGTGCGCTCGCTTGCCCAGACGCTCGGGCGGGAACTGGACGAGGTATGCGCGGCGATCTCGGCCAACGGCGAACGGATCTTCGGACCTTGGTGAGCGCGTTACTGGGCCCCGTGGAGATCCGGGAACTCGCGACCCGCCTGGGCGTGGCGCCGACCAAGTCGCTCGGGCAGAACTTCGTGCACGACCCGAACACGGTGCGCCGCATCGTGCGTACCGCCGCCCTGCGCCCCGAGGACGTCGTCGTGGAGGTCGGGCCGGGCCTCGGCTCGCTGACGCTGGCGCTGCTGCCGGCCGCCGCCCGGGTGTACGCGGTGGAGATCGCCGGACCGCTCGCCGCCGCCCTGCCCGGTACCGTCGAGCGATACGCACCCGAGTACGCGCACCGGCTCACGGTGGTCAACCAGGACGCGCTCACGGTGCGCCCGGACGACCTGCCCGGCGCCACGGCCCTGGTCGCGAACCTGCCATACAACGTGTCCGTACCGGTGCTCCTGCACCTGCTCGCGATCCTGCCCGGACTCGGGTACGGGCTGGTGATGGTGCAGCGGGAGGTGGCCGACCGGCTCACCGCGCCACCCGGCTCGCGCACGTACGGGGTGCCCAGCGTCAAGCTCGCCTGGTACGCGCGAGCGCGCCAGGCGGGGCGGGTACCGGCCAACGTCTTCTGGCCCGTACCGAATGTGGAATCCGGCCTGGTCGCGTTCGAGCGCCACGATCCGCCTCCTAACGTCGACCGGAAGCGGACCTTCGCGGTGATCGACGCGGCGTTCGCGCAGCGGCGCAAGACGCTGCGCGCGGCGCTCTCCGGCTGGGCCGGCGGCCCGGACGCCGCCGCGGCGATCCTCGCCAAGGCCGGGGTGGATCCAGGTGCCCGGGGCGAGTCGCTCACTATTGAACAGTTCGCGGCGATCGCCAGGGAGGCGGCCTTGTGAGCGTAGAGGGGCGCGGCGTCGCCTGGACTGTCAAGCGCCGCCTTGCTGATCCGGCCCAAGTGCCGGCTCACGAGGCGCAACGGCCTGCACCGCCCACGGCGTCCCGCGCCGAGGGAAGGCGGCGCACTTGCGCGGGGAGCTTGCGGGTCCGCGAGCGTGCGCAAGCGCCCCGCGGAGCGAACCGGGAGCGGATATGACCGAGGCACTGTTCGAGGAGGGCAGACCGCGGCTGGGCGCCACCGGATCGGTGAAGGTCCGGGTCCCGGCGAAGATCAACCTGTACCTCGGCGTGGGACCGCTGCGTCCGGACGGGTACCACGAGCTGACCACCGTGTACCAGGCACTCGCCCTGTACGACGAGGTCAGCGCGCGTCGCGGCGACCAACTGACGCTGACCATGGAGGGCGAGGGTGCCGGCAACCTGCCGCTGGACGACAGCAACCTGATCCAGCAAGCGGCCCGCGCCCTGGCCAGTCACGCGGGCGTACCCGCGCAGGCCCGGCTGCACCTGCGCAAGAACATCCCGCTCGCGGCTGGACTCGCCGGTGGCAGCGCGGACGCGGCGGCGACGCTGGTCGCGTGCGACGGGCTGTGGGGTACCGGGCTGGAGCGGGAGGAGCTGGCCGAGGTGGCCGCCCGGGTCGGCTCGGACGTGCCGTTCCTCGTACTCGGCGGCACCGCCCTGGGTACCGGCCGGGGCGAGGCGATCAGCCCGGTGCTGGCCCGCGCGTCGGCGTGGCACTGGGTACTCGCCATCGCCGACGGCGGCCTCTCGACGCCGGAGGTGTACCGGGAGCTGGACCGGCTGCGCGCCCGCGGCCAGGCGGACGCCCCGATCGGCGCCCCCGACGAGCTGCTCGCGGCGCTGCGCCAGCGCAACCCGGCCGTTCTCGCCAAGTGCCTCGGCAACGACATGCAGGTCGCGGCGCTGGCGCTGCGACCCAGCCTGCGTGACACCCTCGACGCGGGCGGCGCGGCCGGCGCGCTCGCGGGTATCGTCTGCGGCTCCGGCCCGACCTGCGCCTTCCTCGCCCGGGACGCGCCGCACGCCGCCGCCATCGCCACCGCCCTGTCCGCCAGCGGTACCTGCCGGGCCGCGCTGGCCACGTTCGGACCCGTCGCCGGCGCCCGGGTGGTTTAACCGTTGGCTAACATCGTCAATCTGGACCGGGTCGGCAAGGGGTACGGGCCGACCGGGGTGCTCTTCGCCGACGTGTCGCAAGGGCTGGACGAGGCGGACCGGGTGGGCGTCGTCGGGCTCAACGGCGCCGGAAAGTCCACCCTCCTGCGGCTACTGACCCGTGCCGAGGAGCCCGACTCGGGGCGTGTCACGCACCGGCGCGACCTGCGGGTGCTCTCCCTCGCGCAGGCGGTGTCCTTCGAGCCGTCCGCGACCGTACGGGACGTGGTGCTCGGCGACGCGCCCGAACACGAATGGGCCGGCGACGCCGGAGTCCGTACCGTCCTCAATGGACTCGGCATGCCGGACCTCGGGCTGTCGTCCACAGTGGACCGGATGTCCGGCGGCGAGCGGCGCCGGGTCGCGCTCGCCGCGCTGCTGGTACGCGAGAGCGATCTGCTGGTACTCGACGAACCGACCAACCATCTCGACGTGGCCGGGATCACCTGGCTCGCCGGGTACCTGACCGAGCGGCGCGGCGCGCTCGTCGTGGTCACCCACGACCGGTGGTTCCTCGACGCGGTCACCACCCGTACCTGGGAGGTGGCGGACCAGGCCGTGCGCGCCTACGACGGCGGGTACGCGGCGTGGATACTCGCCCGGGCCGAGCGCGCCAGGATCGAGGCGGCCACCGAGCGGCGCCGGCAGAACCTGCTGCGCAAGGAGATCGCCTGGCTGCGCCGGGGACCCCCGGCCCGTACCAGCAAGCCGAGGTTCCGCATCGAGGCGGCGAACGCGCTGATCGCGGACGTACCGGAGCCGCGCGACACGGTGTCCCTGCGGCGCCTGGCCACCGCCCGGCTCGGCAAGCAGGTGTACGAGCTCGACTCGGTGCGCCTGTCCGCCGGTCCCAAGCAGATCCTCGACGGCGTCACCTGGCTCGTCGGCCCGGGCGACCGGATCGCGATCCTGGGACCGAACGGCGCCGGTAAGACCACGCTGCTGCGCCTGCTCGCCGGTCTGTCCACACCGGACACTGGCAGCATGGTGCGCGGAGCCACGGTGCGCCAGGCCTTCCTGTCGCAGGAGCTCGCCGAGCTGCCCGGCCACCTGCGCCTGCTGGAGGCGGTCGAGGAGGTGGCCCGCCGGGTGGTACTCGGCGACCGCGAGCTGTCCGCGGCCCAACTGGCCGAGGTGTTCGGCTTCACCGACCGTCGCGTGTGGACACCCGTCGCCGACCTGTCGGGCGGGGAGCGGCGGCGGCTGCAACTGCTGCGGCTGCTCGCCGCCGAACCCAACGTGCTGCTGCTCGACGAGCCCACCAACGACCTGGACACCGATACGCTCGCCGGCCTCGAAGACCTGCTCGACACGTGGCCGGGCACGCTCATCGTCGCCAGCCACGACCGGTACCTGGTCGAGCGCGTCACCGACTCCGTGTACGCGCTGTTCGGCGACGGCCGCCTCACCCACCTGCCCGGCGGCGTCGACGAGTACCTGGAGAGGGTGTCACCCGCCCCGCCGACCCCGACCGCACCGCGCGGTCCCGCGCCCGCGGCCGGCACCGACCGGCGGCGCGGCAAGCGGGAGCTGGCCCGGCTGGAGCGCCAGGTCGAGCGCCTGACCGAGCAGGGGCAGCGACTGCACGAGGAGATGGCCGAGCAC